>JBPCLK010000097.1:0-6923 GCA_051003355.1 Chthoniobacterales bacterium | reverse complement strand
GCGGCAATGAGCAGAACGCCCACTTGCCTTCCCGACACGACCCTCGTCCTTTAGCGCGCTTTAGACACCCCGAGCGACGGTCCTCAGGAATCGCGCAGGCCAACCCTAGTCGCGAAAACCGCGCTTCAACTCCCAAACCTTCACCGCGGCTAGAATCAAGGACTTCGTGCGGGCCAGGCTGCCGGGCGGCAAGGCCGCTGGTTCATCGACGTGAGTCGGCGCAGATCGGGATCGGCTGGAACGCTTTCGTCGCGGCGCGCCGGCTTTGACAGCGTGGCCGTTCTTACCAGTGACCTTCGCAGGAAGGACAGGCGGGATTTCAAGAATTTGTTCCACGGCTTAGGAAAAGAGGCTGGGCGTCGAGTCGCTGGTGGAAGGCGCCGCGCCCATGCCGTTCGCCGGCTCGAGCACGTTGAATCGAGATTCCGATTTCATGCCATGTAGGACTATCTAGAGCGTCCTTTATTCAGAAAAAAACGCGTCCGCTGAGGTTCAGACCTCCGACGCAAAAAATTTCGTGGCACCGGCGGCCTTCGCCCGGACTGTGCTAACCTGCGGAGGTTCAGATCGATGCGCATTGCGTGCACTCACGCAGAAGAGAAAACAGCGCCCTAAGCGCCAAAAAATATATCTCACAAGATTGGACCGGCCCGATGTGCACCGAACATGTCGCTCGACTTGCCAACGCCCGGACTGTCAGGGTGACACGCCCATGACGCTTCATCCTACGACGCCCAACGCTTCGCCTCTACCGTCTCTTGGGAACAATGCCTTGAGCAACGACGTTCTCGCGCCAGTCCCCGCGAGCGGCCGCCCGTGGTCGATGTGGAACAGGCCATTTGTATCACCACCTACACGCTCGCCAGCAGCATGATCGAGCAGGGTATGAATTGGAAGCAGGCCGTCATGACAATCCTTCTCGGCAACCTCATAGTCCTCATCCCATGACGCTCAATGCCCATCACGGCACCACCTACGGAATCCCCTTCCCGGTGTTGATGCGAGCTTCCTTCCAAACTTTATGTCAAATTCCCGCGCTCATGCGGGCGCTGGCTGCCTGCGCTTGGTTCGGCATCCAGACGTGGATCGGAGGCGCGGCCATCTAGCCATGATGGCGATCATCTTCGGCTTTAATCCAGCCGCGCGCACGATCCTGCCCGTTATCGGGATTTCCGGCAGAGAGTTCGTCTGCTTCCTCTTTTTCTGCGGTATAAATATCTTCGTCATTGTTAGGGGAATGGATTCGATCAAGTGGCTCGAGTCGTTCGCGGCACCGTTCCTGATTCTCACGGGCCTCGGTCGCGGCGCGACCAAATCGGACAACCTCTCGGGCTGCCACTCTCCATGACGTTCTACGCCTTTATCGGAGTCGCCGTGACCAACGCCTCGATCGCGATTTTCGGTCGTGCGATCAGGGTTCCCGTGGAACTGAGGCAGCGCTTCACAGTCCGGTGCTGGCTCTGCTTGCGCTCGTGCCTCTCATGATCGCCGCACTCTCGAATCTTGCTCCGCGCTTGAGAGATCTCGTTGTGGAAGCTCTCTATGGTGCGAGCGAGCGTTGCCGTTACTCGGGCGGTTTCAGCCTGGTGGCGCTCACCGCCCTCCTTCTCGCCGCGCTGCCCAACTTTCCGGGCGTTGTGGTGACGATCAAGGCACTCTCCCCCTACGCGGTCGCGCCTAACTGTGTTAGCCTTTCCCGTTACGCCAGGTTTGCCGGCTTCGGCTCGCCTTCGTCTTCTACCTTGCTGGGCGCAAGATTGCGCCGGACCTTGCCTAACGACTCTAACTATGAAAACACCTGAACTGCCGCCTTTCGCTCACCAACCGCAACCTTACACCGGGCCGACCCCGGACGAGATCATGCGGCTGCGCCAGGAATTCCTGAACCCGGGAATTTTCCTCTACTACAAGAAGCCGCTCACCATCGTCGAGGGTAAAATGCAGTACGTCTGGGACGAAAAAGGCCGGCGCTACCTCGATGCGTTAGGCGGCATTGTCACCATCAGCGTCGGTCATTGCCATCCCGACGTTATCCGGGCCGCGCACGAGCAGAACGAACTCCTGCAACATTCCACCACCATCTACTTGCACCCGAACATCGCGGAGTATGCCGAGAAACTAGCCTCCAAGATGCCGGGCGACCTGAAAGTCTGCTACTTCGTGAACTCCGGCTAGGAAGCAAACGATCTCGCCCTCCTCATGGCTCGCGCCTACACCGGCAATTACGACATGATCGCGCTCCGCAACGCCTACCACGGCGGTAACGCTTCAGGCATGGGACTGACCGCGCACTCGACCTGGAAATTCAACGTGCCGCATAGCTTCGGCGTCCATCACTCGATTACGCCCGATCCGTATCGTGGCGCGTGGGGTCATGACAATCCCGAGGCTGGCAAAAATTACGCCGCCGACGTTAAGAACCTGATCGAGTACGCCACCCCTGGGCAGATCGCCGGATTCATTACCGAGTCGATCCAGGGAGTCGGCGGGTGCATCGTTTTCCCTAACGACTACCTGAAACATGCCTACGAGCATGTGCGGGCGGCGGGCGGTGTTTGCATCGCCGATGAGGTGCAATCGGGGTTCGGCCGCACCGGCACGCATTATTGGGGTTTTGAAACCCAGGGCGTCCTCCCCGACATCGTCTGCATGGCGAAAGGGATCGGCAACGGCTGTCCGTTAGGAGCGGTCGTTACCACACCGAAGATCGCAGCGGCGCTGTCACAGCGAATTCATTTCAACACCTTCGGCGGCAACCCGGTCGTCTCGGCGCAAGGCAAAGCCGTCCTGGAAGTGATCGAGCGCGAGAAACTGCAAGCGAACGCACTCGCCATGGGTGCGCGCCTCTCGGCCGGCCTGCAGCGCTTGCAGGAAAAGCACAACGTGATCGGCGACGCTCGCGGCAAAGGACTGATGCTCGGCATCGAGTTGGTCAAAGATCGCGCCACCAAGGAGCCGGCCAAGGCGGAATGCGCGCAAGTCCTCGAAAGCTGCCGCGACCTGGGTCTATTGTTAGGCAAAGGCGGTTTGCACGGACAGACCATTCGCTTCTCGCCTCCCATGTGCATTCATAAAGCGGACGCCGATTTCATTCTCGAAGTGCTGGATCAGGCGCTCGCCACTCTGTAGCCGGAGACATGCGCTGCCCATTTTACGCCGCAGGGCAGCGCACGCTCCCATTTATTGCGGATTTACTCGATCGGCATGGCCAGATAACTCGTCCGCACGCCCGCGTCGCTGATGGCACGGCCGGTGATTTCGCCGCGATCGTTGATATCCTTGGCCGTCTCGATGCGGTCGGTGAACTCGGTCGATTTCACGCTGTTGAGGTCGGTCACCACGCCGTCATCCCAACGCACGCCTTTACAGACGCCTGCGGCGTCGCACGAGACGCCGACGACGGTGCCGCTGCTATTAATACCGTAGGCTTCGCTATCTAGGTCGCCCGGGAGCGGATCGAGTGGTTGAATCCCGCCATTCTTAGTCCAAACAAAGGCATGCAGGAAGTCGCCCTCTGGGAACCCTGGCACGCCGGCGAATCCGACCACGGTGCCGTTCTGGCTGATCGCGGTCGGAGTATTCCAGAATTCCGCGCCGAGATTGCCGAGATCGGTTACGCTTCCCTTCTCCCAGAGGACGGCGTGCTTGGCGGTGTAACGTCCGATCGCCTGGTCGCAGATGCCGGTGATGCCAACGGCCTGACCGGCGTCGTTGATGGCGGTGGCTGCGCCGGAGGTATCGCTGCTATCGAACAAGGGAAACTCGCCGATCTTGTCGCCGTTCTTTAGGTTCCAGTGGACCGGACGGAACTGATAAATCTGCGGCGGGACGCAGGTCCCATCGACGCAGGTATTCTCCGCCCATCCGACAGCCATCCCACGGTTGTTGACGGCGGAGCCAAAGCCATGGATGCCGCCGAGTGTAGGCAACCCGCGCATCTTCCCCTTCTCAAAGGCGAAGGCGCGATTGACATAGCCAGTGTTCTTCGGCCCCGGATAAAAGTATCCGCTGCTAAAGATCTCGCCCGAGGTGTCGGGTGCAGCCGTTTGCGAGATGCCGATGATGATTCCTTTGGTGTCTTTATTTGGCCAGACCACGCTGCTATTGGGTCCGCCCAGGGTGCCGAGATCAACCAAAGTATGACTGGCGTCGTTGCGCCAGAGAACCGCGTGTCGCCTCATGTTATCGGGTTTGTTTGAGTAACCTGCGACATTGGTCCGATCGTTGAGACTGTTACCACCACTCGAGGTTCCACCGAGCGAACCGAGACTGGAGACATCATATGCGGTATCCCCTGCCCGTGCTTGAGCTGCGCCGCAGCAAGCGACGAATAGGACAGCCGTGCCCATGACTCTGGTTAGTTTTCGTACTCTCATGATTGTTTTTCTCCTGTTGGATATTTCATAAGACGATCCTAGAATCTCGGTCCCGGCCCGGATAGAGCCACTTGCGAGTTTCGACGCAGGCCGGTTGGTGGCGCTGTAGAGTGTGCTGTCTCAGCGCATTCCCTTTCGTCCCGCTAATGCACACTAACTGGTCCGCTGAGACAGCGGACACTACAGATGAAGCCAGAAGCGGCGTTGCGGAGCTGGCCCCTAAACCTGACTACAAAGCTAAACCGAGAGCCGTTCCTGAAGAGCCGCAGCGAACTTCGCCAGCCCTTCTCGAATTTGCGGGCCGGTCCAGGCAGCGAAACCAAAGGTGAGCGCAGGATCCGGCTCAGCCTCCATAAAACAAGAGGAGAGAGGCGTCGGCCGGATGCCGACGTCAGCACAAGCCACCATGATCAATGGCAAATCCGATTTGCGGCGCAACCAGGCGACGAAATGCAATCCGGCGTCCGGGATTTGCAGATCGAAATGTTTCCCTAGCAACTTGTTAAAATGGGTGATGAAGAATTCCCTTCGGTCCGCGTAGAGCTTTCGCATTCGCTTGATATGACTTAAAAAATACCCATCGGTGAGAAAGCGCGCCAGCGTCGCTTGGTCAATCGCGGGAGAGTGTTGATCCATGACGGCACGAATCTTGATCATCGGCTCGACCAGCTTCTCCGGCGCGAGCAGGTAACCTAGTCGGAGCGATGGATAGAGAATCTTACTCAGCGTGCCCGCATAAATGACTCGCCCGCAGTCATCCATCCCTTGCAGACAGGGCAGAGGTGGGCCGGTGAACCGGAACTCGGAGTTGTGATCATCTTCGAAGACGTAGGCATCGCGCTGATGCGCAAACTCGATCAGCGCCTTCCTTCGGCTAAGACTCATCGTCATTCCCAGAGGGAATTGGTGAGACGGCGTGACGTAGATGATCTTGGGCGACGCTTTCTTCGGCGGGCAGGCGAGGGTAATTCCTTCCTCGTCAATCGGCCGTGGCACCACCGTCGCTCCGGCAAACCCAAAGGCGCGACGGGCCTGATAAAACCCAGGCTCTTCGATCCACGCGATCTCGCCCCGATTCACCAGTGCCATGGCCGCAATCATCATAGCCTGCTGGGTGCCGGCAGTGACGATGATCTGGTCGGGATGACATCGCGCGCCGCGGTAATCGCAGAGATAGGTCGCGATTGCCTTGCGCAGATCCGCGTCACCACGGCTGGAAGCATATTGCAGCAAGTGAGCCCCTTTTTTCGCCAGGACTTGCGCCCGAAGTCTTTCCCAGACGTCGATCGGAAATTCATCCAGCGCGGCCAACGCCGGCACGAAGGAGACGCCCGGGCGCCCCGCGATCCCATCATCGAACTGCCTTCCCGCGCGTTCGTCTGGAATCATTCGTACGCGCTCGGAAAGCCTAGCAGGATATTCAGCCCCCGCCTCAGGTTTAGCACGACGCGCGCTCAGGAAAGTCTCGGGCAATGACGAAGCGACAAAAGTCCCTGAACCTACCCGCGTCCTCAAGTAACCCTCGTCCTGGAGCTTCGCGAAAGCTTGATTAACCGTGAGTCTCGAAACTCCCAAGTCCTTCGCCAACGTTCTGGTTGAAGGGAGACGAGATGAGCTAGGACTAAAACTACCCGACTTCAGCTCATCGCGAATTTGCCGGTAGAGCTGTTGCTGGATCGGCTCTGGCGCGTCGCGATCGATTCGCACCATTTCAAACGCAATGAGAGCACGGCGGCGTCGCTTCTTAGTCCCGTTCTTGCCTGGCACGATGCAAACATAAGACAACTTTCTGCCAGTAAGCCATCGCTAATTGTGTCTCTCTCAAAGTGGCCTACCCGCCTTTGACGAAGTGGTTCCTTGACTCGTCTCCGTCACTTCGGACCGTGCAGAATGGCGCAACCGTGCAGTGATTATCAAGAAACCAAGGGCCTGATTTATTTCGCCCGCATGCTGGAGAAGATTCGACTGCAGGCGGCGGGCCGCTTGGACGAAGGTTATTTTGTCGGCGTGGATGATCCTACCTTGTTCGATGCCCGTTGTACCCGTTTTCTCGAAGTGTCATACGAGGAGGTGATCACTCGCACCCTTGAAGGCGGTTCTGATGAAGAGATTCTGGATTGGTGCTTCCAACGCGGTCGCCAGCCCAGCGAAGAAGATATCGAGGTGTGGAACGCTTTTCTTGTCAAACGTGGCTGGCGCGATTCTGGCAGCGCAGACTTGCAAGAAGCCAAAAATAGCGCGGGGTGGAGCGACCGAAACGATATCCAGACCTGGGTGGACCTACATGACGCGGAGGAGGGAAGGATACCCCGCGCATGATCTTGAGAAGTCCGGCGTCCTCTCCTTCGCTCACGGTCGCGACACCTAACTATCGCCTTCCTCATGACAACCGAAATCACCGCCCAAGCGAGCGTTCGTTCGGACGACGAGAGAACCGTGGCCGCCTTGGACACCGAGTATCAGGCTGCGGTAAAGAACAACGACGCGGCGACGATGGATCGCATCCTGGCGGACGACTTCGTCCTCATCACCGGTTTGGGCAGAATC
>JBPCLK010000096.1:0-11166 GCA_051003355.1 Chthoniobacterales bacterium | reverse complement strand
TTCGGAGAGTATCCAGATGACTTCTTCGATTTCATTGTGATCGACGAATGCCATCGCGGCGGCGCAAATGACGAGAGCAGTTGGCGCGACATCCTGGAGTATTTCTCGCCCGCGGTGCAGTTAGGACTGACTGCCACGCCGAAGCGACTTTCCAATGCGGACACTTATAGCTACTTCGGCGAGCCGGTTTATACCTACTCACTCAAAGAAGGGATCAACGACGGTTACCTCACGCCGTTTAAGGTGAAGCAAATTTCCACCACGCTGGATGACTACGTTTACTCCTCCGATGACCGGGTGATGGAGGGAGAGGTGGAAGCCGGAAGACGCTATCTCGAGCCGGACTTTAACAAGGTCATCGAGATCAAAGAGCGCGAACGGAAACGGGTCGAAATCTTCATGAAGGAGATCGACCAGCGAGAGAAGACGCTGGTCTTTTGCGCGACCCAGGATCATGCGCGCGCGGTCCGCGATCTGGTGAATCAGCTAAAGACGAGCAGGGAGCCTGACTATTGCGCGCGCGTGACTGCGGATGAAGGCGCGCGCGGCGACCAATTCCTGCGCGACTTTCAGGATAACGAGAAGACGATTCCGACCATCCTCACCACTTCGCAGAAGCTCTCGACCGGAGTCGATGCGCGCAATGTGCGAAACATCGTGCTCATGCGCCCGGTGAACTCGATGATCGAGTCCAAAAAACCCGTTGTTCGCGGCACGCGACTCTACGATGGGAAGGACTACTTCACGATCTACGATTTCGTAAAAGCGCATCACCATTTCAACGATCCGGAATGGGATGGCGAGCCTCTAGAGCCCGAGCCAAAGGAGCCGAAGCCGCCGGGGCCAGTCACGCCCGTTGGCGGTCCCGGCCCCAGCCCGGCGCCGCCGCAGAAGGAAAGAATTAAAGTCCGGCTGGCTGATGGCAAAGACCGCACCATCCAACACATGATCGCGACGACCTTTTGGAGTGCCGACGGGAAGCCGATGTCGGCGGAAGAGTTTTTGAAAAGCTTGTTCGGCAAGCTGCCTGATTTTTTCCAGAACGAAGACGAGCTGCGCACCCTCTGGAGCGACCCGAACACCCGGAAGTCGCTCCTCGCCGGCCTCACGGAGCAGGGCTTTGGCCGGGGCGCTTTACTGGAACTCCAACGCCTGATCGAAGCAGAGAAGAGCGACCTCTACGATGTGCTTGCTTACGTCGCTTATTTGCTCCCACCGATCAGTCGCGAGGAGAGAGCGGCACGGGCCAAGGTGGCGATCAGCGCGCATTTCACCTCACCGCAGCAGGTCTTCCTGGAGTTTGTGCTCTCGCATTACGTGAGCGCGGGCGTGGAAGAACTCGAACCGGAGAAACTCACGCCGTTGCTGCGCTTGAAGTATCACCACGCCATCGCGGATGCCGTGGCCGATCTAGGCGATCCCAGCGAGATCGGCCAGCTCTTCGCGGGCTTTCAGAAATTCCTTTATCAAGAGATCGCGTAGACAAACCTTTCGACCCCGCTGCGCTCTTCGGCTTAAGTTAGGCGACTCATGAGTATCGAAGTCAAAATCCCGCCTGTTGGTGAATCCATTTCCAGCGGCGTTGTCTCTGTCTGGCATAAGAAATCGGGCGAATACGTCGAGGCCGGTGAGGTCCTGCTCACGCTCGAAACCGACAAAGTCTCGACGGAAATCACGGCCGAAAAGGCTGGAGTCCTCGAGACCAAGGTGGACGAAGGCCAGGAAGTCCAGATCGGCGAAGTGGTCGCCATGATCGACGACCAGGCGACTGCTCCGGCGAAGGAAAAAAAATCAACGCCGCCCAAAGAATCCTCGGCCGCCGCGAGCGAATCCAAGCCCGCCAGCAGGAAAGCCGAGAAAAAAACTGAACCGCGTTCTGCCAACGCCGAAGTGCTTTCTCCGGCGGTCAAACGCCTGACCACTGAAGAGAAAATCGATCCCGCCGAAGTCAGTGGCACGGGCAAAGGAGGACGCGTCACCAAAGGCGACGTGCTCGCGCATGCGAAAAACGATGCCGAAGCCAACGGCACCGACGATCAGGAAAAACCGCGCGCAGACCAGAAAACAAAAACTGCTCGAGCGACCGGCGAGGGTGAAGAACGTTTCACGCGCAAGAAGATGTCCCCGCTCCGGCGGAAGATCGCGGCGCAGCTCGTCATGGCGCAGCAGACGGCCGCCATCCTCAGCACTTTTAACGAGTGCGACATGACGGAGGTGATGGCGTTTCGCAAAAAGGCGCAGGAGAAATTCCAGGCCGATCACGGGATCAAACTCGGCTTCATGTCGTTCTTCATCAAAGCCGCAGTCGAAGCGCTCAAGGCCGTCCCCGCGATCAACAGCCGCATCGAAGGCGGCGATTTTATTTCCAATCACTATTTCGACATCGGCGTGGC
This sequence comes from Chthoniobacterales bacterium, assembly GCA_051003355.1. Taxonomy (GTDB): domain Bacteria; phylum Verrucomicrobiota; class Verrucomicrobiia; order Chthoniobacterales; family UBA10450; genus Palsa-1392. The sequence goes on along the minus strand of JBPCLK010000096.1, from coordinate 8,773 downwards.
AGTCGGCACTGAGCGCGGTCTGGTCGTCCCGGTAGTACGCGACGCGGACCAGAAAAGCTTTGCCGATCTCGAGCGCGACATCGCCGACTTCGCGACCAGAGCTCGCGACGGCAAGATCAAGATCGAGGACTTGCAGGGCGGCATCTTCACGATTTCGAACGGAGGCGTTTACGGTTCTCTCCTCAGCACGCCGATCCTCAACCCGCCGCAGAGCGGCATTCTCGGCATGCACAGCATCCAGCAGCGCCCCATGGCGGCGAACGGCGAAGTCGTGATCCGGCCGATGATGTATCTCGCGCTCAGCTACGATCACCGCGCTGTGGACGGCAGGGAAGCGGTGACCTTCCTCATCAAAGTGAAGGAAGCGATCGAGAATCCGACCGGTCTGCTCCTCGATCTCTGATTCTAATCCTGCGTTTCGGTGACCGAGCACTGGGTTCCGCCCGGGATGACAACTGAGGGCCACGCCTTTAAGTTGAAGATTCCTCCTTTCATCTGATCAACTCACATCCCATGGAAAAATTCGACGTCATCATTATCGGCTCCGGCCCCGGCGGCTACGTCGCTGCCATTCGCGCCGCGCAGCTCGGGCTCAAAACCGCCATTATTGAAAAAGATAGCGAACTCGGCGGTACCTGCCTGAACGTCGGCTGCATCCCGAGCAAGGCCCTGCTCGCTTCCAGCGACCATTTCGTTTTCGCCAAAAAAGAGGCCGCCAAACACGGGATCGTGCTCGACAACGTCAGACTCGATCTCGACACCATGCTTGGTCGTAAAGACAAAGTGGTGAAGACGCTCACCGGCGGCGTGCGCGCCTTGATGAAGGGCAACAAAGTCACCACTTTTAGCGGCCTCGGGACCATTATCGAGCCAGGCAAAGTCCGCGTCCAACCTAACGAAGGTGCAGCCTCCGAGGTCGCCGCCGATCACCTCATCATCGCGACCGGCAGCGTGCCGATCAACCTTGCGAGCATGCCCTTCGACGGGAAAACCGTGGTCAGTAGTACTGAGGCGCTTTGCTTCGAACAGCCGCCGGCAAAATTTCTGGTCATCGGCGCGGGCGCCATCGGCCTCGAGCTTGGTTCGGTCTGGAGTCGGCTCGGTTCCGAAGTGACCATCGTGGAGTTTCTGCCGCGCATCGCCGTCGGCTTCGACCTCGAGATGGCGAATCTCCTTCAGCGCGCCCTCAGCGCGCAGGGAATCAAGTTCCACCTCGAGACCAAAGTAGGCGCGGTCAAGGTCGCCAACGGCCGCGCCGTGGCGACTGCGACCAAGGGCACCGATGAGCTCAGTTTCGAAGCTGATAAAGTGCTCGTCTCCGTGGGCCGTCGCGCTTTTGCAGAAGGTGTCGTCGCGGACAAAATCGGCCTCGAGATGGATGAGCGAGGCCGCATCAAGGTCGACGACACTTTCCGCACCAACGTTAAAGGGATCTACGCCATCGGTGACGTGATCGCCGGTCCGATGCTCGCGCACAAAGCAGAGGAGGAAGGCATCGCCTGCGTCGAACTCATCGCAGGCAAAGCTGGCCATGTGAATTACGACGTCATCCCCGGCATCATCTACACCAATCCAGAATTAGCCGGAGTCGGCCTGACCGAGGACTTGGCCAAGGAAAAAGGACTCAAGGTGCGGATCGGCAAATTCCCTTTCCGCGCCAACGGCCGCGCGCTGGCCAACGACGACGTGGAAGGCTGGGTCAAATTCATCGCCGACGCCGAAACCGATCGCATCCTCGGCGCTTCGATTCTTTCCCATGCCGCCTCCGAGCTCATCGCCGAGATCGTGGCGGTGATGGAATTTGGCGGCAGCAGCGAGGACCTCGGCCGAACCGTGCACGCTCATCCGACCTTGAGCGAAGCGGTCAAAGAAGCCGCCCTCGCCGTTGACAAGCACGCCATCCACATCGGCAACCGCTAACGATTCGAGGGTATGGCGGACAACGACGACGAGAAAAAGCTCTCCGGCGCGGAGGAATACATGGCGGCGGAGGTCGAGCTCTCCGAACCGCTCGCCCCGGAGCAGGAGAAGCAGTTGCGCGATGCAATGGATAAAATGGAGCCGGGCGCGATTGATTCCTGCGACATCGGTCCCAAAAAGATCTCTCTGTGTTACGACCCAACGCGGACAAAAAAAGAAGCTCTCTTGGATTTAATCAAGCAGGCCGGGGGCAAAATCGAGCACGTCGAGAACGAAGGCTCACCCCTTCGGTAGGAGACAATGTGGTGCCGCGAAAGTGTGGCAGCGCGCTGATCCATCGGGGCGCTAAGGCCCCTCCCACATTGATTAGTCCAAATTCAGCGCGGCCCTTGAATTGGCGGCGAAACGAAAACCGCCTAACGAAGCCTCTGACGGCAGTCCCCGGCTGAGCGCGAGAAATTGGAACTTTGTGCCCAGGAATTCCGGATGGATGAGGGTCTGCAAAGCCCGACTTTTCTCGGCGCCAGCGGAAGCCAACTCGGGCTGACTCGAGAGCAAGCCGGTCAGAAAGTGATGCTGATCCGTGAAGCCGGCCACGCCCAACCCGCTTTCCTCGGCGCGCTCGGCGAGGCTCGTCCATTCGACGTGAGTGGTCAGGTCTACCTCACCGACGCCTTCCAGAGGCGAAGGGATCACGCGATGTTCGGCGTAACATTGCAGTGTCCCGGTGGTGCGATCCGGATTGTAAAAGTCCGGGCGAGCGAACCCGTAATCAGCTGCCAGGATGACTCCGCGCCGTAATTTTTGCGCGACCATGTCGATCCAGTCCAGCTCGGCGAGACGAACCTCCGTCTCGTAGTTGCCAGCCGGAGCGGGCGGAAGTTTCTCCAGACGACTCAGCAGGCGCGGATCGGTGATCGGTCGCTCTACTAAGGTAAAGCCACAGGACGTGCGCTCGACCATTCGCTCGCGCCACTCTCGCTGGTCGGCCTTCCCGCCGGCGGCGAGCAGATGCACCGGAAAAGCATCGAGCAGTTCGTTGGAAAAATGCACTCCGGTGAACGGCTCCAGTTCCTCGAGCGAGCGGCACCACTCGACCTTGCCCACAAACTGCCGCAAGACTCCTTCCTGGCGCCGTCGGAGGACGTCGAAAGGCTCCACAATTCGGTAGTGCAGATTCGCGAAAAACTCGGGCGCGCGCGCGCGCGCTGATTCCAGAACGTCGGTGGCAAATTCCCCGTGATGCGCCCCCTGCTCGACGAGAACGAAATCCTCGGGCCGGCCGAGCAGTTGCCAAATTTCCGCGAACTGCCCCGCCAATATGATCCCGAAGAGCGGGCCCACGCTCACACTGGTAAAATAATCGCCGCCCCGTCCGATGGCGCATTTACCCGAACTGTAATAACCGTGCTCCGGATGGTAAAGAGCCTGCTCCATGAACCAGGCAAACGAAACCGACCCGCCGCGGCGGATGGCGTCTCGGATTATTCCTACGAGCGGTTGATCGGACACAATGATACGGGGACAAGATAACAGCCGGCAAGGGGTCGACCAGAATTCGAGAGTCGCCCATTTGGCATTTGCCGAACTTTACCGCTAAACTCCCCCTGTTCGCAAAATCCCCGGCTCTCGCCCGCTCGCTGCATGCCTGTTGATTACTTCTCGCCGTCGGAATTCTCCGATCACGATCGCCCTTGGTACAAGCGGCGGTGGTTCTACATCCCTGCCTTCATCCTCGCAGGCCTCCTCGCCGCCGGTTTCCTCTACTTTATCCCCACCGCGATCACCCTCCAGCACCAGGCGAACTCGCTCGATCTTTCGCACTTGGAGAAGATGGAATCGGCCAGCGTCATCGTTGATCGCAACAATAAGATCTTCGGCCAGATCTACGTCGAGAATCGCGAGACCGTCCCCTACGACCAATTGCCGCCGGAGCTGGTCAACGCCATCATCGCGACCGAGGACAATAAATTCTACCAGCACCACGGCTACGATCTGCTCGGCATCATCCGGGCCGCGCTCAAGAACGCCGTCGCAGGTCACGTCCGACAGGGCGCGAGCACTGTCACCCAGCAGTTGGCGCGCAATAGTTTCGAGCTCAAAGGTCGAACCTTCCGCCGCAAATTGCTCGAGATGTTCGTCGCCCAGCGGATCGAAGACAATTTCTCAAAACAGAAAATCATGGAGCTTTACCTGAACCGAATTTATTTCGGCGGCGGGCTCTACGGCGCAGAGGCCGCCTCGCGCGGTTACTTCGATAAACCAGCCCGCGAAATGTCGCTCCCGGAATGTGCCACCCTCGCCGGCCTGATCAAAAGCCCTAACAAACTCTCGCCCTGGTCCGATCGCGACGCTTCGCGCGACGCGCGCAACTTTGTCCTCACGCGCATGGAAGAGCTCGGCTTCATCGATCAGGCCAGGATGCGCCAGGCGCAGGCCGATCCGCTGACCGTCGGGAACAAACAGAACGCCCGCGGACAGAATTACGCGATCGATTACATTCGGCAGCAGGTCATCGCGGCCGTCGGCTGGGATCGGGCCATGAGCGACGGCTTTCGCATCCACACCACGATCGATGCCGAGATGCAGAAGACGGCTGAAAAGTCACTGCGAGAACAGCTCTCCAAGGCCGAGGAGACTCCGGACTACCATCATCAGACCTACGCGCAATACGCCGCGCTCCTGCAGGAACGTCGCAGGAAAGGGTCTAACGAAAAGACAGGCGCACCTCCGCTACCCGAATACTTGCAGGGCGCCGTCATCGCCCTCAACAACGCCACCGGCGGCATTCTGGCGCTGGTGGGCGGGCGCGACTTTGAGCATAACGAATACAATCGCGCGCTGCAGGCCCGGCGTCCTCCTGGCACCGCCATGCTCCCGTTCGTCTACGCGGCCGCTTTCGCCAAGGGTCTTTACCCCGGCTCGCTGGTGGAAGATTCGGCACTCGATAATCGCACCGTCATGATCGGCGGCACCACCGGCATCCTCGGCGAGTGGGGTCCGGAAACTTCCGACAACCGCTACGAAGGCTCGATCACCGCGCGCGAGGCTTTGGTGAAATCGAAAAATGGTTCCGCCGTGCGGATCGGCACAAATGCCGGACTGGAGAGCGTCACGCACCTCGTGCACGCCGCTGGGGTGGAGAGCAAATTGCGCCCTTACCCGGCTACTTTCCTGGGCAGCAGCGTGATCACACTGGCCGAGCTGGCCCGCGCCTATACCATTTTTCCTAACGACGGCTCGCACTCGGCGACGCCGCATATCCTCGACCGCATCGAGGACAAGGATGGACACGTCGTCTGGCAAAATGAAAAGCCCAAAAAGCGCGAACAGGTCGTCTCGCCCGCCGTCGCCTACGAAATTACCTCCTGCCTGACGGACGCATTGATCGAAGGAACCGGCCAGCTTGCTTATCAAAAGTACGGGCTGCAAAAGTTTCCCGCCGCCGGCAAAACCGGCACCGCCTACGATTTCACCGATGCGCTTTTCGCCGGCTACGACTCGGCGGTCACCTGCGCGGTCTGGGCCGGCTTCGATAAACCTTCCAAAATTTACCGCGGCGCCTTTGGCAGTGTCATCGCTCTGCCCGTCTGGGTGGATGTGATGAATGCCTCGCGCGCCCATTTCACCCCGGAGCCTTTTCACGTCCCGGCCGGCATTCATCGGGTCGAGATTTGCTCGAAGTCGGGCTTGCTCGCCACGGACAAGTGCTATGAAGATGCGCGCAGCGCGAGCGGCGATATCGTGAAGCGTCGTACCAGTTATGTTGAGCTGGCCGACGATAAGCAAATGCCAACTGACGCCTGCGACGTCCACAGCGACTCCGTTCGAAGCCAGTTGGTCAAGCGTTTCGACGAAAGCCAATGGCCGCGCGCCGCGTTGGCGGTCGATACGAAAGAAGTGACACCGGTCGTCATGCAGGGCCCCACGCTGGTGGCTACGGAGGATCCCTACGCAGCGATCGGCTCCACCTTTAAGGCCAACAAGGTCGCAAGCGCAGGAGGCCATAACGAGCCCGGACTCGACCCGGACAAACCGATTAAGCGAGCTATCGCGGTGGAGCCTTCGCCTAACGAAAATATCCAGGTGCGCAAGGCGCTACCCGTGCGACCGATCGACGAATCCAACGCCGAGCCGCTGTTGCAAAACGAACCGCCCAAGCCGCTCGATTTCGGTGACGACCACTAGCGACAAAGACGAGAGTTTTCGGCTCACGGTGCTCAATCCCGGGGGCCGCGATCAGCACCAGGATTTTTCGTTAGGGCAGAACACTGCGGACGATCGGGCGCACGCGCCGGTAAATTTCCACGCTTACGCCGCGGCGACCGGCGGGCTCTTCGAGCGCGATGTCGAGCAAGCTGTGGCGGCGAACCAGCCAGTTCTCCTCCTCCTGCGGGGTGATTTCAGGGAGACGCAAAATGCGCTTTCCGCGCTGAAGAAGGCTGGTCTGCCTGTCGTTGTTTCATTGAAAGAGACCGGCCTGCACCAGATCGCGCAGCAACTAGAGAATCCCAAACGCGCGGCCCGGTTTCGCGAGATCGTCCAGACAGCGGACGAATGTCTCGCGGCTACTCCGGAAGTTGTCTCCTTCTACGGATGCGGTCGCTTTATTCCCACGCCTTATCCATTGCACGATTCGCGCTGGAATTTTTCCAAGCCAGTGAGCGAGCGGGAAGGCATTTTTATCGGAACACGAGAATGGGACGTGCCTTCGCGCCATCACTTCGCGGCCCTCATCCTGGCACTCGGACTCGACGCACCCGTCACCGCTTTCGACGACAATCCGCGTCGGACGCGGAAAACGCTGGAGGCGCTGGGCTTTTCCACCAGCTCGCTGCGCCTGCTCGAGCGTCGGCTGCCTTACCGCGAATACCTCATCGAGATGGCCCGGCATCAGATCGTCCTGCAGGCAGATCAGAGCGCCGTGCCCGGTCAGGTGGCGGGCGACGCTTTGCTCTGTCGGCTACCGTGCGTAGGTGGCAACGGTGCGATTGACCGCATCGCCTTCTCCAGCACCTGCGGTCACGGCCGTTCGTTAGGCGAATTAGCAGAGCTGGCTTCGCGCCTCCTGGCTGATTCAGCTTTTCAGGCAGAGATCATTCAGGATTCGCAGGCGCGGGCACGCGAGAGGCTCAGTTTCGAGACCGTGGCCCGGCAGCTGGCTGAATTTTTCGGTAGCCTAAGTCCGTAGATCGGAGGCGCCGATCGCCTCAAAATATAATTCCTCGAAGACGCGGGCCTGGGTGGCCTGCTCGAATTTCTCTGCTACCGAGCGCGCGCCGGCCTCGGCCCATCTCTGCAATGCCTCTGGTCGCTCTGTCCCGGCCAGCAAGGCGGCACCCAGCCCTTCGTGATCGCGCTCTTCTACCAGAGTCCCGCTCACACCGTCATCGATGGCTTCCGGGATCCCGCCGTGCTTGGTGGCGAAGACTGGGAGACCACTGGCCATCGCCTCGAGCATCGCATTTGGCACCCCCTCCTGGTTGCCATCCGCGCCCAGCTCACTTGGATGCAGGAAAAGGTGTGCGCGATAGAATTCTTCGCGCAGTTCATTCTGCGCAAGAAACCCTGCGAACCGCACCCGGTCTTCAATCCCAAGCTCGCCGGCCAGCGCTTGCAACTCACTCAGCAACGGACCTTCCCCGGCAATCGTGAAACTGGCGGCCGGATTCTTTTTCTGAAAAGCAGCAAAAGCCCGCAGACTGGTTTTGAAACCCTTCTTCTCAATCAGGCGGCCGCCTTGCAAAAACTTCCAGGCGCCGTCGTTAGGCCAGGTCCGCGCGCGGAAGGAAATATCGGAGAGTGGAATCCCGGTGCGCTGAAGCCGGACTTTCGTTTCCGGACAACCAAGTTCCCGCACCGCGCGAGCGAGCGATTCGGAACGTACCAGGACGAGGCGAGCCGCCGCGAGCATCTCGCGCGTCGCGGCGCGATAGCGAGGCTTGTCGAGATCGACCAGGACGTCCGCGCCGTGAAATGAAACGACCGTCGGTTTTCCCCAATGTCGCATGAGCGGCAGGAGATGAACCGCGATGTGCCCAAAATAGATGTGCAGCAACTGCGCCTCGGTCTTTCCCAAGATGGCTTCGATCTGTTCGACTTCCCCTCGCGACACTTGCCACGGAGCATTTCGCAAAGTTCGATACCAAAAGCGTCGCAGAAAATGGGTGCCGGGTTTTCCGACCACGAAAACAGGCGCGAAGGGAAAGTGCACCTCCTGCTCGCGCTTCTGCGCGATGACCACGGGGCGAACTCTTCGCAGTGAAGTGATTTGCCGGTAGATGTGCAACATCTCCGGTTTGAGAAATGTCGCGCAGTAACTGGCGACGACAGTCGGAGAGCGCTCAGACACGCCTAACGTTCAACGCTAGCGCGGATCATTCAAATGCCTGACTCTCAGAAGCTCCAGGCGAAAAGAACGATCCCTTTTGGCTTGCCCGGATTCTTGGGATCATGCGAGACGTGCTCCTGCGCGTTGCCGTATCGCGCTGGTGCGGCCGGATTGATCAATTGGATCGGATTCCCGGTGCGAAGCGCGATCTGCACGGCTCCCTCGGTCGGAACGATGGGCGCGGCCTGAGGCGGGCGCGGCTTGGGCAAAGTCGTCGTAACTTCTCCCGTCGTGGTGGTTCTCGTTGTGGTCGTGGTCAGCTCGCCTTGCCCTTGTCCAAAAGCCACGCTGGTCGCGGCCACCAATAGAATGCTGAGGAATGTTTTCTTCATATTGTTTTCCTAAGACTTGAGCCTGCGCGCATTGGCTTGCTCGCGCTCGGCCCTCGCCCCACAATTATAAATCGATGGACTACATTGAAAAGGCCGCACGTGTGCTTGATTTGGAAATCTCCGAACTTCA
>JBPCLK010000095.1:0-24833 GCA_051003355.1 Chthoniobacterales bacterium | reverse complement strand
AGCCGCTGGCAAGTGACGCGTCCGCCTCTCTTTTATTTGGAGGTAGATTGTTATGTTGTCAGCGAAAGACAGAGCGGCGTTGCCGCGAATGTTGGGGAGCGCACGTGCCTCGCGTGCTGGTTTTGGCGCTTCGCCAAGACGAACTTTTGGTAGGGATTTCGATGAGAGCGGAGATGTCGCTCATTGTGCGGCGACACCCAGGAAGGGCTTCGCGGCGGGGCGCCGCAAAGAGCATGCGAGGCGCGTGCGCTCCTTGGAGCTGTATGGCATCGCACTGTTAGCTTTTTGGATGTTGTCTGGCATTGCCGCCGCCCAGGATGCTGTCGCCCCTGCCGGGTCGGAGGAGATTGTCGTCAGTGCGACCCGGCTTCCCGTCCCAGAGGAGGAGGCGCCCGCCAGCGTCAGTGTGATCACGGCGGAGGATTTGGAAGAAAAGCAAATCAAGCGCGTCTCGGATGCGCTGCGCGAGGTTCCCGGGTTGTCGGTCGTGCAAAGCGGTGCGCCCGGTCAATTAACCTCGGTTTTTACCCGGGGCCTGAAGAGCGAACACACTCAGGTGTTGCTCGATGGGATCCCGGTCAACCAAGGTCTGGCGGGGCTTTTTAATTTCGCCGATTTCACCACGGACGATATCGAGAGGATTGAAGTCGTGCGCGGTCCGCAAAGTACTCTCTACGGCCCGCGTGGGTTGGCGGGGGTGATTCAGATTTTTACGAAACAGGGAAGCGGCCCGCCGACGGGCTCCATCAGCGCGGAGGCGGGATCTTACTACACCTTTCGTGAGTCGTTGCAGACTTCCGGGAGTTGGAAGCAATTCGATTACTCGCTCGGCGTGAGCCGGCTCGATACGGATAATGCCCGGCCAAACAATGAATATCGCAACACCAGCGCGGTCGCGAACCTCGGTTGGTCGCCTAACGAGCAGTTGCGGCTGAGCAGCCTGTTCACCTACTCGTTAAGCGACACCGGCAATCCGAATTCCATCTTCGATCCGAAGCCGTTGGATAATTTCCTGACCGAACGCTGGCTGATTGCGCCTCATCTGGATTACCAGCCGGTCGATTGGTGGGAGCATAAATTGATCGTGAGCTACGACCACGAGCGACAGTTGAACGATCCGAACGAGGACGGCTTCGTCGGGCCGACGCGCGCGCTTTTCAAGCGATTCACGATCGATTACCAAAACGACCTCAAACCCGCGAAATGGCTCACCCTCACGAGTGGATTTTTCTACAGCGATGTCGAGGCCGGGCAGGAACGGCCGTTTGTTTCGCAACTCTTCGGAGCGCAACCGACTTTCATCAGCGATCATACCCAGGAGGTGGCCGGTTTTGTGCAGGCTAGCGCGACGCCGCTTGAGGGATTGGATCTCGTTGCCGGTGGACGTTACGATCATTTCAACCAGTTTGGCAGTGTCTGGACTTATCGCGTTGCGGGCAGCTACGCGATCAAAGCCACTAACACGGTGGTGCATTCGAGCTACGCGACCGGGTTCAGCCCACCGACGAGCCAGGACAAGATTTTCGGGAACAATTTCAATCTCGATCCGGAAAAGGTGCGCGGGTTTGACGCGGGCGTGATGCAGCAACTCTGGGACAATCGGGTGGTGGTGGGCGCGACTTATTTTCACAACGATCTCTCCAACGTGATCGGCTTCAACGGGCAGTTCGATACTCTGAACCTCGGCGCCGCGCGGACACAAGGCATCGAAACCGAGCTGCACGCGCGACCGATTGAGAATCTCAGCCTGACCGCGACTTACACTTATCTCGAAGCCGAGAAGACGTCCGCGGCGGATATCTCGCAATTACCGGGCGCGCGCCTGCCACGCCGTCCGCGCAACGAATTCTACGTCTCGGCGTCTTATCTCTGGTTTAAGAAATTGCGCACGACAGCGGAAGCGAAGTTCGTTAACGCTCGCGAGGAGCTGAACTTCGGCGGCCCGAATTTCGATATCGAGGATTATTCATTTGTGAATCTGGCGGCGGAATACGCCTGGAACTCGCACCTCAGCGTCTTCGGTCGGGTCGATAATTTGACGGACGAGAAATACTCGGAGGTCTATGGCTTCCCTGCGCTGGGGCGGGCGGCCTACGGCGGAGTCCGGCTGTCGTTCTAAACGGATCCGTCGGCTGGTTGGTGGAGCGAGACTCTGTCGAGCCGGGTTGTTTCTGCTCTGGCTTGGCAAAGGCCTCTCCCAGGCGCGGCAAAGTCTCGCTCCACCGGCGGATGCGAGTCGGCGGCTTGAAAGCGTCACCTGTCACTGTTAATCGCTAGAAGTGGACCCAATTCTCACCGCCCTTCTGGGATTGATTACTGGCGCGATCGTCATGGGCGCAATCTTTATGTTGGGCCGAGGGCGCAGTCGCGAATTGCTTCAACGTTTTGAGGCTCTCGATCGGGCGCAGGAACGTGAAGAACGGGCGTTGCGCGAGGAGGCAGCGAGGAGCCGCGAAGAAGCGGCGAACGCCGCCAAATCTCAGCGGGAGGAGTTGAACAAATCGCTGCGTTCGTTAGGTGAAACGAATCTGAGATCGATCTCGGAGATCGGGAATATCCTTCGAAGCCAACTCGAAACGGTCGCGAGCCAGACCGGTAAACTGACGGAGACGAACGTGGCCCGGCTGGAAAGCCTGCGCTCGGTGGTCGATTCGCGCTTGAAGGAGCTTCAGGAGGATAACTCGCGGCAGATCGAGAAGATGCGCGCCACGGTGGATGAGAAGTTGCAGGGCACGCTCGAGAAACGGCTCGGCGAATCGTTTCAAATGGTGAGCGAACGTCTCGAGCGGGTGCACCAAGGACTCGGCGCCATGCAGCAACTGGCCAGCGACGTTGGCGGTTTACAGCGCGTGCTGACCAACGTCAAAACGCGCGGCGGCTGGGGTGAAGTGCAGCTCGGGACGTTGCTCGAGCAGGTGCTGACGAACGAGCAGTTCGCGCGTAACGTCAAAACGCGCGACGGGGGCGGCGAGATGGTCGACTTCGCCGTGAGGCTGCCCGGCGATGAGAATGGTGCGCCGGTTTGGTTGCCGATCGATGCGAAGTTTCCGATCGAAGATTACCAGCGACTGGTCTCGGCTCAGGAATCAGCCGATCTCGCAGCGACCGATGAGGCGCTGAAGAATCTCGAAAACGCGCTGCGCAAAAGTGCGAAGGATATCTGTTCGAAATACATCAACCCGCCGCGGACGACCGATTTTGCGCTCATGTTCCTACCCACCGAAGGCCTCTATGCGGAAGCGATTCGGCGCGGCGGGCTGGTCGAGCAGGTGCAGCGCGATTGCCGGGTGATTTTTGCCGGACCGACGACGCTGGCGGCCTTGCTCAACAGTCTGCAAATGGGATTTCGGACGCTCGCGATCCAAAAACGCTCCAGCGAAGTCTGGAGCCTGCTCGCTTCGGTGAAAACGGAGTTTGGGAAATTCAGCGGGGTGCTCGATGGGGTGAAGAAGAAGCTGCAGGAAGCCTCAAACAAGATCGATGAAGTCGATCGGCGTTCCCGAGTCTTAAAGAAGAGACTGCATAATGTGGAAGGCTCGCCGAGTCATCCCGAGCCGATGCTGCCGGAACTCTTGCCTAACGACCCGGAGGAGGATGGCGACTCCGAGGACGAGCTCCTCTAGCGGTTCCTGCGAACCGCCTACAGGACCGCGTCCCACTTACCCGGATCTTTGAGCATGATCTCGCGCAAGAGCCGAAGCGGCGGTGCGCCGTGATCGAGCATTTCATCGTGGAATTTCTCGAGCGAGAAATTTGCTCCTTCCTGCGCCTTGTAGTCGTCGCGAAGCTTCAGGATCTCCAACTTGCCTAACGTGTAGTTGAGGTAACCGGGATCAAAGGTCCCGCGCATCGCTTCCGCGAGCGAGGGTTTCTCTTCGTAGTAACAGTTCTCGTGGAAAAACTTGGCCGCGTCCGCGACGGACATTCCCTGGGTGTGCAGCTTGATCGACACGCAGAGCCGACAGAGCCGGAGGAGCGCTTCGTCCGCCTGCGCCATGCGATACTTCGCCGCTTTTATTTTCTGTTCGGGAGTCGGGTTCGGCGCGATGCCAAAGCCTTCATCGAGCATCATCTTTTCGGTGTAGTGCGCCCAGCCTTCGACGAAGGCGTAGCTGCTGAAGATCTTTTCCACCTGGGTCGCGGGCGAGGCGTTGAGATGGAGAAACTGGACGTAGTGCCCCGGGTAGGCCTCATGAATCGAGACGACGTCGGTGGTGTAATAATTGAATGACGTGAGCCACTCGTTTTTCTGTTTGTCTGTCCAATCGCTCTCGGTCGGCGTGACGTAGTAATAGGCTTGCGTCGCTTTTTTCTCGAACGGCCCCGGGGTGTCCATTGAGGCAAAGGTGGTTGAGCGATCGAATTGCGGCGTCTCCGTCACGGTTGCGCGCACGTCGGATGGGATGCCGACGATATGATGGTCGAGCACCCATTGGCGGATCGTATCGAGATCTTTCGCGACCTCGGCAATCAACTCGCCTGGTTTGGGATGCTCGTTCTGGATTTGCTTGAAGACTTCGAGGGCGGGCTTTTTCGGGTCGATGATTTTGGCGGCGTTGGCGAAGACGGCCTGCTCTTCTTTTAGTCGCTGCAAACCGATCGCGAGCAGCTTGTCCGGCGGAAGATCAACCAACTCGGTGCTGGCGAGAAATTTCTGATAATTCTCGGGGCCGACCGCGAAATCGGCCACCGCTTTCGGGAGTTTTTCTTTTTTGAGCCAATTTGCATAATCGCGCAAGGCGGCCGCGGCTTTCTTGTTCGCATCCTGAAAGGCGGCCATGAGTGGCTCGTCCTTCGCACCCTTGACCGCGGCTGCGAGTTCCTTCTCGAGAAAGTCCGCGGAACCATTGGCAATCTCGATCGCCAGTTCGACATAGGGTTTGGGCAGGACGGGCAGCAGGTTGGTCTTGGCCGCGGTCATGATGTTAGCGGCCTGATCCTCGATCGCGACGATGTCGTGCACTCGGTCTTCCAGCGGTTTGAAGTCGCGCTTGATGTAGATATTAAGGTCGAGCGCGCCGGCGTAGGTCATCGGATTTTTCTCGAAGATTTTCATGTCCTCGATCTGGAAGAGCTCGCTCGCGATGGCGGCGAGCAGGATGCGCTGGTCGATGTGTTCCTGCATGCTCAGTTTGGTGGCATCCAGTTTGCTCAGCTGATCTCTGAATCGCTGCAGGCGTTCCACTTCGGCATCGATCGCTAACCGACTGAAATCACCAATCTTACCGTCGAACTGATGCAGACCCAGAGCCACACCTTCCAACGGCCGGGCAGCCAGGTATCCGCCGATGAATTCATTCGCGATTTTCTCGAAATCCGCCGGGGCCGGGGAAGCCTCTGCCTTCGGCGAAGGGGTCGCTGCCGCACTCGCCAGCACGGAACTCCCGAGCGAGAGAGTGGCGACCAAAGTGAGGCGGAGCGGCAAATTCATTCGCCTAGCTTAAAGCGGGGAGCAGGGTTGTCATGCCGGCCGATTGTCAAAAACCGGGGAATGAACGAGAATCGGTCTGTCGTCGTCCAAGCATGGAATTTATGAAGCGTTTTCTACCCATTCGTATCTGCACTTCCGTGGTCGCGGCCGGTCTTGTTCTCTCCGCTGGCGTCTTGATCTCCCGCGCGGCTGACCCTGAACCTGACTCGAAAGTGCCGGGCGAGGAAGACACCGGTTACTCAGAGATTGCGACCTTTGCCAAGGCTGTGGAACTGATTCGGCAGGATTACGTGGATGGCCAGAAGGTCACTTATCACGATCTCATTTATGCCGCGATGAAGGGAATGTTGTCGTCGCTCGATCCGCACAGCCAGTTCATGGATCCTGGGGATTTCAAAGACATGCAGGACGACACCCGCAGCCGTTTTAACGGCCTCGGAGTCGAAGTCGCCGTGCGAGATGGCCTTCTGACCGTGATTACACCGATGGAAGATACGCCGGCGGCCAAGGCCGGCATTCAATCAGGCGATCAGATTCTCAAGATTAACGGTTCCTCCACCGAGAAGCTTGGTTTGCAGGATGCCATCGATGTCCTGCGCGGCGAGTCAGGGCAAAAGATTACGCTTACGATCCTTCGTCCCTCGACCAAGGAGATCAAGGATTACCCGCTCGAGCGCAAGGAAATCAAGGTGCAGAGCGTGAAAGGGGGCAACTTGCTCGAGCCGGAGTTAACCGGCCCGTTCAAGGTGGGCTATATCCGGATTGTCCAGTTCAACGAGCCCACTGCGGAGGACTTCAGCAAAATGCTTGATGGATTGCAAAAGCAGGGGATGCAGGCGCTCGTCCTCGACCTGCGCAATAATCCGGGCGGTTTGCTCAATTCGGCCGTTGACGTGCTTGGCCAGATATTGCCACCCAATACGAAGGTCGTTTCCACGCAGGGCCGCGCGTCCTCGCAGCAGCACGAGTATGCCACTCCCGGGAGCGCGAAGGAGCGCCCGCGTTTCCCGCTCGTGGTTCTGGTCAATGAAGGCAGCGCGAGCGGGTCGGAAATCGTGGCCGGCGCGCTCAAGGATCTGCATCGCGCGATCGTGGTGGGCGAGACGACCTTCGGCAAAGGTTCGGTCCAGAATGTCATGCAGTTGCCCGATGGCTCAGCCCTACGGTTTACGACGGCAAAATACTACACGCCGAGCAAAACCGTCATCCAGGGAAATGGGGTCGTGCCAAACATCCTCGTGCCGCTCAGCCCGGACCAAGATCGGGCGGTCGCTTCACTGCGCAATAGTGACAGAATCTCCGCCGCTGACGCGACCAACCTCATCAAGACCAAGGATCTGCAAATGATGCGCGCGCTTGATGCTCTCAAGGGAGTCATGATTTACGCGCAGCAAACCTCGCCTAAGGTCGAGGCCGTGAAGAAATAGCGCGGCTCGTTTTTCCTGCCGCGGAGACTGAGAGTGTCGCAGACCGGGTGAATTTCCGCGCTGCTGTCGCCGTCTGAGATCTGTGCCCTGGCGAACGAATGAACTTTCTCCTCCTAGCCATAGAAACCTCCTGCGACGAAACCGCCATGGCCTTGATGCGCGGGCGGGAACTGCTGAGCAGTGAGGTCGCTTCTCAAGCAGAGGTGCATCAGCCGTATGGCGGAGTGGTGCCGGAGGTCGCCTCGCGCCAGCATTTGCAGCATGCCCCGCATTTGTTGAAGCAAGTGCTGGAGAGAGCCGATCTTTCGCTTTCTCAAGTCGACGCTTTTGCCGCCACCAGCGGTCCGGGGCTGGCCAGCTCGCTCATGATCGGCGCGTCGCTCGCCAAAGGCCTCGCGCTCGGTTTCGGCAAGCCCTACCTCGCCATCAACCACCTCGAGGGTCATCTATTGTCACCGTTTTGCGACGGAACGAGCGAGAGTAAGGTTGAGCCAAATGTTGCGCTGGTGGTGAGTGGCGGCCACACCTTGCTGGTCGAGGTCAAAGGCGTGGGCGACTATCGCATTCTTGGTAAAACTGTCGATGACGCGGCGGGCGAAGCGTTCGACAAGGTGGCCAAGATGCTGGGGCTTGGCTATCCGGGCGGCCCGGAAATCGAGCGCTGGGCCGGGAGTGGCGATGCCGGCGGATTCGATTTGCCGCGCAGCATGCTGCATTCCGGCGACGCCAATTTTAGCTTCAGTGGATTGAAGACGGCTGTGCGCTATCTGCTTCCGAAAATCTCGAAAGAAGATTACCGGGACGTGTGCGCCTCCTTTCAACGCGCGGTGATCGATGTGCTCGTGGCCAAGACTATGGCTGCGGCCCGCGCGAGCGGGAAGAAATTGGTCACGGTGAGTGGAGGCGTGAGCTGCAACAGCGAGCTCCGTGCCCGGATGTCGTCAGGCTGTGAGAGGGCGGGATTGCAGGTGCGTTTCGCTGCTCCACGGCTTTGCACGGATAACGCCGCTATGATCGCTTTCGCCGCGCAGCTCCATTTCGAGCAGGGCGAATTCACTCCTATCACGGCTGAGATCGATCCAAACCAAGCGCTCGCCTAATCGCTTCGCATGCCAAGCGTGGGCCACATTGCAGGAGGCGAGAGGCTAGTATTCCCGCTCGAGCAAATAGTTCGCGAGTGCCCGCAAGGTTTCCGCCCGTTTGCCTAACGGTTTTAAGGCTTCATGCGCCTGCCGGGTCAGTCGACCTGCTTCGAGGCGTGACTTCTCCAGGCCGATGACGGCCGGATAGGTCGCCTTCTGGGCTGTGATATCTTTGCCCGCGCTTTTGCCCAGCTTTTCGCTGGTCTGGGTCACATCGAGGATGTCGTCGATGACCTGGAAGGCCAAACCCAACGAGCGTCCAAAATCGCTCACCGCGCTCAGCTGCGTCGGCGTGGAGTTGGCGCTCATCGCGCCCAGCCGCACGGATGTGGTGAGGAGCGCAGCCGTTTTGTTTTCGTGGATGTAACGCAGTTGCGCGCGCTTGATCGGCTTTCCTTCACCTTCCAAGTCGGCCACCTGGCCGGCGATCAGTTTCCGGCTGCCTGCGGCTTCGGAAATTTCTCGAAAAATGGCGCGCAAATCGTAGCGGGGCCACGCGTCGGCTTCAGCAGCAATCTCGAAAGCAATCGTGAGGAGAGCGTCGCCAGCGAGAATCGCAATTCCCTCCCCGAAGACCTTGTGACAGGTCGCCCGTCCGCGCCGGAAGTCGTCGTTATCCATGCTCGGGAGATCGTCGTGGATGAGCGAATAGGTATGAATGCATTCCAGCGCACAGGCGAGGGGAAGGGCAGCCTTCGTTAGTCCGCCGCAAGCTTCCGCGGCTGCGAGGCAGAGAATCGGCCGGAGACGTTTGCCGCCGGCGAAGAGCGAATAGCGCATCGCCTTGTGCACCGTCGTCGGCTTGGTCGAAGCCTTGGGCAGAAATCGATCGAGCGCGCAGTCGACTTCTTTTTGTCGAATGGCGAGATATCGTTTCAGCTCCACAGTCGCGAATGTGGAAAGCGACACGGCAGCGTGCAACGGAAAAATCACCCGCCGACCGCCTGATAGTGGCCGAGTCCGCGTTTCCACATCAGGTTGGCCGCGATCCACATGGCGATCATCCAACCCGCCTGAATGGCCAGCGCACCCAGCATTTCGTGCCCGCGCAGGCGCCCCTGGAAAATCGCGATCGGGCAAAACAATTCGTAATAGAAAGGCAGCCATTTCATCACGGCCTGGACGGCGGGCGGCATGATATCGAGCGGGAACATCTGACCGCCGAGGAAATATTCGAAGCTGTAAACGATAAAGACAATGGTCGAGATCTCGAGGATCCAGAAAGCCATCATGGAAAGAGTGTATGTGAGAAAAAACTGGATCAGGGCCGACATGCACAGGGACGCGAGGGCCGCGAACCAGGTGCTGACGTCGTTAGGCAAAGTGATAAAGTGCCGGAAGTAAAAGAAGATGGCCGCGATGGGCAGGATGGTAACGGCGGAGTAAACCAGCCGGCCGCTCAGGAAGATGCTGAAACGATAGCCGAGATAACTCATCGGCTTGGTCAGGAAAGAGTTGATCTGGCCCTCGCGGATATCGGCGGCGATCTGCCATTCGTCCTCGGTCGGGGTGACGAGATTGCTGACCAAAATGGTGAGCAGGTAGTAATAGATCATCGAGCCGTAGTCGTAGCCGCGCATCCCGCCACCGCTTTCGCGGAAAATGGCGCGCCAGAGGAAGACGGTGCCGACCAGAGGGATGATGCCGAAGACGGCGCGCAGCAGGTAATTCCAGCGATACACAAACGTGTTCTGGATCCCGAGGTTGAAGACGGTGAGATACGTTTGCGGCTGCATGGCGAGCGGGCGAAAAGTCGTTAGGCGGAATTTACCACTGCCTCGGTAGCTGGCGCAGTTGTCGATTCTGCCACGCGCTAATAAAAAGGAGTGCGCAGGTCGCGCCGATCAAGGCCATAAACATGTCAGCCTGCGTGTCCCAGGGATCGCCCTGCGTCCCCAGAAAGGCCGTGGCCGCTGCTCCGGAAGCCAGCGCGGCGGCCCACTCCAAGAGTTCGTAGATGGCGCTGATCCCCATGCAGATCAGGATGACGATGAAGAACCGCCAGCCACTAGAGGTCACGATGCGCAGTCGAATGAAAAGCTCGCGAGCGATGAGGGCCGGAACGAAGCCCTGCATGAAATGTCCGAGCCGATCGAAATGATTTCGATGCCAGCCGAAATAGGGCTCAATCCAGGCGAAGAGCGGCACCCGCGCGTAAGTGTAATGTCCTCCCACGCAGAGCAGCATGATGTGCAGTGCGATGAGCGTGTAGCAAAGCGTGGTGAAACGGAAACTTGAGTAGGTGAAGATCAGGAGGGCCGCGCCGATGATTCCGGGGATGATTTCCAGCCACCAAGTAAAGCGATCGTAGGGTGCCCATGCGGACCAGACAAAGACCAGAGCAGTGAGCAAGAGCAGCCCAAGATGGAGTGGTGAGATACGCGAATTCATTGGTCGGGCGCAGAATTGCTTTGGGCCATTTCGACGGCAAGGCGAATCGCAGCGATCATGCTGTCGGGCCGTGCGATTCCCCTTCCGGCGATGGCAAAGGCCGTGCCGTGGTCGGGGCTGGTGCGAGGGAAGGGGAGGCCGAGCGTGACGTTCACACCCTCGTGAAAGGCATGCAGTTTCAGCGGGATCAAGCCCTGGTCGTGATACAGGCAGAGCACGGCGTCGAATTCGCCCTCGACCGCGCGATGGAAAATAGTGTCGGGCGAGAAAGGGCCGGAGTAAGCGAGCGACGGATGTCGCTGTAACTGTGCGATAGCCGGGGCGATGATCTCGATTTCTTCGCGGCCGATCGCGCCGCTCTCGCCGGCGTGAGGATTGAGCCCGGCCACGGCGATGCGAGCGGTGCTTCCCCGGCGGGCAAGGAAATCTCCGAGAAGCAAACCGACGCGCACGATTTCCTCGCCGCGCAGCGCTCCGGCCACCTCGGCAAGCGGAATGTGCGTCGTAACGAGGGCGACCGTCAGGCGACCTCCGGTCAGGAGCATGGCAAAATTATCGATGCCGCAACGCGAGGCGAAAAACTCCGTCTGGCCCGGGAACAAGAATCCCGTCTCGTACATATTGGCTTTGTGAATGGGACCGGTCACGACACCTTCAAGCTCATGGCTAAGGGCGAGGCGGACGGATTCTTCGAGCGCGGCCTGCGCGGCGCGGGCGCTCTTCGGAGTCGGCTGGCCTAACGAATGCCCGTCTGTTTCGCCGAGGACGCGGTAGTCCGCCTCGGGCAACTGCCCGGAAGCGAGCGCCGCCCGAACAATCTCCGGACCGATGCCGGCCGGGTCGCCGAGCGTGATGCCGATCCGTTTGCGCATGCGCCCATTGTCACGAGTGGCGACGGAGCTGGCAACTGAAGACGTTTCGTCCAGCGAAACGGCGGCTGAATTTAAAAGGTTTTGATGTAGGCCTTGGAGCGCAGACTGGCGAGCCAGTGCTCCTGCATTTCCTGCGCCTGCTCCTGGCGCAGGCGCCCTTCGATATCATTGCGGACATCCTTGATCGGTTTCGCTTCGCCGCCCTGGCGCGCCTCGACCTTTAGAATGTAATGGTTACCACCCAGATCGACGACTTTACTAATCTCGCCTGGCCGCAAGCTGAAGGCGATCTTGGAGAGCTCGGGCGAAAGCGTCTTGTCATCGACCCAGCCCCAATCGCCGCCCAGATCGCGTGTGCTGTCTTCGGAATACATCTGCGCCATCTTATCGAAATCAGCGCCGGTGATCAGCTTGGCCCGGATCTCATCCGCCATGGTGCTTTGGGCCTCCCCGCTGCCAGAGTCCGGATGTCCGGGGATCATGATCATGCGGAGTTTCACCTGCGCTTTGCTGGAAAACAGATCGAGGTGTTTCTTGTAATAATCCTCCACTTTGCCAGGCGGAATAATGAGATTCGACTTCACGTTCTTGGAACGCATGGCGGAGACGATTATCTTCTGCCGCTCCAAGTCGCGGAACTTCGACATCGTGTATTTCTGAGCTTCCATCGTCTTGATGAAAGCGTGGCGGTCACCGCCGAAATTCTGCTTGATCACCTCATCGACTCGCTCGTCGATGAAATGTGATGGAATGACGAGCTTCTCCTTGTCAAAAGCCTGAATGATGAGCTGGCGATCGATCAAGTCCTGCAGCGCGGCTTTGCGCAACTCGGTGATTCTTTTGACCAACTCCTGGCCGGAGTACTGAGCTCGCAACAATCGCTCACGCGGTTCCACGACTTCGCGGACTTCCGAGTAAGTGATGACTTGATCGTTGACGATGGCGGCGATGCCATTGACTGACTCCGCGCCGCGTGTGGGCGAAGCCGTGGCGGCCACTCCGAGGCATGAGAAGGCTAACAACGTGGCCATCGGAAATCGCCAGATGAGTTTTAGAGTTGTTTTAGCCATTGCATTACCTCACGGAGATTGAGATCGATTCTACCGCTAGTTAAACGAGGAAATTTGCCACCGACAAGGATAAAGTCGCCCCGCCGGGTGAGCATCAATTTGTCTTCGCGCACTTCGACCCGACTGAGCCGAGCCCGGGCGGCGGAAAGTTTGATTTCGCTGAGCCCCAGCAGATTGTCAACCGCGGGAGGCCATTTTCCAAAGCGATCGCGCCAGTCGCGACGGAGCTTCTGGAAGTGCTCGTTGGTCGTGATCTCAGCCAGTTGCCGGTAAGCCTGAATGCGCAGGGCCGCGTCACTGATGTAAGCGGTGGGAATGAAAGCGGGCAGCAACGTGTCGGCACCGGCGGAGAGATATTCGCTCTCGTTCGTCGCCACGAAATCGAGGCGCACATCGACCTCCAGGCGTGGACGCAGCTTTTCACCTTTTAATTGTGCGACCGCCTGTTTCAGGAGCTGGCAGTAAAGATCGAAACCAACCGCCACGATATGGCCGCTCTGCGCCGTGCCCAAAATGCTACCGGCTCCGCGAATCTCGAGGTCGCGCATGGCGATGCGAAAACCGGCGCCTAACGAACTGTATTGCTGAATGGCGTTGATTCGTTTGCGCGCCGCGCCCACGGTCATCAAGTCGCGAGGCAGGAGCAGATAAGCGTAGGCTTTGTGCTCGGCGCGTCCGACCCGGCCGCGCAGCTGGTAGAGATCCGCCAGGCCAAAGCGATCCGCGCGATCGATGATGATCGTGTTGGCATTCGGAATATCGAGCCCGCTCTCGATGATCGTCGTGCAGACGAGCACATCGATTTCTCCCGCCACGAAACGTTGCATCACTCCCTCCAGCTCATCAGCGTCCATTTGCCCGTGGCCGACCTCTACCCGCGCGCCCGGGCAAAGCTCCGCAACCCGGTCGCGCATTTTCTGGATCGACATGACGCGGTTGTGCAGAAAATAAACCTGACCCTGGCGTTCCAACTCGCGATTGACCGCGTCGCGGATGATCCGCTCGTCGTAGCCACAGATGACGGTTTCGACCGGCAGACGGTTGAGCGGCGGAGTCTCGATCGTGGACATGTCTTTCACGCCGACTAACGACAAATAAAGCGTCCGCGGAATGGGAGTCGCGGAAAGCGTCAACACATCGACGAGCTTGAAGAGCTCCTTGAATTTCTCCTTGTGCAGAACGCCGAAGCGCTGTTCCTCGTCGATCACCACGAGCCCGAGATCCTTGAAAATTACGTCGCCGGAAATAAGCCGGTGGGTGCCTATAACGACGTCGACCGAGCCGTCGCGCAGTTGTTCGAGCACCTTGCGCTGCTCGGCCGGCGAACGGAACCGGCTCAGCATCTCGATGGAGACCGGATAGTCGAGCATGCGCTGCCGAAAGGTCTCGAAGTGTTGCTGAGCCAGCACCGTCGTCGGGGTGAGCACGGCGACCTGCTTTCCCTCCATGACCGTCTTAAAGGCGGCCCGGATTGCCACCTCGGTTTTCCCGAATCCGACATCGCCGCAGATCAACCGATCCATCGAGCGCGGCTCTTCCATGTCGTGCTTGGTTTCGGCGATGGCCTTCAGCTGGTCCGGCGTTTCGCGAAAGGGGAAGGAATGCTCGAACTCGACCTGCCATTTGGTGTCGGAACCAAAAGCATAGCCGCTCTGCGTTTCGCGCTCCGCCTGGAGCGCCAGCATTTTGCCCGCGAAGTCAAAAATAGAAGCCGCCGCACTTTTCTTCGCGCGCGACCATTTCCCATCCGCCAGGGAACTGAGAGGCGGCGATTTTTTCCCCACGCCCACATAGCGCGAAACCATGAACGCCTGCTCTAAAGGGACGTAAAGCTTCGCTTCCTCGGCAAACTCGATGACCAGCACTTCGCTCGTCTCGCCTTCGCCAATTTTCTGCAAGCCGAGAAACCGGCCGATGCCTTGCTCCAGATGGACGACCAGCTCTCCCTCATGCAGATCGCTGAAGTCGATCTGGCTCCGGTGCGTCCCAAATTTCGCCGTGCGCTGGAGTCGCCGGCGCCCATGCGTCGGGGCGCGTCCGAAGATTTCCGCCGCGGCCAGGACCACGAGATTAGCCGCGGGAAAGCAGAAGCCACGTGCCAGCGTGCCCTCGAGCAAATCGATTTTGCCTAACGACACCTTGGCTTCCGCCATAATTTCGCGGAAGCGTTCGATCTCGCCTTCGGTCTGGAAGTAAATGGCGATGCGCGCCTTGCTCTCCTGCCAGTTGGTCAGGCGCGCAAAAAACTGTTGTCGTTTCGCTTCGGCGATGACGAATTCGCCCGTATCGAATTCACCGATCTCGCAATCGACGAAGGCCCCGCTGAAATCTTCCACCGTTTCTTCAAACGAACCCTCCGTGATAACGATTTCGGCTGCTTCATCACTCTCCGGCTCGAGAGCGATCTGCCAGTCTTTTTCGCGGATGTAATCACGCACCTGGCCGGTTTGATCGTCCGCCGCGCCTAACAAGATTTCGACTTCGTTAAGATTGCGCCGCGAAGTCTGGGTATCGAGATCGAACTCTCGCAGGGACTCGATCTCATCGCCGAAAAACTCGATCCGCATGGGCGCAACGGCTTGCCAGGAATAGACGTCGAGGATACCTCCGCGCACCGCGAATTGCCCCCGAGTCGTGACCTGCGCGACGCGCTCATAATCAGCTTTGCCTAACGCATCCATGATACGCTCGAGCGATTCAGTGGCGTTCCGCCGCAGTCGAAGTGCGCCGGTCCGCAAGGCGCCGCGTTTCGGCGCGGGCTGGTCGAGACTGGCGCGCGTTACGACGATCGCGTGTCGTTGCCGGCTGCCCTCGAGAAGACTCAGAAGGGCGAGACGCTCGGCTGCGATTTCCTGGTCGGGGAGGATATTTTCCACGGCCAGAAACTCCGCTTCGGGCAGAAAGAGCGCCTCCGGGCACCAGTTCACGAGGCTCTCGTGCAACAGCTCCTGGGTGCGCACGTTTGGGCAGATGACCCACAGCGAATGCGAAATCTCGCGACTAAGGACGGCGACGAGAAAAGCGCGGGCTGCTTCGATGACGTGGGAAAAGGCGATGGGCCGCTGACCAGCGCGAAGCGCTTCCAGTCGACGGGCAATCGGCTCCGCCTTTGCGACGATTTTGAGAAGCTGGTCGCCGATCGATTTATCCACTCCAAGCTCTCGCCGAAAGGCGGGCGAAGTTCAATTTCGCTCGTGCGACCCCGCGGCCTACAACTCGCGACCGATGGCCTCGGCCACGGCTCGAACTCGCCCCACAAGGTCGGCAAAAGCATCCGGACGGAGTGCCTGTTCGCCGTCGCTGCGAGCCTGCTCTGGTTCGTCGTGGACTTCGATCATGATGGCATCCGCGCCTGCGGCGACGGCGGCCAGCGACATCTGCGGAATGAAATCGCGCAGACCGATTCCGTGCGTCGGATCGACCACGACCGGAAGACGCGTCTTGGCTTTCAAGATCGGAACGGCGTTCAAATCGAGCGTGTTGCGGGTCATCGTCTCGAAGGTGCGAATGCCGCGTTCGCAGAGGAGCACGTTGGGATTTCCTTCGCTCATGATGTACTCCGCGCTCATGATCAGGTCGTTGATCGTGGCGCTAAATCCACGCTTGAGCAGCACCGGCAGGCGGCTCCGGCCCACTTCCTTGAGCAAGGCAAAATTCTGCATGTTGCGAGAGCCGATTTGCAGGCAGTCAGTGTATTTTTCGATGAGGGCGAGATCACGCGTATCCATGATCTCAGTAGTAATGGGCAAACCGGTCTCGGCCCGGACGTCGGCCAGAATGCGCAGTCCTTCTTCGCCAAGACCTTGGAAGCTATAAGGTGAAGTCCGCGGCTTAAAAGCGCCGCCCCGCAAGACTCGCGCGCCAGATTTTTTGACCGAGGCAGCAATAGCCAGGAGTTGATCTTTGCTCTCCACCGAGCAGGGGCCGGAGATGACGACCACGCGCTGTCCTGTGCCAAAAGGAACGCCGCCAATCGAGATCGCCGGTGGCTGGTCGCCGTTCTTTTGCGCGGCCAGCTTGTAGGGTTTCATCACGGGCACGACCGACTCGACCCCGGGGATGGCGCCGAGCGGTTTCTCGCGAATCAGATCGTCGGAGCCGATGACGCCGATAACGACTCGCGACTCACCTCGCATCACCTGCGACTGAAAGCCGAATTCCTCGATGCGGGCCACGATGTGGTCGATCTGCGCGTCGGTAACGGCAGCTTGAGTGATGATGATCATGTCGCGAAGAGCAGGAGTTTAACCTCTCCGCGACAGCGGGCAACCCTGCCGATGAGTTCGGGACTTGCCGGACTATGGCTCAATCGTTACCGGGGTTCCAACGTCGACGTTATTATAGAAATTCACCGCCATGAATTCCGGCATGCGGATGCAGCCGTGCGAGGCGGCGTAGCCTGGAAGGTAACCGGCGTGGAGTCCGAAAGCGGGCGCGATCTGCATATAGAACGGCATGGGCGCACCTTTATAGTGCGTGCCGGGTGGCTTGGGATCCACCTGCTTATCGATGTTGGGCATGACGACATTTTCATTCGCGTCGACGTAATCGCCGTAGACGCTGGAGGCGTGGTCGATATCCTTGCCGATGACTTTATAGGTTCCCATCGGCGTGTCCTTGCCCTCCCGTCCGGTCGAGAGCTGCGAGATAGCGACCATTTGGGTGCCCTTGAAAAAATAAGCACGCTGTTCGTGGAGATTGATCTTAATCGATGCTTTCCCGGGCACCCCGTCGCCGTCCCAGAAGGAGACATTATCGGGCGGCGCAGTGGAGGCGACTGGCTGGTTGCCGTAGACTCCGCCCAGATACTGGGTTTCGCCATAAACGAGCCGGGGATCGTCTTCCGCACAACCGGTCAGCAACGCCAAGGCGACTGCGGCGAGGACCAAAAACGAACGTGATGGAACGGAAAAAAATGACATTTTCACGAAGGGAAGCGCAAATAACGTGGGTGAGTTTGGAATGTCAAGACAGGCCGGCCCTTCGGGAGCTTTCCTGTGGCGGCTTGAATTCTGCTTAATTTTGCTGAAACTGGCGACCATCTTGCATCTAACAAGCTGAATCCATGCCCACCTACGAATATGCTTGTCAAAAATGTGGGCAGAACTTCGATGCCTACCAATCGATGCGGGATGAAGCCTTCGAGATTTGCCCGAAGGAGCTCTGTCGAAAATCCAGGTGGGGGAAGGGTAAAGTGAAGCGTCTTCTCGGCGCTGGCGCCGGTCTAATCTTTAAGGGATCTGGCTTTTATATCACCGATTACCGAAGCAATTCCTACAAGGAAGGCGCCAAAAAAGACGCTCCCGCCAGCGGTGAGAAGAGCGGCGGCGAAGGGAAAAGTGGGAAAACGGAAGGCCAGCCTTCTACGGCTCCGGCCAAGAAGCCTGACGCAAAAACCAAGAAAGATTCCCCCGCGTGACCAAGCTGATCTGTCCAGACTGCCGCCATGAGAATGAGGCGGAACGCATTTATTGTCACAACTGCGGTGCCCGCCTGGACCGCAGCGGGATTATCAAGGAACGCGTCAACGAAGATGTCACTCGCGAGCAAACGCGCCAGCATCTCAATAAAATGTTTTCGCCTGATCGCGGGCGTAACAAACGGATCGCGCTCCAGTTAACCAAGGTTCTTCTTTGGTCGTTGGCCGTAGCGACGGTCATCGTCGTGCTTTTGCCGCCTGAGCTGCCGCCCGCGCCCAAGAGTTACAACTTCGCACCGCTCATAAATATGGAGATCGCCTCCGCCGTCTCCAATCGGCAGCCGGCTTCTCTTTCCTACAATGAAGAGCAGGTAAATAGTTACCTGGCCAGCACCGTGAAGCGGCGGGATTCCCCCGCGCACACTGGCTTTTTCCCACTCCGCCGCATCTTTGTGCAATTCGAAGAGCGTAAATGCTGGATTCACACTGAGCGTCGCGCTTTCATGCTTTCGGTTTTCACCGGTGGCGCTTATGAGGTGAAAAAGATCGAGGGAGGAAAAATCGATGCGGAAGCCGTGGCTGGCTATATCGGTCGGATGCCAATCCATCCGACTCTCATGAAAGCGGCCAACCTTTTGTTGGCGAAGGCCTGGGATTCCCTATCTCACGAGCACAAGTCGGTTGCGCAGCTCGTCGGGATCGAATTTCATCCCCAGTCGGTCACGCTGGTCGTGACTCGCTGAAGAAAAAGTCCGATCGCCCGGCGAGGCTCGCAACACTGTCCAAGCCGGAGGCTTTTAGCCAATTCCCATCGTGCTTAGAAGTTGGTTGTCAATCCGGCCGTCGGCAGCGAGCCCATTATCGCGCTGATAACTCCGAATCGCGCGACGAGTGCCATCGCCGATGATTCCATCGATCGAGCCGCGATAATAACCGCCTTCCGCGAGCTGCCGCTGAACCCGAGCGGCCATCGAGACTTCCTTGCCGCCACCGTCATTGGTCGCGCGATCCGGGTTAACGACCCGACCCTGATACACGCCACGCGGATCATAGGTGTAATAGGGAGTCACCGGATATCCATATCCATATCCGTAACCGCCGTAGTAGGGAGCCCCATAGGAGTAGGGATATCCATAGTACGGGTATCCGAAACCACCGAAGTAGAAGCCCACCCGGTTGCCGCCGTAGTATCGACCTCTGGGGAAGTGGCCGCGGTTCCGGTCACCGCGATCGCCGCGGTTCATGTCGTTGCCGCGATTGCCGCCGCGATCTCCGCGTCGCTGTGCGTCTGCGGGGGCGGCGAAGGCAACCAAGCCTGCGACCGCGATACTGATGCTAAAAATACGAGTAAGTTTCATAGATTTTTCCCTTCTTATGTTCACTCTCTCCAGAACTGCTATTAAGATAGCACAACCGCCGAGTTTTTCCGTGCTTTGTTGAGACTGCATCCGCTATTCTGCGCGCCGGAATGCTGCGCTTTGCGTCAAGTTCGATTTGGCTTCTGATCCTGAGCTTTTGCTTTTACACGGCGAACGTCGCGGTCGCAGGTAAACCACGCAGCATCAGTCCTTCGCGCCAGTTTATTGTTTATGGGGCCACCGTCTCCACGCGCGGTGCCGTCTGCGATTTGGCGGAGCGGACCAAAGCTGCCCTTCTGCGGATGGTCTCTTCGCGGGACGATTGGAAAACGCCCTTGGTTATTAACCTCGATTACCCGCAGGCCAATTATCCCGACGCACCGCGCGCCCGTCTTGAGATGAGCCAGCTCGGTTACGGGCTAAAATTCCAGCTCAATCTGATTATCACGCACGACCTGGAGGTCCCTACGGTTCAGCGTGAACTCCTCGGCGCCATTCTGATGGAGATGATGTATCGCGATCGCCCTAATCTGGCCGCCGGCGCGCCTTACATTGTTCCTCCAGACTGGCTGGTCGATGGCCTGCTCGCGTCGCTACCGGGCCCGGGAAGCGACGAGGTCTCGGCACTCCTTCATTCGATCGACGCGAGCGATCACATTCCCTCGCTTAGCGACCTCCTCGCGCAGCGACGAGCGGAACTGGATATCCCGTCGCGGCAACTTTACCAGGCTTACGATCGAGCTCTTCTTCACACATTGCTCGAGATGCCGGGCGGAGGTCGAGCGCTGGTCAGATACCTCTCTGATCTGCCCGATGCCCCTCACGATTCGCTCGGCTTTTTGCAGGAGCACTTTGCGATCACGCCCGGCGGCCAGCCCGACCTTTGGTGGACTCTGGCGGCGGCTCACCTCGCGGCCGGTCGTCGCTACGAGACCCTTAGCCTGGTGGAAACCGGGCAGCGGCTCGATCGCATCCTCCGTTTCACCCTGACCGCGCCCGACGGGAAGACGAAAGATTATTCGTTAGGCGACTATGAAATCTTCCGTCGTTGGCCGGCCACGCAGGTGACGCTCGAGAAGGTCGCCCGGCAATTGCAGCTGCTCGGCACGCAGGCCCATCCTTCCTACCGAAACGTCCTGCAGGAGGTCTACGAATTAACCGTGCTGATCGCGTACGACAAGCTGCGACGAGTGCCCCAGCGGCTGGCGCGGGTGGAAAGCTACCGCGAAGTGATCGAGCAGCAGGGACGCGAGATCGATGATTACCTCAACTGGTATGAAGCGACGCAGAGCAAGACCGTCAGCGGCGCTTTCACTCATCTCCTCGCCCCGTCGGAAACCGCTCGGGCCAACCTCCCGCGCCGACGTGATCCGATCTCGGTTTATCTTGATTCGGTCGAGCTGGAAGCGGATTAGCTGTTCGGTTCAGAGCCGTTCAGCTTGCGCCATCATTTTCCGCTTCAGACCGTCGTGGGGGCCGGTGGCGATTTGCTGGAGAAATTGTCGTGTGCTGGCCGCATCGCCGCGCTTCAGGCTCACGCGTGCCAGTTGCAGATAAATAAAATCCCGACCTTCGGGGGAGAGCGACAGAACGTGCTTCCAGGCGGCTTCTGCTTCGGCCCAATCGGCCCCTGGCACTCCGTAGAACGTTTCGGCGTAAGCGCGTGCATATTCGACCCTGCGAGGCGCGAGACGGCTGGCTTCGCGGAATTCAGCGAGGGCTTGCTGGAGAATCTGCGGCAGGTCGATTTTCCAAGCGGCAGCCAGATCGTGCCGGAGCATGAACTCCACGTTCGCGAGATTGAAATGGTAGGCAGCGTTCGCGCCATCAAGCCGGACTGCCCGTTCAAATTGCGCGGCCGATTCGGCTGCTCGGCCCATGCGCAGGAAGGCGCCGCCTAACGAATTAGCGATGCTCGCGTCCTCGGGCGCAAGCTGCTGGGCGGCCCGCCAGTGCACCATCGCAGCACCGCATTCACCATGATCGGCGAGAGATTCCGCAGAGCGGACATGTTCGGCGGCCGTGCCTGGATGATCGGAAGAGCGATCCTGCTCGTCCCCACCGAGCCAGCGTGCGCTGCCGGGAGAGATGCCGACCAGGATGGTCAACAAAATGCTCAAAAGGATCGTCCGCATCTTACCCTCTACGCCAGTTGCTCAGTGGACGGTTGCTGATTATCATAGCGCTCGTTCTTCCCCGAGCAGCTCCCTTGCCATGCAGAAAATTGGATTTGCCGAAGCGCTCGATTCCATCGTCGCGACAGATCGCCGTTACCATCGGGATGCCTATGTCTTTCTGCGGGATGCGCTCGACTACACGACCAAGCAGCAGAAGAAATCGAAGGGCGCGGCCGTGCGGCATGTGGCCGGACCGGAGCTACTCGAGGGCGTGCGACTTTATGCCCTGAAAGAGTTCGGGCCGATGGCTCTGACGGTGTTTTCCTATTGGGGAATCGAGCGCTGCGAAGATATCGGAGCGATGGTTTTTAATCTGATCGGAGCCGGCATCTTCGGCAAAACCGAACAGGATTCGCTCGAGGATTTCAAATCCGTTTACACTTTCCATGACGCGTTCGTGAAACCTTTTCTGCCCGAGCGGAAGCCCGCGCAAACCAAGCCGCGCCCTGCTTTGCCCGCACCCAAGACGTCGTGATCGCGCCGGCAGCTTCTTCGTTTTACTTCGGCCCATCATGCTGACCACGTCCAGCCTTAAACCGGTCGCTTCCGGCAAGACGACTGCGATCACTTTTCCTCCGGTCACAGCCCAGCAGTGGACTTTGCCTAACGGTCTCACCATTATCGTGCAAACCGACCGCAGCGCCCCGGTCGCGAGCGTGCAGGTGTGGTGCAGCACTGGGAGCATCAACGAAGGTCGCCATCTTGGCGCCGGGCTCTCCCACATTCTCGAGCACATGTTATTTAAGGGCACCAAGACGCGCTCGACCAATGCGATTGCGCAGAGCGTGCAGGACCAGGGCGGCTACATCAACGCCTATACTTCTTTTGATCGGACCGTCTACTGGATCGATGTGCCAAACGAAGGCGTGCCCAGCGCGCTCGATATCCTGGGGGACGCGGTCATGAACTCGACCCTGCCCGAGGCCGAGTATCGCAAGGAGCAGGAGGTCATCCGACGGGAGTTCGCCATGTGTTATGACGATCCTGACCGCATGATGGGGCAGTTGATGTTCAAGACGGCCTACCAAAAGCATCCCTATCGGCTGCCGGTCATCGGCGACCTCCAGATTTTCGATCAACTGACGCAGCAGGACGTGCAGGGATATTACCAGGCGCGCTACGTGCCTAACAATCTCACGTTCGTTATCGTCGGGGATGTCGACGCGGGTGCGGTCTACGCGCAGCTCGAAAAATATTTCGCTGCGTATCCGGCGCGCTCTCTTCCTGCGGCATACATCGCGCAGGAACCGCCGCAAAACGGCCGGCGCGAGGTGAACGAAGAGTTTGCCACGGAATTGACGCGTCTCGCCCTGGCCTGGCACGTACCTGAGATCACGCATCCGGATGTGCCGGCGCTCGATCTCCTCTCGACTATCCTCGGCGACGGTCGGAGCTCGCGTCTTTATCGGAAGGTGCGGGAAGAAGCCGGACTCGCCTTCGGAATTTCGGCCTTTTCTTACACGCCGGGTGATCCTGGTCTGCTCGGGATCGATGCGACGCTCGAACCAGAGAACCGGGTTGCCTTGGAACACCTGATTCTTGAGATCGTGGCTGAATTACAGCGCGATGGCGTCACGCCGGAGGAATTAGCCAAGGCCAAAAAGATTTCGCTCGGGCACTCGTTAGGCGCACTCACCACCATGCGGGGACAGGCCTCGGATCTGGGTTCGAACTGGTTCGCCACGCGGAATCTGAATTTCACCCGGGACTACCTCGAGGCGCTGCAGAAAGTCTCGCGAGAGGATGTCCAGCGTGTCGCCCGCCAATACTTGGTCGAGAGTAATCTCACCGTCGTTTCTTTGAATCCGCGCGGGACTCTCGCTGCCAAAACAACCGAAGCCGTCGCGGTCTCGGCTGGTGAGGTGCAGAAATTCGAGCTCTCCAATGGGCTGCGCCTGCTCGTGCGAGAGGATGAGCGGTTGCCGCTCGTCTCGATGGTGGCGGTTTTTCGCGGCGGATTGCTGGCGGAGACGCAGTCGACGAATGGAATCACGCGGCTCATGGCCAAGGTCATGGTGAAGGGCACCAGCACGCGAACCGCCGAGCAGATCGCGGAAACGATCGAGGCAGTCGGCGGCAATTTGGGGAGCGACGCGGGGAACAATAGCTTCAGCATCTCTCTCGACGTGACCAAGCCGGATCTGCGGCTTGGTGCGGAATTGCTGAGCGATATCCTGCTTCACGCCAACATGCCTGAGAGCGCCGTCGAGCGTGAAAAGCAGGTCCAGCTCGCTGGCATTCGTGACGACGAGGAACAGCTCACCACCGTCGCGCGTAATATTCTAAGAGCGGCGCTTTTTGGTGATCACCCGTATGCGTTGCGCGCGCGCGGCACGCCTGGGGCGGTCGCGCAATTGTCCCGGGGCGACCTGCTCGCGTTTCGCGACCGTTTTGTCACCGCGAAGAATTGCGTCATCTCGATTTTCGGCAGTGTCGTCGCGCAGGATGTGAAAGAGCTTTTCGAAAAATTGCTCGGGAAAATGAAGCCGGGCGAACTTTCGCTCACGCAGACTCAGCCGGCACCTCCACTCTCCGGGACGGTTGCGGTGGAGGAACTCAAAGAAAAAGCACAGGGTGTGTTAATGGTCGGCTATCTCGGGGCCGACATGTTCAGTCCCGATCGTTATGCGCTGGAACTGATCGACGAAGCGAGCAGCGATCTCGGTTCGCGCTTCTTCATCCGCATCCGCGAAGAGATGGGAATGGCTTATTACGTGGGAGCCAGCCAAATGCAGGGCTTGGTCCAGGGACTCTTTGCCTTTTACCTAGGAACCGATCCAGTGCAGCTCGAGCCGGTCAGGGCAGCTCTCCTGGACGAGATTGCCAAGCTGGCCTCAGACGGTCTGACTGAAGTGGAACTGAGCCGAGCGAAGAAAAAGCTCATCGGACAGCAAAGGATTGCTAATCAAAGCAACGATTCTTTCGGTTACATGACTGCCTTGGATGAACTGTACGGGCTCGGCTTTGACCATTACCGGAAGCTGGAGGATGAAATTCAGCTCATCACACCGCAAGATATCCGGAGGGTAGCTGCGAAATACTTCCAGCAGCCGTATGTTATCGCTACCGTCCGCCCCGGCCCCAAAACTTAATTTTCGTCAAACCAACGCAACCTTCTAAAAACATATGGCCGAAGTTCAGACCACCACCCAGTCCGGAGAATTAACTCAACGCTTCATCGAATTCGTCATGATGCAGGCGCAAAACGCAGCGCTCTTCCTGGGCCAGATTCCGAATCCGCAGACCGGCCAGGCAGAAGTGAATCTGGAAGTCGCCCGAATGTTTATCGATCAGCTGGCCATGATCCAAGAGAAGACTCGCGGCAACCTCTCCAGCGACGAGACGACTGTCCTGAGAAATGCGCTCTCCAGTTTGCAGATGGCCTTTGTCGAAGCGTCCCAGGCGGGACATGGCGCGGTGGCCTCGGCACCTTCGTCAGAAGCGTCGCCCGTCATTGAACCGGCCGACGCTCAGGAAAAGCCGGCGGCGGCTCCCAGCGACACTCCCGAGGCTGCCTCCGAGACGGAGTCGAAGAAGAAGTTCAGC
>JBPCLK010000094.1:0-10727 GCA_051003355.1 Chthoniobacterales bacterium | reverse complement strand
TTTTTGGCCGCGTCGTATTCGTAGCCGGGCGTGATGGTGTGGCCGTCCACGCCGAGGTCGCTCAGAAAATCGAGCATTTGCTCGACCTCTTCCATGTCGGTCTCCTTGTAGATGGTGGTGTTAGTCGCGCCCTGGTAGCCGAGTTCCTTCGCCCTCTTGATCGCCAGAATGCATTCCCGGAAGACGCCTTCGCGTTCCACACTGAGATCATGCGTCCGTTCGAGTCCGTCGAGGTGGACATTCCAGTAGATCCAGGAACTCGGCGCGATCGTGGGCTTGGCCGGATTTTTCGGTCCCTGCTGGATGGCGGTCGCCTCCTTTTCCGTCACGAGGCCCGCACTCATGAGGGCCGTGATCTTCCGTTCCACCCAGGTGGCTCGTTTTGGGTACTCGGCGGCCAGCCATTCGCGCATCTTCTTGCGCATGAACATCGCGTTAGTACAGACGTAAACGATCCGCTTCTGCTCGAGGAGCCCGCCGATCAGTGCCTCGATCTCCGGATAAATAAGCGGCTCGCCGCCGCAAATGGAAACCATCGGCGCATTGCACTCCTGGGCGGCCGAAAGGCAGTCCGCGAGCGGTAAAAGATCTTTCAGGTTAGTGGAATATTCACGAATCCGTCCGCAACCGGTGCACGTAAGATTACAGGTGTGAAGAGGTTCGAGCTGGAGGACGGTGGCGAACTTTTCCGTCTTCCGCATTTTATGGCCGACGATGTAGGCAGCAATCTTCATCGTTAGCGCGAGAGGAAATCTCATAGGTGCGGGATACTAACAAGCGGGCTGGGACTGTCAATGGACGCCGCCCCCGGCAATCGTTAGCGACCCGGCTTGCGAGATGGCCGCACCCGATTCTATTCCTGCATGGCGCTCATTCCCGCGGTCAAGAGAAACGTCGTCGTGCTCGGCGCCTCCCCCAAGCCCGATCGCTACTCGAACCAGGCGATCAGATTGCTGGCCAAGTTCGACTACCGCCCGATCCCGGTAAATCCGTCCTTCGAGGAAATCGAGGGACTGCCCTGCTTCCCCAGGGTCGCGGCGATCGGCGAGCCAGTCCACACCATCACCCTCTACCTCGGCTCCGCACGCTCCACGCCTCTCATCGACGAAATCGTGGCCGCGCAGCCGCAACGGATCATCATGAATCCCGGCGCGGAGAATGAAGAACTGGCCGCCGTTGCCAGTGGGGTCGGCATCGAAATGGTGGAAGCCTGCACCTTGGTCATGCTGCGGACGGGATTGTTTTGAGGGAGAGGCAAAGCAGGAAGCAAAAAACTGCGAGTGGCGACCCCGCTAATAACCAGTAGCTACGCAAAGCGTTCCCGTAGTTGATCACATAATTTTTCTCGACCAGGCCGGATGAAAGACTAGAATCCGCCTCGCAATTCCCCCAACGTGCATTCCACTCGACTCACCCCTGTTTGTCTTGCGGCTCTAATCTTTGCCACAGCGGAGGCCACCGGCGCGAGCAGCGGCGCCATCGCTCAGGCGAAACGCTACGATTACGCTGGCTACCGACTCCAAAAATGGCACCGCAATTCGGAGGCCATCGTTTACTACACCGCCGCGATCAATGCGAACCCTTCCGACTTTGCCGCCCACTTCAACCGAGGCGGCTGCTACATGCGGGACCGCGCCTATGCCAAAGCGCTCGATGACTTCACTCTCGCTCTGAAGCTCGATCCGAAACACGCGAGCGAAACTTACGCGGTCCGAGCCAGCGCTTTCTACCGCTTGGGCCGCGATGCCGAGTGTCGAGCCGACCTCGAACAGGCCAGGGCGATCACTAAAGAAGGCCAAAAGCTGAACGACCAACTTCGGGTGCAACTTTGTCAGGCTTCAAGCGGCGCGTCGCCTGCGGAAGTAAAACGCGCGGTGGCGATCTTGAATCAGGCTGCCACAGACGCGCGCACGAAAGACGACCGATCGGATGCTCTAAATAACCGCGCCTGGTTCTATACCGTTCGCCGTGCCAGTAACGACCAAGACATCGCGCAGGCCGTCGTGGATGCGACCGAAGCATGCCGACTTCGAAACTACCGAGATTACGAAGTCCTAGATACCCTCGCAGCTGCCTACGCCAGGCATGGTGATTTCGAGCGGGCGATAGAGACCGAAAAGAAATCCATCGCGAAAAGCTGGTATGACCGCACCGACGGCTCCCATTTCAAGCGTCGGCTGGCCGCCTATCAGCACCATCAGCCGTATTATCCCACCGCCGCCGACCGAGGATAACTCCAATGCGTCTCAACCCTCTTATGCCTTTATTGGTAGTCAGCCTGATATTTTCTCTCCGGCGCTTCTTGACGGGATCGAGGGCCACGGTGTTTGCCTGGTGCGTTTCGATAGCGTGACGGTTGGGTTCGCGAGGTCACTGTCACCGAATCGAGCGGCGCGGAGATTCTCGACCAAGCGGCCGAACCTTGCGAGTTTGGCGCATCAAACCAGGCACCTACGACAAGATTCTTGCGCCTTTCAATTTTAAGCAGAAATACGGTCGCGCTCTTAGCGGGAGACTTAGAACTTGTCGAATCGCGTTCGGTTTCGAATCGGGCTGCTTGACACGTCCGTCGCTTCCTGTGCTTCTAAGGTCATGAAGCTCTGTTTGTTTGTTTTCGTAATGGCATTTTTTACTGGTGGAATTCTCCACGAGTCTTTGGCCGCGCCGCTGGAATTGATCACCGCCAAAGAGGCGGCTCAGCCGAATCTGTCTCTCTCGAAGGGCGACATGGCGAAGGACGGCTCCGGGTTGCACGGCAGGAGTCAGGCGCCGGGCGCACCGCAGATCATTGTCGAAAAGCCGGCGCAAGGAACGGCTGTGGCCACGCCTTTTCCAGTGCGGGTGCGTTTCATCGCGAGCCCGGGCGCGAAAATTAACCTGGGCTCACTGAAGATCGATGTTCTTAAACTGATCCGGATCTCGCTTCTCTCCCGGGTGAAGCCTTACCTGACTGAGAAGGGCATCAATGTTCCCGAAGCGAAGGTTCCACCGGGCACTTACAACGTGGAAATCGCCATCGCGGACGACCAGAACCGCATTGGGTCCACCATCCAACAGTGGATCGTGCATTAAACTCTTTGCAGATGACGGAAGTTGACCGACCAGGGAAGCGTCCCTAGCTAAAAGACGAGTATCGCCTGCGCCATGAAGTGTTCGCCAGACAAGTTTTCTGGTTCCTGATTTCCAGATTCCTTCCGACAAGCTTGCTCCGCCGGCTAGCGCATCATCGCCCGAGCCAGCCGCGTCGAATGAGGCTGACGGCGATGGCGGCGAGGAGGAGCGAGACCAGTTTGGAGATGCCGTTAATCCCCTGCTTGCCCATCCATTTCGTGAGCAAATCGGCGTAGCGAAAAACGATCGCCACGATGATCAGGTTCACGATGAGCGACAGCAGCGTGTAGACCATTCCCACGGAATCGATCAGGACGAGAAGCGCAGTGAGGAGGGCCGGTCCCGCGATGAGCGGCATGCCGAGCGGCACGATCCCGAAGGCCTCGGTGGTCGGCTTTTTTTCGCCGCCCACCTCCAGCAGATCGCGCACGGCAAAGGCCAGCAGGATGAGACCGCCCGCCACTTGAAAATCCGCCACCGTGATGCCGAGCGCCTCGAAGATCAGCTTGCCGAGAAACATGAAGCCGACCGAAATGGCGAGCGCGGTCAGGAGCCCGAGGAGCGACTCTTGTTGACGGCGTTTTGCATCCACGTTGGCGCCCAAACCGATAAAAATTGCCACCATC
Organism: Chthoniobacterales bacterium; assembly: GCA_051003355.1. Classification (GTDB taxonomy): domain Bacteria; phylum Verrucomicrobiota; class Verrucomicrobiia; order Chthoniobacterales; family UBA10450; genus Palsa-1392. The sequence goes on along the minus strand of JBPCLK010000094.1, from coordinate 6,990 downwards.
CCAACGGCGTCGATGGCGACAAAGATCGGGATGAAGGCAATGAGGAATTTGGTCAAGAAAACGCTCATCGTGTGGCGCTACCGTTCCGAAGTGCAGGCAAGATTACGGGATTTACAGAAGGGAGACTTGGCCTTTTGTTCTTCCTTCCGTTAAACCTGATAATCCTGTCCTGCCAACGTTGGCAATGAAAATCCATATGAAACAATTTCTGTTCGTTAGTCTGATCGTTCTCGCCGCTCTTTCTGCCCGAGGCGAGGATGTCAAAAGTCTCTCCGATTTCCAAGCCGCCGCTGATAAAGCCAATGTCTTCCTGACCATTCCGGAGTGGCCGAAGACACCGATCGGAGTCCAAGGCGAGGTTAACACGGCGATCGCCAAGGCAAACGCCGCACTCGACGTGATCGGCAAGCAAGATCTGAGCAAGGTGACTTTCGACAGCACCATCGGCGCGCTCGATCGCATCAAGAATGAAGCCGGTATCGCAGTTAGCAAAACGGTAGTCATTCAACAGACCAACCAGGAGGCTGCCATGCGCGAGGCGGCCGAGAAAGCGATCAAGGTTTTTCAAGACTGGGCAGTCGGGGTCGATTATCGCGAGGATGTTTACAAGGCGGTCAAGGCCTTTGCCGACACCGAACCGAAATTGGAAGGGGAGGACGCGCTCCTTCTCGAATATACCCAGCGCGATTATCGCCGCGCCGGATTGCCGCTGCCGCCGGAGAAGCGTGCCGAGGTCGAAAAACTGCGCAAAGAGCTAGCCAAGCTCGAGACCGATTTCCAGGCCAACATCGTGGCGGTCAAGGCACCGGTCATTTTCACCAAAGAGGAGCTCGAAGGCGTGCCGGACTCCATGCTCGATTCGCCCGGGGTCAAGACCGGCGACGACTCCTATACCGTGCTGGCGAATGTGACTTTCCAATACGACGCCGTGGAGGAGACGGCCAAGAAAGAGGAAACCCGCAAGCATCTCTACAAAGTCCGTTTCAATCTCGCCCGCGAGAAAAACGTGCCGATCCTCAACGACATGCTCAGCCACCGGAATCACATCGCGCTGCTGCTGGGCTACAAGTCGTGGGACGATTTTCAGACCGAGATCAAGATGGCCAAGAGCGGCGCGGCGGCCAAGACCTTCATCAATGATCTGGTGGCGGGGATTCAGCCAAAATTCGATGCCGAGGTAGGTGAGTTGCGCAAACTCAAGGTCGCCGAAACCAAAGACCCGAACGCGCAGATTAACATCTGGGATTGGCGCTACTACGCGAACCAATACAAGAAGGAAAAATTCACGGTCGATACCGAGGCCCTGCGAGTCTATTTCCCTTTCCAGCACGTGCTCGATGGGATGTTTAACATCTATCAGAGCATCTTCGGTCTGAAGTTCACCAAGATCATCGCGCCGCAGAAATGGGTCGACGATCTCCAGCTCTACGTCGTGACCGACTCCGCCAGCGGGGAACCGTTAGGCTTGTTCTACCTCGATATGTTCCCGCGGGACGGCAAATTCAATCACTTCGCCGAGTTCGGGATTATTCCGGGAAAACTTTCGGCTAACGGAAAGTATCAGCGCCCGACCGTTGCGCTCATCTGTAACTTCCCGCCTCCGGCTAAGGATAAGCCGTCGCTGCTCACCCACAGCGATGTCGAGACGCTCTTCCACGAATTCGGACACGCTCTTCACGCCATCGTGACGACGGCCAAGTATGTGCGCTTCTCCGGCACCAGCGTCCCGGCCGATTTCGTCGAAGCGCCTTCGCAGATGCTGCAGAACTGGGTTTGGGACAAGAAGGTGCTCGACACTTTTGCGGCCGACTATCGCGATCCATCCAAGAAAATCCCGGCCGAGACTATCGCCAAAATGAAGGAAGCAAAACTCGCCACCGTGGCGGTAAACTATCGCCGGCAATTTGCCATCGGCAGCATCGATCTCAGTCTCCATGACGTCCATCCCGAGGGACAGCCTTACGATTCCGTGGCTCTGTCCAATCCGATTCTGCAAAAAGTCTTTCTCCCGATTGATCCCGACACAGCCTTTGTCGCCTTCATCGGGCACCTGGCGGGCTACGACGCCGGCTACTACGGCTACGCCTGGGCCGACGCGATCGCGGCCGACATGGCGACAGTCTTTGAAAAAGCGCCTAACGGATTCCTGGATAAGGCCGCCGGCATGGCCCTGCGCAAGGAGATCTACGCGCCGGGCGGTTCGCGCGACATCGATATCTCAATCCATAAATTCCTGGGCCGCGACCGTTCGGTCCAGCCGTTCCTGAAGACGTTGGGCATCCAGGGCCCGGGCGAAGCCAAGGGCGGTCCGTCGCAGGAATCGAATCCGGGTGGAGCGAAGCCGCCCACACCCTAGTGCCAGCGCTTCCGGCTCTGCTCGCGCATTGGGGGCGGCGTTGCTTTCGGACGCTTGGTCTCATTGTCGTCCTCAGCGCAGCCGCCTGCCATCGGCCTGAGACTAACGTCGAAAAGGGCCATCGCGCGCAGATTCTGCATAAGGGCAATGGCCAGGAGGTGCAGGATCTCGATCCGCAAATCGTCAACGGCGTCGGCGAGTATAACGTCATCTCTGCGCTGCTCGAAGGTCTCGTCTCCGAGGATCCGCACGACCTCCACCCGGTGCCCGGTGTGGCCGAACGCTGGGATATCTCGCCGGATGGAAAGATCTACACCTTCCATCTGCGCTCGGATGCCCGCTGGTCCAACGGCGAGCCGGTCACCGCAGACGACTTTATCGCCTCCTATCACCGCATCCTGTCGCCCGGGCTCGGCGCGGACGGGGCCTACATGCTCTACGTGGTGCGCAACGCGGAGGCTTTTAACAAAGGGACCTTGCAGGATTTCTCCCAAGTCGGCTTCCGCGCGCTCGACGATCTGACCCTGGAGGTTTCCCTAACCAATCCAACTCCCTACTTTCTCTCACTTCTTAACTACGACGCCTGGTTTCCGGTCCACATCCCCACAGTGCAGAAATACGGTCCTCTCTATGAACGCGGAAGCTATTGGACAAAGCCGGGCCGCTTCGTCGGCAATGGACCCTTTACTCTCGAAGCCTGGCGGCTGAACCAGGACATCCGGGTCAAAAAAAGCCCGACCTACTGGGACGCTGCGCGGGTGCGGCTGAATGGCATCGTCTTCCACACCATCGACAGTAACAACGTGGAGGAGCGCGCCTTCCGCTCCGGCCAACTGCACATCACCGACACCGTGCCGGTCAATCGCATCGATCGTTATCGCAAAGAAGAACCTAACCTATTAAGGATCGATCCCTATCTCGGCACCTACTTTTTCCTGGTCAATGTCACCCGCCCCATTTTGAATTCCATGCTCGTTAGGCGCGCCCTCGGCCTGGCGATCGATCGACAGAGCATCGTTGATCACGTGACCAAGGGCGGGCAGTTACCGGCTTTTTCCTTCACCCCGCCCGACACCGCCGGCTATACCTGTCAGGCAAGCCTGCCTTACGATCCCGAGGGTGCCCGGCGCGCGCTGGCCGAAGCCGGTTATCCCGGAGGTCGGGGCCTTCCGCCGCTCGAGATCCTTTTTAACTCCTCGGAGAACCACAAGATCATCGCCGAAGCCGTGCAACAGATGTGGCGCAAGCAATTGAACATCGATGCGCGGCTCGTGAACCAGGAGCTGAAGGTCTACTACGACACGCGCCGGCAGATGAACTATCAGATCATTCGATCGACCTGGATCGGCGACTACGTGGATCCCAATTCATTCCTGAATCTTTGGGTGACCAATGGCGCGAACAACCAAACCGGCTGGTCAAACGTCAACTATGATCGATTTCTCGCCGAGGCTGCGCAGACGAGCGACAAGAACGCGCGCTATCGCGCTTTCCAACAGGCGGAGGCGATCCTGCTCGACGAGGCTCCCATCCTCCCGGTTTACTTTTACACTCACTCGTTTCTCATTCGCCCGGGCGTGAAAGGCTGGTGGCCTACTATCCTCGATCATCATCCCTACAAATACGTCTACCTCGAGTAGCGCACTTCGACATTTTCCAGGGGAAATATGAATTAGAAGGTTTCCTGAGCTAGATTGTCGCTTCATGAAAGAAGTCGCCTGTCTCGCAATTGCCTTCCTAACCACCGCGCAGCTTGTTCTCGCCGCCCCGATGGAACCGCCCGAGAAAGCGGTTGATGCCATCGACTCCGCCGGGCTTCTCGAACACATCAAAGTCCTCGGATCCGATAAGTTCGAAGGACGCGCCCCCGGCACGCCGGGCGAAGAACTCTCCGTCGAATATATCACTCAGCAGTTCAAAAAGCTCGGCCTCAAGCCCGGCAATCCAAACGGCACCTACACGCAGGAAGTGCCGATGGCCGGCATCCTCAGCACGCCGACGGCTGACTTCACCGTGGGAGACAAGAAAATGGAGCTGAAGTCGCCTAACGACTTCGTGGCTTTCTCCCAGCGTATCACCCCGAAGATCGAGGTGAAGGATTCCGACATCATTTTCGTCGGCTACGGCGTCGTCGCGCCCGAGTACGGCTGGGACGACTTCAAGGGCGTCGACGTCAAAGGGAAGACGCTGGTCTTCCTGATCAACGACCCCCCGATTCCCGATCCAAGCGACTCTGCGAAACTCGATCCCAAAATGTTCAAGGGAAAAGCGATGACCTATTACGGCCGCTGGAGTTACAAATACGAAATCGCAGCTGAAAAAGGCGCCGCCGCCGCGGTCATCGTGCACGAGACGATCCCCGCGGCCTATCCCTGGAGCGTGGTCGAGAACAGCAACGCGAAAGAGAATTTCGTCATCGATGCGCCTGATAAAAACATGAAGACCGTTGGGGTTCGCTCCTGGATTACTCTCGACACAGCGAAAAAGCTCTTTACGGCGGCGGGCAAGGATTACGAAGCGATGAAGAAGGCCGCCCTGAGCAAGGACTTCAAGCCGGTGTCGTTAGGCGCGAAAGCCGATTTCGCAATCGACAACAAGATTCACGAGTTCAAATCCCGCAATGTCTTGGCCAAGCTCGAAGGAAGCGATTCGGCCAAGAAGGACGAATACGTTATTTACAGCGCGCACTGGGATCATCTCGGTCGGGACCCGAAGCTCAAGGGCGACCAGATCTACAACGGCGCGCTCGACAATGCTTCAGGCGTTGCCACCATCCTCGAAATCGCGCAGGCCTACACCGAGCTACCGCAGACGCCTCCGCGCAGCATTCTTTTCGTGGCCACGACGGCCGAGGAGTCTGGCTTGCTCGGGGCAAAGTATTACGCCGAAAATCCGCTCTATCCTCTTGATCACACCCTGGCGGACATCAACATCGACGGCATCAACGCCTGGGGTAAAACCAAGGACATTGAGGATATCAGCGCGGGCAACTCGTCGCTTGATCAGATGCTGACCGTCGCCGCCCAGGGACAGGGTCGGGTGGCGAAACCAAATAGCGAACCGGAAAAGGGTAGCTTTTATCGCGCGGATCACTTTGAGCTTTCCAAGCTGGGCGTGCCCTCGCTCTACACTGGCAGCAAGCCGAAGGATTTTGTGGGGAAACCGGCGGATTACGGCCAGAAGAAAAGCGACGACTACACGCAGCATCATTATCATCAGGTCTCGGATGAAGTGAATCCGGCGTGGGACCTCTCCGGCGCCGTGCAAGATGTGCAATTGCTCTTCAGGGTCGGGTATCAGGTTGCCAACGGCGACCAGTATCCCACCTGGATGCCCGACTCCGAGTTCAAAGCCAAACGCGACGCCATGATGGCGCAGAAGAAGTAGCATCTTTCAAACGGTGCTTTTCGCGCTTTCATCGCTGCGCTCGCTCATCGGCGAGTCTAACCTGCCCGTCCCGATCATCAGCCTGCTGCTGGGGGTCGCGCTGCTTCTTTTTGGGCGGCGTCTCTTCTGGCTCTTCGTCGCGGCCCTGGGCTTCGCCATTGGTCTGCAGGTCGCTCCCTATCTCATGCAGAACCCGCCGCCGTGGCTCTTGCTCGTGATTTCCCTGGCCTTTGGTTTGATCGGAGCGCTGCTGGCCTTTCTTCTCCAGAAAATCGCCATCGGGATCGCCGGTTTTCTCGTCGGCGGACGGCTCGCCGTCGCTTTCGTAGCAGCCTTCCTGGCTAACTATGCACAATACGGCGGCATTGTTTTCGTGATCGGCGGAATCATTGGTGCCCTCTTGTTGCTCGCACTCTTCGACTGGGCTTTAATCGTTTTTTCCTCCATCGAAGGCGCGAGGTTGATCGCCGGCAGCGTCCAGTTGCCCTCAACCGGACTAACACTCCTGATCGTAGGGCTGGCCATCTTCGGGATCATCGTGCAAGCTGCGCTCTTTCGCCGGCGTCGAACATAAATCTACGACTCTTTTATCGTCAAAAAGCTAACCGTTGCAAAAATCCGGCACGATCTAGCCTCGTCGTGATATGACAGGCAACGTTGGAGATTACCGCTATAGACCTTAACAGCGGAGCAACGCACACTCCCATTGACAAAATATCGGAGAGCGGCGAGACAACCCACACTTTCGCGGTGAGGAAGCGGACGCCACCGACCGTGGCTTGATATCTTAGCTTCTTATTACCTTCGGTTATGAGGTTGAGAAGCGCTGCATATCATCGAGGGGTCATTACCGGGCACTCCGAATCCGAATTTCGTTTTACGACCCCGACCTTCCTACGCTCAGTGCTTTCGGCGTCGCCGAATTGGCCGAAGGATGACCAGTGCGTGGAGGTCCACAGTGGCGGTTACTGTTCTAGTCCTAGGAGGCGATGCCAAACGTGTCCTTGATAGGGGATTCGACGGATAAGTTAATAACCCATTACCTGAAAGCCGTGTTTCCGAGATAGATCTAGAACGAAGTGGCAAGGCAGAGATCGAATTTGTCTCGTCCGCGAAAACGGGTCGGGCGATCCTATCGCACCGACCCGTCCTCAACTGGAGAGCCCTGAAATTGGACTAGTGGCGAACTATCGGCCGTCGTCCGGCTTGTCCTGGCCGCGTTTTTTCTTCTTCTTACCATTCTGCGG
>JBPCLK010000093.1:0-4832 GCA_051003355.1 Chthoniobacterales bacterium | reverse complement strand
GCAATTGCTTGCGGCCGAGCATCCACTTTGCGATTCCGAGTGCACCGAGCAGCTGCGCATCGAGGGCGGCATTCCGCGCTGGGGCCGGGAATTGACCGACCAGATCATCCCGGTCGAAGCCAATCTGGCTGACGAGACGATCGATTACGCCAAGGGTTGTTACATCGGCCAGGAAGTGATTTCGCGTATGAAAATTTCTGGGCAAACCAACAAGCGTCTTTGCGGCCTGGTCTCGCTCGAAGGCAAGCCCCTCGACGACGCCATGAAAATTTATGCGCCTGATTCTGGGAAAGAAGTCGGCTGGGTGACCAGCGCGACCCACAGTGAACGGTTCGGGAAAGAGATCGCGCTCGGATTCGTGAAACGCGGGTCGAACGAACCAGGCACACGCCTGATCGCACGGCTGGTGAACGACGAAGAGAGCGCCGCCGCCGTGGAAGTTCGTCCGCTTCCCTTTATCACGCCGCTCTAGCATTGCCCTCTCACCCGACCGGCGGTTGACCGATTTCCCCGGCTCCTTAGTTTGACGCCCTCGTCTCATGGCCACGGTTTCCGTTCAGAACGTTTCTAAGATTTTTCCCACGGAAAAGGGCGCAAACGTGACCGCGATCAAAGACCTGAATCTCGAAATCGCCGACCGCGAATTCGTGGTGCTGCTCGGGCCTTCCGGTTGCGGAAAATCGACCATCCTGCGGATGATTGCCGGTCTTGAGGAAATCTCGCAGGGTGAAATCCTCATCGGCGACAAGCGCGTCAACGACCTCGCACCCAAAGACCGCGATATCGCGATGGTTTTCCAAAACTACGCGCTTTATCCGCACTTGAGCGTTTACGACAATCTCGCTTTTGGTCTGAAATTGAGAAAGTTCAAGGCGCTGGAGATCAAGAAGCGCGTCACCGATGCAGCCCAGGTTCTCGGCCTCGGAAACCTTTTGGAGCGCAAACCCCGGGAGCTTTCGGGCGGAGAGCAGCAGCGAGTGGCCGTCGGTCGGGCCATCGTGCGGCAACCCAAAGTTTTTCTTTTCGACGAGCCGCTCTCCAATCTGGACGCCAAACTTCGGACTCAGTTGCGCGCTGAAATGGTCGGGCTCCATCAACGACTCCAGGCGACGATGATTTACGTCACCCATGACCAGGTCGAGGCGATGAGCATGGCGGAACGAATCGTGGTCCTCCACGGCGGTGCGATCCAGCAAACGGGTGCCCCGCTCGAGCTTTACCAGAAGCCGGCCAACCTTTTCGTCGCAGGATTTCTCGGTTCTCCGCCGATGAACTTGATCTCTGGCACCCTCAAGGAAGCCGGGGACCAGCTCCGTTTTCGCGAGATTGAAGGCGGCACCATGGAAGTCGTCCTTCCTGCAGCCGATCGTCCGGAGGCTCGCGAATTTATCGGTAAAAACGTAATTTTAGGCCTCCGGCCAGAAGATCTGGCCGTGGTCAATTTGAGCCGGAAAGAAACTCACGCGGCGGGAAACGGCTTCAGAGCCATCGTCGATGTGGTCGAGCCGATGGGCGCAGAAACGATCCTCTATTTGCACACCGGCGCCCATCCGCTAGTCAGCCGCAGCTCGAGGCCTTTTGACCGAGCCGAGGCCGGACACCGGTTCCAGTTTGAGATAATCCTCGAGAAGGCTCATTTATTCGATCCCGCCACGTCGAATCGCCTCAATTAGGCGGAATTCTTTTCTCGACGTTTTTTCCTCGCAGAGATTTACTTGCGAATGGATGCGCACCCCGCGTATAAAGAATTCTTACCCCCCTATAACCGGCACCAAATAGAAAGATAAACGTGAACCAACAACTACTGGCTGAAATCGGTCGCACTCAGCGGCTCGAGATTCTCAATACGCTGAAACGGACCCGCGGGCTGTCGGTGAATCAACTCGTGGCAAAAATGAAAATGAGTTACATGGGTATCAAACAGCATTGCCTCACGCTCGAGCGCGATGGCTACCTCGATACCTGGCGACGCCCGCAAAAGATGGGGCGCCCCGAGATGGTGTATCGATTGACCCGCCGAAGCCACGCGCTTTTCCAAGCGGATAGCAACGCTTTCACCCTCGATCTTCTGCAATCGATCGAAGAAATCCACGGGCTCAACGCGCCAGAGAAGCTGCTCTACAACCTCTTCGAGCGGAAGACGAACGACCTGAAAAACCGAGTGCAAGGCGACTCGATCGAAAACCGCGCCAAGTCGCTCGCCTTCTTCCGCGACGAAGAAGGCCACATGTCCCAATACGTCAATGATCCGAGCGACGGGCCCCAGATCCTAGAATGTCATTCCCCGATTATGAACCTGATCGAGAAATACGAAATCATTGGGCGCCTTGAAAACGAGATGTTCGAGAAGATCCTCGGCACCCAGGTTCGCCGGGAAGAAACGCGCACTTCGGGACTTTACGAGGCCGCGTTCTTTTTCGCGATTTAGTTCCGTCCCAGTCAGTTGCTCGTTGGCAACGGTCTCTCGCGAGGACGTGATTTCCGCCTCCGCGCGCGAAATTCTGGCGTCAATCTCGCCCGCTATTTTGGCGGCAAAGTCCGTCCATCCGCGAAAGAAGGGACTTTTGCCCTTTCGCCTTGGGCGGATTTCGATTGATTGACCGATGCCTAGTCAATTCCCAGCCGCCGTCATCGAGAACCTGGCTCCTCTCGTCGATGGCGGCCGTTATCCGATTAATCGCGTGGTCGGTGAGGACGTGGTGGTGGAGGCCGATGTCTTCAAGGATGGTCATGACATCGTCGCCTCCACGTTGAAGTGGCGCGTTATCGGTCAAAAAAACTGGCACCAGACTGCTATGAAACACGTCGATAACGACCGCTGGCGCGGCGTGTTTTCCGTTTACGAAAACGCCATCCACGAATACACGGTCGAAGCTTGGACCGATGTTTTTGCCGGCTGGCAGCACGAGTTTGTGGCCAAGTTTGAAGCCGGGATCACCAGTCTCACGAGCGAAAAACTGGAAGGTGCCGAGCTTCTCGCGGCGGCCGCCAAGCGAGCCCGTGGGGCCGACGCGAAGCGTCTGCGCGAGTGCGCCGAGCAGATGCGCACCGGCAAGAACGCTCTCGTTAACCGGCTTGCGCATTCCGGCGAACTGGAAGTGTTGATGGCGACTTACGCCACTCGTTATGGCGCCACGGAATATTCACCGGCCCCGCATGTGATCGTTGACCGAGTCAAGGCGCGCTCTGCAGCTTGGTACGAGTTTTTTCCCCGTTCCGCCGGAGGCCACGCCGACCGTGGTTCTACCTTTCGCGAGTGCCTCACGCGCGTGGACGACGCCAAGGCGATGGGGTTTGACGTGATCTATTTCCCGCCCATCCATCCGATCGGTCTCACCAATCGGAAAGGGAAAAACAATTCCGTCACCTGCGAACCAGGCGAACCCGGAGTTCCCTATGCGATCGGGAATCGCCACCTGGGCTGTCCCAACGGCGGTGGCCACAAGGACGTCGAACCATCGTTAGGCACCCTCGCGGATTTTTCCTGGCTGGAGAAAGAAATTCGTGCGCGCGGGATGGAGATCGCACTCGATTTCGCGATCAATTGTTCCCCCGACCATCCCTACGTGGCGGAACACCCCGAGTGGTTTTACAAACGGCCCGACGGCACGATCAAATACGCCGAGAATCCGCCCAAGAAGTACGAGGACATCTACCCGCTCAATTTTCGCTGCGAGAACTGGCAGGAACTCTGGGACGAAATGACCAGCATCATCCTGTTCTGGGCCGAGCAGGGAGTGCGGACCTTTCGCGTCGATAATCCGCACACCAAACCTGTCGCATTCTGGGAATACCTGATCGCCAAAGTGCAGGAGAAATTCCCTGATACCATTTTCCTTGCCGAGGCTTTTACCCGGCCAAAAATGATGAAGGCGCTGGCCAAGGCCGGTTTCACCCAAAGCTATAGCTATTTCACCTGGCGCACTGAGAAGGCGGAGCTGATCGAGTATTTCACCGAGCTCACCCAGACGGAGATGAGCCAGTATTACCGGGCAAATCTTTTCACCAACACGCCGGATATTTTGCCCCTTCACCTGCAGACCGGAGGGCGGCCCATGTTCCAGATCCGCGCCGTGCTCGCGGCTACGCTCTCGAGCGTTTACGGCATCTACAGCGGCTTTGAGCTTTGCGAGAACGCTGCCCTTCCCGGTCGCGAAGAATATTTCGAGTCGGAGAAATATCAGCTAAAGGAGCGCGACTGGAACGCTCCCGGCAACATCAAGGATCTGGTTACCAGACTAAACAAGATCCGGCGCGAGAACCGCGCGCTGCACTTTTACGACAACCTGCGGTTTCACCCGAGCGAAAACGATTCTATCCTCTTCTACAGCAAGATGACTCCCGCGCGCGACAGCATCATCCTGGTCGCGGTCAATCTCGATCCTCTCAACATGCAGGCTGGTTTCGTGGAAGCGCCGCTGGAGGAGTTTGGCGAAATCGGCGGCGATAGCTACGAAATGCAAGATCTGCTCACCGACGCGCGTTATGTCTGGCACGGCGCCCGCAACTACGTTGCGCTGCATCCCGGCGTGCAACCGGCACATGTCTTTCGAATTCGCCGGCGTTAGCCAGGCCAGTCAGGTTGAGGCTTAGCCTAACAATGAACGATCTCCGCCACGCGCTGTCTTTCCCTCGGTGAAGTTGCATCAGAGATGGCCACGCTTATGCTGACTCTCAATTGAGCATGAAGAGTTACCTTTCCCTGCTCGTTGCCTTCGCGAGCGCTAGCACGGCCCTCGCGCAAGCGCCGGGCGCCGAGCCCCTCCTCCCCCGCAGCAACAATATCCTGGAGGCCATGATCGCCGCTGGCCCGGTCATGCTGCTGCTTTTTC
>JBPCLK010000092.1:0-23562 GCA_051003355.1 Chthoniobacterales bacterium | reverse complement strand
GGGCTAGGCCGGTTCGTTGCTCTAAACCTTCTGAAACACGGCGATGACGGAGGATCGCCGTCCGGAGAAGCCGCGCTTATATCCTGTCATCCTATGCCCGAAAGGAACGGGCTCCCGCTCGTCCATGCTCATTTCGTGCTTTCCTGACTCCTGCTAATTCTAATTTCCTAATCAATCACCTCGAAGCTGCCGCAGATATTCGCGATCCCGAGCGGCGGGGATGCCCTCCCGCGGCGAGTAAGGTCCCGGCTGGTAGGCGCGCGAGGCGATTCCCTGCTGGCTGAGCTCGCAGACGTGCCAGTCCTGCTTGTTGGTCATGTCCCAAAACTCGATCGCGTCTTCGGGATGGAAGTCGGAGTCGGCAGCTGCCTCCGGATGAAAGAACCAATCGCACTCGATCACAGTCTCCTTCGGCGATTTGGGCCTGAGCTGGTGCACCATGACGTAATCGGGATGCAGGCTGAGGAGCAGATTGGGAAAGATCGAGTAGTAGAAAACGCGGGACTGATCTTCATCGCGAATCTCCCCGACCGGTCGGGCGCAAGCCTGGCCGGTCATCGTTAGGCTGGCGCCTTTGGCGATGTCCATGAAGCCGCCCAAGAAAGGCCCCTCGACCAGGTCGTTCTCGGCCGAATCGTAGGGCGACACCCTGGCGAGAGCCGGATGGACCCCCGGACAATGATAACACTCTGAGTAGTTCTCGAAGATCAGTTTCCAATTAGCCGCCACCTCATAGCGAATGCGCTTGGCCGAGCGGAGGTGGATGAGATTCCAATGCGAGAACTTCCCTTCCAAAGGAGCAAAAACTTCTTCCAGCGGCGTCGCGTTCTCGGCCAGACTAACGAAGATGAAACCCTCCCACAGCCCGAGATTGACCGTGTGAAGTGAGTACTCGCTTTTCTCGAAGTCCGGGACGTCGTCCATGTGGGGCGCACCGATGAGGCGTCCGTCGAGCCCATAAGTCCAGGCGTGATACGGGCATTGGATCGCCGCCGCATGACCGCTCGCCTTCTCGCAGAGACGCGTGCCGCGATGACGGCAGACATTATAAAAGCCGTGGATCTGCCCACTCTTATCCCGCACGATGACGAGGCTTTCGCCTGCGACCTCGTGCACGAAGAAATCGCCCGCCCTAACGAGCTGGCTTTGGTGTCCGACACAGACCCAATGCTGCGCAAAGATCCGCGCCTGTTCCTCAGTGAAAACCTCGGGCGAAACGAAATAGCGCTGCGGCAGCGTTTGCGCCCCGGCGCGGAACGTTGCGGTCGTCTTGCGAAAAGCGAATGGTGCGTTGGACGGCATAGTTATGACTGCGCAGCCTAACCCACTCCCTGACGCCAAGGCAACTTCTCCCGCGGCGCAGCGTGATATCCGAGGTAAGCTAGCCAGTGCCGCTGATCCTGCTGGCTTTGCTCATTCCCCTGCTACCGCTCCTCTTCCCACTCCTCTTGGTGCAGCGCTACCGCGTCGGTAAGGCGCGGCGGAAAGGACGCCGCTGGGCGGCGCGGCTTGGCCTCATCCTGTTGACTTTGTCCTGCTTCCTCTTCTTCATCGCGGCCGCCTTCATCAATTTCTGGGCACCGCGCGCCGTCGCCTTTTCCCTTGTGGGTCTGGGGATTGGAGTGCTGCTGGGGTGTGTCGGCCTGCGCCTGACCCGCTGGGAGGAAACGCCTCGAGGCCTCTTCTACACTCCAAATCGTTGGTTAATCCTATTCCTCAGCCTGGCCGTGGCCGCGCGCCTGCTCTTCGCCACTTGGAAAGCATGGCACACCTGGCGCGTGCACGGAACGGACGCCTCTTGGATCGCCACCGCCGGGGTGCCCGGTTCGTTAGCCGTGGGCGCGATGGTCCTCGGCTATTATCTGAGCTACAACGTCGGCCTGGATCGACGGCTGAGCCCGGCCAACACTTGAACGGCGGGTCTCCTACTTCAGGACCGCCTGGTGAAACTCATGCCAATCATCGAGATTGTTGAGATTCACCGCGTCTTTCGGCGCGGAAGCGTCATCGGACAATTCGCAATTACCGAGAATCTTCTTGCGCGTCTCGTCCTTGTGCAGGTAACCGCCGATGGCGCCATTATGCTTCTCGATCGCGGCGGCGTTGACGGTTTTGCCGTTCTCTTTTACCCAGGCTTCGAACTCCGGATAAGTCGGCTTCTTTTCTTTGACGAAATCCTGGATGGCCTGTTTATCGACCCCGAGCGCATCGCAGGTCATGGAGTCGTAGCCGTCGCCCATGCCGGGATAGCCGTCGGCGATTTTGCCCTGTGCTTCGAGGGAGAGCTTCTGCCAAAGGCGCGGCAGATGCAGAACTCCGAGTGGGCCGGCGGTGCCGGAACTGATCATTGGGACGTAAGTATTGCTCATGCAGATTTCTTTCAATGTTATGGCGGCCTCGAAAGGGGTGATCGCTTCGTGAAGCAAAGGCCGCCGCTGACTGCAACCTAGAGTTTTATATCTCTCCGAACAACCAAAATTCTGCGGCGAAGCATGATGCCCCAGCTGGAAACTGCCGCGCTTGGAGCAGCGTTCGACCGCACAATTCCGCTTGCTCCGACTCAGCGGCGTACGAAAACTGTTAATCGTCATTTTGGTTTATCTGGCATTCTCGGTCGCCAGTTTGGAGGCGCCGCTGCGTGGCCTTGTCGCCTCATGACGAATCTACAGACCCCTCACGCACCGACTCATTTCTTCGAGCGAGCGCCATGGGATCGGGGCTGGGTTTCCTGGGCTCTCGGGCGGCCTTTTCGCCGTCGTCCATTTTTTCGCGGGCCCCTACCTCTTCTTTCCGATTTTCTTCGTCCTGCCTGTGATGTTGATGGCTTGGAACTGCCATTTTCGCTGGTCGATCATGCTGGCGGTGATTCTGAGTGTGACTCGTCTCGCGTCACAGTTTTACTGGGACTTTCCCTGGTCTACTGAGGTTGCGATTCTCAACGCGATTCTGCCCTGTGGGGTCCTTCTGCTGCTGGCCACCCTGACGGCAAGATTGTCACGCGCTACGCATGTGCTCAGGGAGCGCGTCCGCACCCTGGAAGGCATCCTGCCCATCTGCGCCTTCTGTAAAGATATCCGCGACGAAGCGGGCGACTGGCAGAAAATGGAATCCTACGTCAGCAAACGTTCGGAAGCACAGTTTAGCCACGGTGTTTGTCCTTCTTGCGCGGAAAAGCACTATGGGAAGGTGTTAACAGATCCGAAACCGACTCCACCAGCCTAACGAGGCGAGTTCCGCGCGCGCTGGCGTGGCTGCTCTGGCCGCACACTCCGCTGCACGAAAGCACTTGGCAGCGGCGGAGGACAGGTGAAAGTAGAAGCCTTATGGGAAACAGCCAAGGCAGAGACAACGTAAAGAAACGCGCCGCTCGGCGCAAGAAAACTGAGCGACTGGCGGCCGCCAAAACGGCGAAAACACCAAAGGCGAAAAAGGACAAGTAATCCTTAAGCTTTCGCTTCGTTCGCACACGAGTCCGTCATCGCGCGGATTCGATTAAGAACCAGCTGCGACATGGTTTCTCGGAAGAAAAACGTCTCAACCCCGGACCGGCTGCCTCGCCTACTCGTCCTGGTTGATGAGTCCAATATCGGCAGCTCCGTGCGAACCGCGGGGCGCGGGTTGGACTGGCTGCGCCTGCGAGAATTCCTGGCCGGGGAAGAGAGTGGTCGGGAGTTAATCGAGATGGTGGTCTATGCCGGGCTTCCGCCGCCCATACCGCTTTGGGCGGACGAACGCGATAAGAAGAACAAGTTCATCCACTGGCTACGATCGAATGGCTTCATGGTCGTGACCAAGGATGGCGCGCCGGCGGACGAAGGTCACTACAAAGCAAACGTCGACGTCATGATGGCTATCGATGCCCTTGAGCTCTCGGTCGCCATGCAGCCCGATGTAGTCATCCTGGTCACCGGCGATGCAGATTTTGCCTATCTCGCGACCAAACTGCGGCGAGGCGGGGTTCGCGTCGAAGTCGCGTCGGTCACGCAAAATCTTGGCGGAGTCTTGAAGTCAGCGGCCAATGCGATCATCGATCTGGCGGAGTTGTTCCGAACCTTTGAGCTGATGCCGGTCTCAGATTCCCCGGCACAGCGAACTCATCGCAAGCGGCCGTAGAGCGCCAGACCACAAGAGACTCATCCGGTGGGTTCCTCAAAACTTGGCCTAACGGGCAAGGAACTTTATGGGACGTCGGCTTGGATACTTCAAGCAACCGACCGACTCAAGGCAGGAGTTCGGGACGAATCGCAAAACGGGCCAGCAACTCGCCGCCGGCTGCGATTTTTTGGATACCATCCTTCTCCTCGAAAAGCCGCTGTTCGTGCCGATCGGTCAGGCCCCAGCATGGTTCCAGGCAGACGAACGGGCCGCCGTCCGACCAGATCGTCAGGTAAGGCACCCCACTTAAGTCGAGGGTGACTTTTCGACCTTGGGGCGGGTCGCGATAAATGAAATGGCGATCCGGAACGTCAAGCAGCTCGAGAATATAAGACCCGCGCAGTCCTGTGCGGTCGAAAGGCATTTCGCCGCCGGGAAAAATGATATCTTCGGTTTCTCCCGAAAGATAATTGTCAGGCGAAAACCAGCGGCGATAACGTCCCGCTGGCATTTCCACCTGGAAGGAATCGAAGTCCGTAGCAGCGAATCCGGGATGGAGGCCGAATTCCAAGTGTGCGGTCAAGTCGGGTTCGTGGTTCTCGAAATGAAACTGAACCGACAGTTCTCCATCCCGCAGTGTGTAAGTCAGCGCGAGCGAGACCTTGAGTGGATACTCCGCCGGGGCAATCTCGTTAGACGAGATCCGATAGGTCAGCGAAGCGCCGCCCGCTGCACCAAGATCGACGGACAGGTCGCTGAATGATTTGTGGCGCAAGAAACTGTGTGTCCCTCCGCGAATTTCGCGCCCACGATAAATACTGTGTTCGTCTTTCAGCCGATGGAGAAAGTAGCCCATAACGGTCGCGTGATTTGCCCAGCCACTGGCTGGCTGACTCAGGTCGTTATCGCGGTAAAGAAAGCCAACCCAAGCGCCGTCTTCATCGCGTCGGGCCAGGCTGACCAGTTCCGCGCCTAACCGAGAAACAATAATGCGAAGGCCAAGATCTTCGTCGGTCAACACATCGAGCCGCTGACCGTACCGCTTTTCTTCCTCGTGCGAGAATTTCATGTTTCGTGGATACTCGACCGATGAGTCAAACACGTAAAGACCGGCCTGTCGCAGATTAGAGATTGATCGTTTCGCCGATCTTCGGCAGGCGAAGTTCTTTGCCCGCGGCTGCAGCGGCCTTCCGCGCCGCCGCATGGTCGAGCTTGATCGGCGGGAACGTATCGTAATGTACTCCGACGATCGTCGTGACTCCGACAAAGTCGGCCGCCCGCAGCGCATCATCAATTCCCATGGTATAGAAGTCGCCGATCGGGAGCACCGCGAATCCTAGCTTCGTTTGTTCGCCAATCAGTTTCATGTCGAGCGTCAGAGCGGTATCTCCCGATTAATAGAAGCTCCCGTCGCTGCTTTCGATGACAAAGCCAACCGGGTTACCGCCGTAACTCCCGTCGGGCATCGAACTGCTATGAATGGCGGAGGTCAGTTTGACTCGTCCGAAGGCCATCTTTGCGCTTCCGCCGGGGTTAAGCGACTGAATCTTCTCGACGCCTTTCTTCTCGAACCAGTTACCTACTTCAAAGGAAGTAATGACTTCGGCGCCCGTCCGCCTGGCCAGGTCCACCAGATCACCCACGTGATCACCATGACCGTGGGATACGAGAATGAAGTCGGCCTCGATCCTTCGCACGTCGATCTTTCCGCGAGCGGGTTGTCCGTGATGAACGGATCAAAGAGGAGCTTCTTCCCTCCCGTTTCGACTGCGAAACAGGCGTGTCCGTAATAGGTAAGGTTCATCTTCCTACCTAATGATCGCGGGCGGACCACGCAACAACCGGGCCGATCAAATTTTATGCGAAGACCCATTCCTTCGGTTCTGTAAGGATTTTAACGAGGTTGGGTTGCGCTTTTTCGTCAGGCGATTCAGCTTGCGCGCATGCAACCAAAAAGCCCGCTGGATGAGACGAATGGCCTGCGCTACTTCCCCCGCCTGTTGGATAAGATTCGGCTGCACGCAGGCGACCAACTCGATCCCGCTTACCACGAAAACCTGGGGCACGGGGCGGACCGCCGCATGATTAAATTTCTCCGCGTTGAATACGAGAAACTAAGGGAACGCGTGCTCGCCGGTGGGACGGATCCCGAGGTCCTCGATTGGTGTTATGCTCAGGGCCATCGTCTTTACAAAAACGACATCGAGATCTGGAACGGCTTCATTTCGAAGCTGGGCTGGAATGATTTTGCCTCTGGCCATCTGGCCAAATGCAAAGCCGAAGCGGGGCTGACTGACCGCGACGACATCCAGACTCTCAGTCAGCTCTTCGACGTCGAAGAGGGACGGGCCAAGTAGGGCGCTGCGCCCAGGAAACGGTCTACCATTTCCAGCCAGCGTCTGAACTTTCCCGTGCCGGAGTTGCGGCGCCCGCGACCGGCACATCCGCATTCACGCTCGATTGCTTCGGGAATGGATCATCCGAATCTGTGGCGCAACTCGACAGGCAAAGAAGACTGGCCAGCGAGAGGGAAGCCAGAAGCCATCGGTTCATGCGGGAATATGTGCCTGCCTAACCATGCATCGCAAAGCAAAAATCGGCCACCGCCGCGGACAAAACGAGATTGTTCTCGCCTAACATTAGTTCAAGCGATTACGAATTCGCATGGCAAAACTTCTTCGCGTTAAAGTTGGATCCCTCCGTCGTGTTATTGGCCTTCTTCTCCTCCTCGGAGGGATCGCGGCCGCCCTGGGGGCCATCGCTTCATCGCGCGCGGTGAATTCCGCTGACGGCCCGGAGCAGACTGCCGCCCTGCGCAAGATCGCGCCGTGGGTCATGGAACACACGGGAGGCGGCCAGAACGCCGAGTTTATGATCGTCCTAGCCGACCAGGCGGATTTAAGCGGGGCCTCCGCGTTAAAAACAAAGAAGGAAAAAGGGCGTTTCGTGCGGGATGCCTTATGGAACAAAAGCCAGACCACACAGGGTTCGGTCTTGCAATGGCTCGACGATCACAAATTGGAGCACCGCTCTTTTTACATTGTGAACGCCATCTGGGTGAAAGGCCGTTACGAAGACGCTTTGGCACTGGCCTTACGCACCGATATCGCCCGGGTCGAGGGTAATCCGCAGGTGCGCAGCGTTCCCGACCCCGTGCCGGCGGTGGACGCACCCACGCAGCCGAACAGTCCCGCTTCGGTCGAGCCCGGTATTGCCTATACCCATGCGCCCGATGTCTGGGCTCAAGGTTTTCTCGGCCAGGGGTTGGTGGTCGCGGGAGCCGATACGGGTTTCCGCTGGACGCACAACGCGATCAAGCCGCATTATCGCGGTTGGAACGGCTCCACGGCCAATCACGATTACAATTGGCACGACAGCGTTCACTCGGGTGGCGGAGTGTGCGGCCCTAATTCGCCCGCGCCTTGCGACGACAGCGGACACGGCACCCATACGCTGGGGACGGCGATCGGCGACGACGGAGCCGGAAACCAAATCGGCATGGCACCGCAAGCCGAATGCATCGGATGCCGCAATATGAATGTCGGCGTCGGCACTCCCGCGAGTTACATGGAATGCTTTGAATTTTTTCTCGCTCCGTATCCAGTGGGAGGGACACCCGCCCAGGGCGACCCGAGCAAAGCGCCTGACATCACAACGAACTCCTGGACCTGCCCGTCCTCGGAAGGCTGTTCGCCCGACACTCTGAAGGCCGGCGTGGAAGCGCAACGCGCGGCTGGCATCATGATGGTAGTCGCAGCTGGCAATTCTGGATCTAGTTGCTCCACCGTTTCCGATCCGCCCGCGATCTACGACGCCGTCTATACGGTGGGCGCCCTGAACACTGGCACCGACACGATCGCATCATTCAGCAGCCGAGGCCCGGTCACGGTCGACGGCAGCATGCGTCTGAAGCCCGACATTACCGCGCCTGGTACCAACACGCGCTCGAGTTATTCGACCTCCGACAGTTCCTACGCTTTTCTCAGCGGCACCTCCATGGCCACGCCGCACATTGCCGGCGCCGTCGCGTTGCTCTGGTCAGCGCATCCTGAACTGCGCGATGACCTCAGCGCGACCGAATCGGCCTTGAATAACTCGGCCGTGCCTCTGCTCGCCGACACCTGCGATGGCGGAGCGCCCAGTTCGCCTAACAACACTTTCGGTTACGGCCGCATCGATATCCTGGCCGCGGTCGGTTCCAGTTCTTCGTTCTCACTCACCGGCGCGACCTCGGTCAAGAGTCATGGCAGCCAGACCTTTGGCATCCCTCTCCCGCTCTCCGGTGAACCCGGCGTAGAATGTCGCAACCAGCGTAATTCACAAACCCTCATCTTCACCTTCAGCGCGCCGGTGGTAAGCGGAGATGCTTCCCTAACGAGTGGCAGCGGACGCGTGGCAGGTTCGCCGGCTTTCACGGGAAACACGATGACGGTCAATCTCACCCAGGTGACCGATGTGCAGAAAATCACTCTCACTTTGAGCAGTGTAACGAGCAACTCCTCGCAGATGCTGCCCGACACGGCGGTGAGCATGAACGTACTGGTGGGAGACGTCGATGCCAGCAAGACCGTGGACGCAACCGACGTCAGCACCACGCGCAGCCAGGTTGGCTCGCCGGTGACGAAGGCAAATTTCCGCGAGGATGTGCGTGTGGATGGGACGATCAACAACGGCGACGTGAAAGGCGTGCGTAACGCGACCGGCCACAGCCTTCCCTAACGATTCAAAGAGCGCGCCTTGGGAAGCGTCTAGTTTCTCCGGGCGCGCGCCTTCACGAAATCGCCGGGCGGGCGTTTCCGGTCGTCAGGCGCGGCCCCGGCTGAGTGGGCAAGACCCGCTTCCTCGTCCGGAAGAAACTTTTTGAAGCGATTCTTGTCGATCGCCTTCATGAACGCCTCGCGCGGTGCGACCGCACCTTGTTGTAGTAAGGCCCAAATTGCGTCGTCCATGAACTGCATGCCCTGCGCTTTGCCGCTTACGATTACATCCTGCAATTTCTGCGTCGCCCCTTCGCGGATGATCGAGGAAACAGCGTGATTGGAAATGAGAATTTCGTTCACGGCCAGACGGCCGCTGCCATCGGCGCGCTTGAGAAGAAGTTGGGCCAGCACGCCGCGTAACGAATTGGCGAGCATGGTGCGCGCCTGCGGTTGCTTGTCGGCCGGGAAGACGTCGATCATGCGATCGACGGTCTTGCGCGCGTTGTTGGTGTGCAGGGTTCCGAAAACGAGCAACCCCGTTTCGGACGCGGTGAGGGCAAGAGAGACCGTCTCGAGATCGCGCATTTCGCCGACCAGAATGATGTCGCAATCTTCTCGCAAAGCCGCCTTGAGTCCGGCGGGGAAAGTCGACGAATGCTCCGGCACCTCGCGCTGCGTGACGATGCTAAGCTTGTTGCGATGCACAAACTCGATCGGCTCCTCGATCGTGACGATGTGCCGCGCGTAGTTGGTGTTGATATAATCAATGATGGCCGCCAGCGTGGTCGACTTGCCCGAACCAGTCGGGCCGGTCACGAGAACGAGTCCCCCGCGCAGATCCCCAAATTGCCTAACGACGGGCGGAAGCCCGAGTTCCTCGAGCGAGGCGATACGAGTGGGAATGAGACGAAAGACTGCTCCGTAACCGTTGGTTTGCTTGAGATAATTGCAGCGAAAACGCGATTGCTCGTCCTTCTCGTAGGCGAAATCGAAATCGCCGCGTTCTTCGAAAAGCTGCCATGCTTGCGGCCCGGCGATCTCGCTCAGCATTTTTACCGCTTCGTCTCGACGGATGGGTTCCTCCCGAATCGCCATGATGTCTCCATGCTTGCGAATCTTGGGAGGTTGCCCTTCGCCAATGTGCAGATCGGACGCGCCTTCGTGCACAAGGACTTCGAAAAATTGATCGATATAGGGCATTTCTTTTACCGCGAATTACGCGGTTCTCACGGATAGTTTGCTCATCCTTGAACCACGAATTACACGGATGGAGCTCACGCGCGGAGATCTGGCGGTAAGGCGTCGGGAACTACGATTCGTTTCCAATTCAGAGATGCGCTTTTAAAGTTCAATAAAAGGGCGAGCTTCAGGTGGGTAATGTTTAGATAGCCGCGCATCTGAGCCGAGTGGCTTTCCGTAAAGTCCGACATCACTTTCCCATCAAAGGTGACTAGATCATCAACGATCATGTCCGGAATGAAATTGCCAATCAGTTCGCTGCGATAGACGACAGGAAAGGAAGACTGCAAGTCGACTTTGTGACCCTTGCGCCTCAGCTCAATCACCATCGCCCGCTCATAAATTTTCTCATCCAGCCCAGGCTTTAATTCGTTAATTACCTCCATGACTGCACCGATGATCGAGCGGCTCAGCTCCTCATGAACCATCCTAACTATCCGTGTAATCCGTGGTCAAATTCCTTCCTTTCCAACATGTTCACGCATGGCCGGTTTCTGCTCAGCCCGGGTCACGGCTTCCTGCGCGCTGATTGATCCCTGGTTAAGAAGCTGGGTCAGCGAATCGTCCATCAGGCGCATGCCCTGTTTGCGGCCGGTCTGGATAATGCCCGGCAACATGTAGGTCTTGGCTTCGCGAATGACATTCGCCACGGCGGGGGTGTTCGTTAGGATTTCGAGTGCCAGCACCCTTCCGTTTCCGTCGAGGCGAGGCACCAATTGCTGGCTGACCACCCCGCGCAACGACTCGCTGACCATGACCCGAATCTGGTCCTGCTGGTCGACAGGAAAAACATCGAGCAACCGATCGAGCGTGCGCGAAGCGTTTCCGGTATGCAGGGTTCCGAGAACGAGATGGCCCGTTTCCGAGGCGGTGATGGCCAGCGAAATTGTCTCCAGGTCGCGCATTTCGCCCACCATGATGACGTCGGGATCTTCCCGCAGCGAGCCACGCAAGGCAGCGCCAAAGGATTTCGTATGGGTATGAACTTCACGTTGCGTGATGTGACAGCCCTTTGGCTGAAAGACGTACTCGATCGGGTCCTCCAAGGTGATGATGTGCTCGCGCCGTTCGATGTTCACCTGCTCGACGAGGGACGCGAGCGTGGTCGACTTACCGCTGCCCACCGCGCCAGTGACCAGGATGAGACCGTTTTGAAAACGCGTCAGTAATTTCAAACTCTCGGGCAGACCAAGTTCGTCCATAGTGCGGACAGCGGTGCTGATAATCCGGAAAACAAGATCCAGCCCGAGTCTTTGCCTAACGACACTGGTGCGGAAGCGGCCGAATCCGGTAGCGTAGGCAAAATCCACATCACCTCGCTCGTGCAACAACGCGCCTTGCTCCTCATTCAGGAAACCGGCGACGAGGGCGGCGGTGTCCTCCGCGGTCAGCGTGGGAGCGTCGGGCCAGATGGGCTGGAGAAGACCGTTAAGTCGCCAGATGGGCGGGGCGTTGACGCCGAGATGAATGTCGGACGCGCCTTCTCGCTGGCCAAGGGAGAGATATTGATCGACGTGGGGAGGCGGGGCAGTTCTGTCGGCGAGCATACGGGAGCGAACACCCCCGAGGTTAGGCACTCGCCTGGCGCAGGTAAACGAAAATTAACGCGCCTGAGCAGCGCCTTGTTCGCCGCCCTGCTTGCCGCCTTCGCGACCGCCCTGTTTTCCGCCGGTCTTCGCACCTTTTTTCGCGAAATAGCTCACGATCATGGGCTGGACCACGGTCATGCCGAGCTTCAGCAAACCGAGCAGCGCTCCCGATTCAAAAAGCACCTTATTGGGCTTGCCAACATTCTTACCGAGCCGGCTGACGTAAACTTTCTGGGTCCGAGCGCGCAAGAGCGCGATGCACAAACCGACCGCCAGAGCCGCTCCCACCCAGACGACGGTGTTCCGCTGAAAAGCTTTCTTAACCTTAAGAGGAAAATTCAGCTCGTAGCGCAGCCCATCCATGTCTCGCACCATCAGCGTACGAGTCTTGGCAATCTTTTCGCGCAACTCTACCGGCCCTTTTTCTGATCCAGATTTTTCAGCCATTCGGTATCTTCTTTCAAAACAGAGGCGGTGTCGCGAAACATTGGATGCTTCACCTGTGCGCGGACGATGATCAGACAAACAAGCGCGCCTGCGAAGTGCAGCAAAGCCACGATGAGCGCCGTCCAGATCCACGAGATCCCAATCAGATGCGCGACTTCAGCGACCACGAAGACCACCAGGAAAACGTAGCCAAAGAGCAGCAGAACCGCCGCCGCCAGCAGAGCCGCCACCAAGGTGACAATATGCCGCAGCGCGACTTTGCCCTCCTGCGCAACCAGTTGGATTCGCGTCTGGATAAATTGCGTCAGCGACGCAACAAAAGACGCGACATTCTGCCGCAACCCACCATGCCCGGCGGGATTACGGAAAAGCATGGGCCGATCCGCCATTCAGGATCCTAGCGGCGGAAGATCAAGCCGAGCACGAACCCAAGGCCAAGCGCCGTAAAGACCGCCTTGGTCGGATTTTCTTTCACATACTGTTCGCTGTCTTCCTGGAAATTACGGACTCGCGAGCTGGCATCGTTCCAGACCTCTTCGGCCCGGCCACGATATTCGCCAGCCACCGCGCCGGCCGCCGAGCGGAGATCATCCGCTGCGCGGCGCGCATGAGTCGCGCTGCTTTTTGCTTTATCTTCTGCTTCTGCAGGAATGTTCCCGCCTTCGGTCGTTGGATTTTGATCAGACATGTTCTTCTCCGGTTTGGATGATTCAGTTTTGCTCCCCGTCAGGTGCGTCAGACGAGATTAAATGGTTGTTGCATGGGGATACGGAACTCACCGAGGGCTTGCGCTTACCATTTTTGGCACGGTGCGGCCCACGCGACAGTCGGTTTTATTTTGAGCCGAAAATTATCCGCTCCTTGGTCAGGTTGCAGGGTGATAATTTCACCTCGACCCGGTCGCCCGGGACGATGCGAAGGGAGTGCTTCCTCATCTTGCCCGAGATGTGGGCGAACACGTTCTTTTGCCCACCGAAATCGACGCGAAACATCGTCCCAGGCAAAACCTGAGTCACCGTTCCTTCGGTTACGATCTGCTCTTCCCTGGGCATGCCAGAGTGTAGTGCCTAACGAAAAATCCTCAAGTTACGCCTGCGCATAACCGCCGCGCCGGCCGGTCGTGAAAATAGTTTATTTGCGGCGCAGAGAAACCGGCGGCAGATAGGTTCGCTCGTCTTCCCGCTGCCACCAAGCGCCCGTCGCCCGGCGCTCGTCCAGCGTGCTAAAACGATACCGGTAAATTTGCGCTCGCAGAAAGCGCGGCGGCTTGTCGGGAAAAGGATTCTTCTCCAGTAAATGAACGACGTCAGGTGAGTTCTCGAGCAACCGAAAGGCGAGCGCGAAGAACCATGGATTCTGCCGCA
This sequence comes from Chthoniobacterales bacterium, assembly GCA_051003355.1. GTDB lineage: Bacteria > Verrucomicrobiota > Verrucomicrobiia > Chthoniobacterales > UBA10450 > Palsa-1392. The sequence continues at coordinate 10,128 of JBPCLK010000092.1, read as the reverse complement.
CGTCGCTCAAGGCGGCGAACCACATCTGCCAGTCAAGCCGCGGCTGATGGGGCTCGACAAAAGCTGGCCGGCGATCAAGCGGACCGGGTTTCCATTTGAACTCGTAGGGCTTCCAATTGATCGCATCGTTGCTTCCCTGCACCACGATCTCCGAACGTTCCTTGGTCATGACTCGGAAAAGTCCGTAGCCGTTGACCAGACGGAAAGGAGAGACGGCAGCATAAGCCGTCTCGACCGGCGCGGGCCAGGCAACATTCGGTTTGAAGGCATTGAAGAGCAGAGCGGCATTCAGCGGCATCGTCACGAGCAGGACGACCACCGCGGCCCAGAATTGCCAGCCACGCGCGCGGCCCGGCGCAACGACTATTGAATTCGTTAGGCTCCGTTTTCCCGGCCAGACGGAATCGTCCACCAGGAGCAGGCAGAGGGCGAGGGTGAGCAGGTTGAAAAAAGCGTAATTGCCGGTCAGACCGATCAGCAACTGCAGGAGGACCATCGTCGCGAACCCCAGCAGGCGCAGGCGGCGCGGCAGCCAGAGGAGGAAGGCGCCCGCGACCTCCACCACCAGCACAAACCCGGTAGATAAATGTTTGAACCATTCGGGAGTCTTATCGGCCCACCAGCCCAGAACGGTCGGTAACGGCTGCGTCCAATAATGGTAATCGAGCGCAGTCAGGCTCGTCCACGAAGCGTCGCCACTGGTGAGCTTCACGACACCGGACATGAGCATCAATTTAAAGAGGAGAAAATGCAGAAGGAAAATCGCCGGACGCGAGAGGGGCGCAGGTTGACCGCGAGAAATCCGCCAACGCCAGGGTGCGAGGAAGATCGCGAGAAATCCGGCTTCGAGGAGCAGCACGTCCCATTGAAAACTGAAGAACGTTTGTCCCACCACGGTCAGCGAGAGGTAAGAGGCAAAAAGCAGGAGCAGGCAGACGGCCGGCGCGAGCCCGATCAGGAGGAGCAGCGAGAGGACAACCCCGGCACCACAGAGCAGGTGAAGAAAGAGGTTGCTCGAATCGAGCCAGCATAACGTCGGCAGCGCCAGGTAGGCTCGCCCTCCGAGTTGTTCGTGAGCGTTGGTCAGTAATTGACCAACCGGCATGAGACCACCGCTCCCCATGAGGCCATCCACTTGCAGCCAGAGCGACAAAAACGCGATCAGGTAGATCACGCCAAGAAACCTCAGGAACCAGAATCTCGCGCGATAATAGGTAGGTCGGCGAACATCCTCACCCCAGAAAATCGAGGTGACTGTGTGAGCGAGTTCGCGGTGGCCGGCAATGAAAGCGTAAGCTCGGTTCGAGACAGGAGCGAAGCCGGGCACTCTTTCGAAACACCATTGCCAAAAACCGCGACCGTGGGTTTTGCCTAACGAACGATAGACAGCCTCCGTCCCGCTAAAGACGCGGCCGTCGGTCTCGATCAGTTTCACCGCCTGCTGGAAATCGCCCAGCGGCACTTCGGGGAAGCGGGCTGCGGTTTCCTGAAGAGGTTCGTAGGCGACCGCGCCGGCGGTGACTTCGCGCCAGCGGGCGATCCAGAGTTTGCAGAAGCCGCAATCGCCGTCGTAAACCATGAGGGGTTTCTCTGGCGGATGAGCCACCTGGTTTGTCGGTCCGGGCATCCGCTAGAAGGTCAGGCTCTTCCTCCCTAACGTCCAATCCGAAGTTGAAATGACCCCGTCACGATCGACGGGAACTCGCTCGGCCTGACGATTGGTGTTCTACCCCGCCGGCGAAAATTCTGCCCAGACGGGAGCGTGATCCGACGGCTCTTTTCCTTTTCGCATTTCCCGGTCGACCCCAGCACCCGTGCACCTGCCCGCCAGATCACTTCCTGCCAGGATCGCGTCAATCCGAAGCCCACGTTTCTTCGGGAAGGCCAGCATGCGGTAATCCCACCAACTGAAAATCCCCGGTTCGGGATGATGCAACCGCAGCGTATCGGCCAGTCCCAAACCTGCAAGGGTCCGGAAGGCGGCGCGTTCCTCATCCGAGCACATGATCGCGCCGCGCCAGAGCGCCGGGTCGTGCACATCCTCATCCGCCGGGGCGACATTAAAATCGCCGCAAACGACCGTACGCTCGAGGGAACCTTCCGCCTCCAGCAATTTCGTTAGGCGGCGATACCACTCCATTTTGTATCGGTAAGCCTCTGCCCCGACCGCCTGCCCGTTAGGCGCATAAATGGAGACGACGCGCACCTCGCTGATGGTCGCCGCGAGCAGCCGCGCCTGGTCGTCCGCAATTTCATCGCCCAAGCCAACTCGCACATCGCGTGGCTCTGCCCGGGAAAGAATCGCTACGCCGTTATAAGATTTTTGCCCGTGAAAGGCCGCGGCGTATCCGGAATTGCGCAGGATTTCGCCGGGGAATTGTTCGTCGGAACATTTCGTCTCCTGCAGGCAAACGATATCCGGCCTCGTCTCGCCTAACCAGGAAAGCAAACGCTCCTGCCGTTTGCGGAGGGAGTTGATATTCCAGGACGCGATCTTCACGCAGCAGCTTACAACTCGATCTCTACTCCGGGAGGCGGAACGATGCCTTCGCTCTCCGGCAGCGCGGCCGCGACGGCCGCCCGCATCCATTCGACCGCCGGCAGATCGCCATGCACGAGCACAACTTTCTTCGGTGCGACCTTGACGATGTAAGCCAGAAGCGTTTCGCGGGAAGCGTGCGCGCTGAACTGGAATTCCTCCAGTTGACAGCGGAGCGGCTGGGCCGGCTCATCCTCGTCCAGTGAAACGAGCTCGTTAGGCTGGGACCGTCGCATGATGCCCGCGGGCGACTCCGGATCGGCATAGCCGACGAAAAAGATCGAATGCTCCGGCCGGTCGATGATCCGGCGCGCAAAAATGTTTGAGAGCGTCTTGGGCGTCATCATCCCACTGGAAAGCGCGTAAATGCGGCCGGGCCGCGCCGGGGCGTCACCGATGGTTTTGCCGTTGAGAACGAAGGGCGAAACCTCCGGAAACAATTGCAGCCTCGGCAAAACCCGGGCGGTCTGATTCGCCCGCCGATCATAGATCTCCGTCATCTTCGAGCTCAAGCCGCCGATGTAGATCGGCACGTCGTCGATCAACTTGGCCCGCTTGAATTTGTAAAGCATCGCCATCACTTCCTGCGTTTTCCCCAGGGCGAAAACCGGAATCAGAACACAGCCACCGCGCGCGAAAGCCTGTCCAACCGCGGCGCCGAATCGCTCTTCTTCCGCGGCGCGACTGAACCCTTCCGGCAGGGGCGAATCGCCCCGCGTCGTCTCGATGATCAACACGTCGATGTCCGTCTCAGGGAAGGCCGCGCCTTTCGTCAGCGTTTGATCTTCGAAGTTCACATCGCCGGTGTAGAAAACAGTGCGTCCCTCCGCGCGGATCAGAATGCCGCCCGCTCCCAGGACGTGGCCCGCATCCCAAAACTGGAAACTCAGGTCAGCCCCCGCCTCGCCCCGGCTTCGCTCGCCCTCTGCGGTAAAGGGCTGACGCCACGGACAATGCTGCCAGCGGCTGGTCGCGCGGTTCGTCTCTTTGTGAGTGAAGAGTGGATAGATCACGCCGACCGCCTCTCGCTCGCGAGTCATGACGTTAACCGAATTGTGGAGCAACGCGTCGCCGACCGCGGCGGTCGGTTCTGTCATGAAAATCCGCGCTTGCGGTTGCTGTCGCATCAGGACCGGGAGTGAACCGATGTGATCGAGATGAGCGTGCGAAACCAGGATCGCGTCCACTTTGCGCCCCGCCAGCGCGGGCAGATTCGGGAGAGCCATTTCCCCCTCCTCCTTGGGATGCATTCCGCAATCGAGCACCACCCCCTGGTCACCCGAGCCGAGGTAATAGCAATTAGCGCCAATTTCCGTCCGACGCGTCAGGTTGATGAACTTCAAACTAACCAGCAATTTGCCGGGTTCTTTTTTCGGGATCAATCGGCAAATGCATTCGAGCCGCGATTCCTGCAAAACCGCTCCAAAATCGAATTTGCCGCCGCGGCGTTTGCGTGTGTCCGATGATCGGTCGATAACTCCGCCCATGAAAGCCGCGCTCTATATTTCTCTCGTGCTCTGCGTTTTCGCCGCGCGCGTGGACGCGGGCTGGTGGTCGCGACCGACTCCGACTCCTCCGCCTATTCCCGTTCGCAAAGCACTTCCTCCGCCCACTCCGACTCCTATTCCGACTCCGACCCCGCCGCCACGCGAGTTGGTCGCCCTGCCGGTTTACGACGAGGAGACAAGCGTTCGGCTCCAGATTTTTCTCGATAACCATTCTTTCGGACCGGGAAAGATCGACGGGCGCATGGGCGAATTCTTTGGGAAGGCGCTGGTGGCTTACAAAAAAGCAAACGGCTTCCCGCCCACCGGAGCGGTCGACCAGGAATTGCTTGCGCAGGTTCCGACTCCCTATACCACCTACACGATTGGTCCGGACGATATGAAATATGTCGGCGAGGTCGCTTCGAGACCTTCCGAACAGGCCAAACTCAAAGCCATGCCCTACGGCTCGTTCCTTGAGTTCATCGCCGAGCGTTATCACGCCGCCGAGGATTTCCTGCGCAAGTTAAATCCGGGCGTGGATCTCGATAAATTACAGCCGGGGACGGTGGTGACGGTGCCTAACGTCGAACCGTTCGAAATCGAAAAGCTCACGGAAAAGTTCATGCCTAAGAATCCGGAGTTCGCTGCGCGACAGATTTACATCGATACGCGCGAGAATTTTCTCGAGATCCGCGAAAACAACCGGCTGGTGGCGGAGTTTCCGATCACCCCAGGATCCAAAACATTACCCGCGCCGAAAGGCGTCTGGAAGATTCTCGGCATCGCCACCCTGCCCTGGTTTCGGCATGACGAAGGCGTGCTCAATCACGGTGTGCGCACCAACGATTTCTACAATATTCCCCCGGGCCCTAACAATCCCGTCGGAGTCCTCTGGATGGGCTTGAACAAACCGGGTATCGGCATTCATGGCACCAATAATCCGGAGACCATCGGCCGGGCGGGAAGTCACGGCTGCATTCGCACGGCAAACTGGGACGCCGCCCGGCTCAAAGACATGGTCAGCCCAGGGACCGTAGTCACCATTTTTTAGGCGGAGCTAGCCGGCGCGCGTCGCTCCCAAAGCTCGGAAAAAATTATTTCGTTAGGCGAAATCGCTCGATCAAGCTCGAAACCACACCTCCGCAGCAGGGGACGATAATCCACCAACCGGCGCGTTTGCAGCCCGGCCACGCAGCCGAAAAAGAAATACATGCCGCCAATGAGGAATTGCGCCCACCAGCGGGCCAATCCACGAGAGGGAGCGCGAAAATCCGCGATCAGCCAGCGCGCCTTGGAACTAGCCGATTGGGCAAGTCTTTCGATCACAACCGGCAATTCCTTCTGATCGAAACAATCGAGAAAAAAGTGTGTCACGATAAGATCGAAAGTCTCGCTCTCCACTTTACTTTCCCGCAAGTCCGCCTGCCGGAACCGGACGGTGGCGAGTCCCTCGCGCCGGCGGGCCAGCTCGATCATTTGCGCGCTCGCTTCCACGCATTCGACCTCGGCGCCGGGATGCGCCCTAACGAACTCAGCGAGAAAGCGGCCATCCCCCTCACCCACCACGAGGACGTGGCGAGGTGTTTCAATTTGGCGGATGAAAGCAGTCCGTGCCTGCTGCAATCGCTTCCCAAAAACGAGCGTCTCGAGCCAGCGATAATGCGGCGCGATGCGGTCAAAGTTCACCGGAGCGAGAGAAGCAGCGCCAACAGTGGAGTCAGCAGAACCAGATCGGCCCACGCCGTGCGACTGTCGCGGGGCAAGTTGGCGGCGGCGTTCAGCCTAACGAGAAGGAAAGCGCTGGCCGCCAGAGAAAGCCAGAGTGGAAGGGCCGGAGTCCAGACGATCGCGCAGCAGAGTGCAGCCACCGCGAGGGCGTAACCAATCAGCTTCAGGCTGCCCGCCAGCGCAGGCCACCCGGTCAGGAGCGAGGTCTTCCCCTGGGCCGCATCCAGTTGTCGTTCCCACGCCGCGATGGAGAGGCAATTGAAGGCGCACAGGATCGCAAAAAGAATCACCGCGGCGGCGAAGGACGCGGTCAGGCGCGGCAGTTGCGCGATCACGGCCAGCGTGGTGCCGGCGGCGAAAAGAACACCAATCGACTTTTCCTTCATGGGAACGGGACGCCATCTCCCGCCTAACCAGTGGTTAACGAAAAGATAGCCGAAACAGAGGAGAGCCAGGGTGCCGCCCAGGAGGAGCATCTGCAGGTCGAGACTTCGCAGCGCCAGCCCTACATCGAGGCAAAAAATGACCACCACGGCCACCCACCAGCCGATAATATGTTCCCGGCAAAACCGATGACGGAGTGAGATCGGGCTCTCCGGCGCAAGCTTGATCGTGTCCGCAAAACGATCGGCCAGGGAGATCAGCCAGGCGGTCAGGAAAAGTAGCGCGCGCAACGCCGGCGTCAGATGCGCGCCAAAAACATAGGCAAAAAGCCACTGCCAGGTCACCGCCACGATGGGAGCGTCTAGGCATGACAAGTTCAGCCAGACGACTGGAGGATTTGCCGGCGGCGCCGCTTCGGCCACGGACGCAGCGGCTGTCGCCTCAGAGACATCGTCGGACATCGCCGAATCTATCGAGCGCTTCCAACCTCCGCAATCGGACGGTCCGCCTCAATCCGAGCACGCATGCTGAGAAAGGTCGTGCGCAGCCGCTCCGGCAGATTCCCGATCTTCAGTTGCTGATAAAAGAAGCCGTAGGTCACGAGGTCGCGCCATTTGAAGAGCAAAGGCATTGTCTCCAGCCACTGCGTGCTCAGGCGACGGACGCTCTCGTAGCCTCGCAAGAGTGCGACCAGTGCCTCCCGCGCCTTGGCATCGAATTCTGGCTGCGCGGCAGCGGGAAAATGAAAGATCGGCACCACCAAATCGTAGGCGAACCAGAAGTAACAACTGTCGTCGAAATCGAAGATATCGAGTCCACCGGACGTGATAAAAAAATTCGCGTGATTCAGATCCGCATGGATCAGCCCGTAGGAATCGCGCGCGCGCGGCCACAAATCGAGCTCCCCCAGAAGACGATCGAAAGCGCGGTGCACCATCTTCTCATCGGCCGGGACGTAGAAGTGGAAATTTTGCGCCACGTTTTCCTCGCGCCACGAGCGGCGAGCGAGACTCGCCGGTGTCCAGGCCGCTTCGTAGGCAGCTTGGTGTAAACGCGCCATGACGGCTCCGAGTTGTTCAAACATGCTCGGGTTCCAGACTCGCAAGTCCGTCGGATCGGGCGCTTGACCGGCGAGACGTTTGAAACAGGTCACCAGGAAGCGACCGTGACTGGAGTCAGCCGTTTCGACCAGCGCTCCGTTTTGAGAGTACCTCACCTCCGGCACCGGCAGCCCGCGCTCATGCAAATCCTGCATCCACCGCACTTCCGCTTCTACCTCTTGGGCGCTGCGATGTGATTCGTGGGTGAAGCGCAGGATCGCAGGACCGTCGTCGCGCTCGACGGCGTAAACGAAATTTTGCACCGCGGGAATCGATCGCAGCGTTGCTCCTTCAGCCTGCCAGGTGCGAGCTGCATCCTGAGCGATCTCCGGCGTCAGTGCTTCCGAGATAGCACGTTGCGGGTCAGAAAGAAGCGCGGTTTGATTCTCTTTCATCGTCCCTCAAACTCCTTGCCCCTCTCCCGGTATAGTTATAAAATTCATTGGGCGCAACCAATTCGTTAGGCGTGGCGTTCGTTTTACGATCTGAGGAGAAGTATTGATGAAAACTGACCATGGAATCCCAATGAACAATCCGGCTGTCGCCGCGCTGCCGAAGCACCTTCTCCAATTTGCGGTCGACCAACGTTACGAAGAATACACTCCCATCGATCATGCCGTCTGGCGGTTCATCATGCGGCAAAATACTTTTTTCCTGCAAGAATACGCGCATAAGGTTTATTTCCAGGGGTTACTCGATACGGGCATTTCGTTCGAACGGATTCCGCGGATCGATGAGATGAACGAGATCCTGGGCAAGATCGGCTGGGGTGCCGTGGCGGTGGATGGTTTTATTCCGCCAGCCGCCTTTATGGAATTCCAAGCTTACAAGGTGCTGGTCATCGCCTGCGATATGCGGCAGCTCCATCACATCGAATACACGCCGGCTCCGGATATCGTCCACGAAGCGGCCGGTCATGCGCCGATCATTGTGGATCGTGAATACTCCGATTATCTCCAGCGTTTCGGCGAAGTGGGAGCCAAGGCGATGTCATCGAAGAAGGACTTCGAGCTCTACGAGGCGATCCGACATCTCTCCATCCTGAAGGAGTTGCCGGATGCCGATCCCGCCGAGTTGGAGTCCGCTACCCACCACGTGGAGGAGAGTCAGAAGAATCTCGGCGCCCCCTCCGAGATGGCTCTTCTCTCCCGACTGCACTGGTGGACGGTGGAATACGGACTCATCGGCACGCTGGAGAAACCGAAGATTTACGGCGCCGGTCTTCTTTCCTCGATCGGAGAATCGGTGAGCTGCCTGGAGGAGGGTGTCAAAAAAATCCCCTACTCCGTCGACGCCGCAGAGACCGCTTTCGATATCACGACCAAACAACCACAGCTCTTCGTCAGTCGCGATTTCAAACATCTGCGCGAAGTGCTGGAAAACTTTGCCAACCGGATGGCGTTCATGGTGGGCGGCCGGGCAGGGATCGAGAAGGCCGTCGCCTCCAATAACACTGCGACCTGCGAGTATTCATCCGGGCTGCAAGTCTCTGGCACTTTCACCGAAGTCCTGACCGGAGCTCGCGGGGAGCCAATTTATCTGCGCACTACCGGCCCCACCGCGCTGGCGGCTAACAGCAAGCAACTCGAGGGTCACGGCATCGATTACCACAAGGAAGGCTTCGGTTCACCCATTGGGGAGTGGAAGGAAACCGAAATCCAGGAAGGCAAACGCGCTCAGCTCGAATTCGAGAGCGGCATCTCTGTAGAAGGCAAAGTGGTGAAAATCCTGCGCTCGGCAAACGTGCTGCAATTGATCAGTTTCAGCGATTGCACGGCTAAACTGGGTGACCGCATCTTATTCGATCCGTCCTGGGGCACGTTTGACATGGCCGCGGGCGATCGCATCACCACCGTCTTCAATGGCGCGGCCGATAAGGATGCCTTCAACCAGGTCGCAGTCGTGCCCAAGGAACGCACCATCAAGAGTCCATCGGACGCCCAACGAAAGAAGCTCGAGAGCCTCTACCAACAGGTCCGCGATATTCGTTCAAGACAGACTGGTTATGAACGACTCGGCGAGATCTGGGAAACGCAACAGGTCGAGCACTCGCAGGACTGGCTGCTGTCGATGGAGATTTTCGAATTGCTCGATGAGACCGGGGAACAATCCGCCCTGAAAGAACAAGTGCAGAAATTTCTCGAGGAGATGAAAACGCGAAATTCGGATCTCACTACGCTGATCGGTTGGGGTTTTCGCCTTGTTAGTTACCACCGGCAAGAAGCCGCCGCGCCGGTTCACTAAAGCTATCTTTTCATCGCGCGAATACTTGAGGGGTGCGGGTGGCCTCGCAGATTCGATTGCAACTCGATGAAACGTTTTGCTTTCGCCCTATTCCTTGCCATTGCCTTTTGCCCGGTTCTCGCCTCGGCGGATGAAAATGTCAGCGCCGTGCAGACGAAGCTGCGCCAGGAAGGATTCTACTTCGGAGATGTGACCGGCAATTATAGCGACGACACTTCGGCGGCGATCACTCGATACCAGATCCGACGCGGGCTTCAGATCACTGGCGAACTAGATGAAGCCACCGCCAAAGCTCTCGGGGTTCGCCCGCTGCCCGCCGCTGGCCCCGCCTCCACGCACTCACTGTCGGGCACCTGGAGACAATTGCGCAGTGGCGAGCAACAATTCGTGCCGGCTCAGCCCACGCCTAACGCTGCGCCGAACGCTTCCGCGATCCCATCCGACAAACCGACGACGACCCGCCAACCGAAACCCGCGACAACTCGGCTTCCACCCGTCCCGCCGCCCGTAGAGCGTCGAGCCAATGAAGACCCGCTCGGGCCCGATCGATTGCGCGATTACGTCGCGGCTTTCATTCTCGCAGGACGCGAGCCCAGAGTTGCTGCGGAGCTCGAATTTTTTGCGGACCGTGTGGACTACTTCGATG
>JBPCLK010000091.1:0-11968 GCA_051003355.1 Chthoniobacterales bacterium | reverse complement strand
GCCGCGGTGAAAGCGTGCCTCCGAAAAGCTAGGTCGCAGCGCCATTTCACTCTCGCCTCCCGGAGCGGGCGCGGGCAGGTTGGCAGGAGATGATCCCGCACGACAAACTCTTCACTCCTGGTCCGGTGGAGGTTTCGCCCCAGACTCTGGCGGCGTTTTCGCGACCGATGATCGGGCACCGCGGTGAACCTTTCAAGGAACTCTACCGAGCGATCCACCCCTACTTGCAGGAGTTGTTTGGGACGAAGCAGCCGTTCTTTCTTTCCACCTCGTCGGCCTGGGGCGTGATGGAGGCGGCGATCCGCAACCTCGTTAGGCAAGGTGTTCTCTGCTGTATGTGCGGAGCGTTCTCAGATAAATGGCTCGACGTCGCCCGTCGCTGCGGCAAAGAAGCCGAGGCGTTGCAGGTGGAGTGGGGTCAGGCCCTCGATCCCCAGGCGGTCGATGCCCAACTCGCCACCGGTAGATTCGATACCGTCACGCTCATCCATAACGAAACCTCGACCGGCGTGATGAATCCGCTGCCGGAGATTTGCTGCACTCTCGCGAAGTATCCGGAGGTCGCGCTCATCGTCGATACGGTTTCATCGTTCTCCGCCGTGCCGATTCCGATGGATGATTTGCAGATTGACGTGCTGCTCACCGGTTCGCAAAAAGCGCTCGCCTTGCCCCCGGGTTTTTCGCTTTTCAGCGCTTCGGAGAAGGCGTTTGCTCGCGCGGAGCAGATTTCCGGGCGTGGATATTACTTCGACTTTCTCGAGTTTAAAAAACAACAGGCCGGTGATATGACTCCGACCACGCCCAGCATCGGACACATCTACGCGTTGCAGTCCAAACTGGAGGAGATCTTCGCCGAAGGCCTAACCAATCGTTTCGAGCGTCACGCGCGCACCAACTCACTCGTCCACGATTGGGTGCGTGAGCGCGGCTTCGAGTTTTTCGCGGAGGACGGCCATCGCGCCGTCACGCTCACCTGCGTAAAGAACAACCGCGGCGTCGACGTAGCCAAACTCACACGTGAACTGCGTGAGAGACATCACCTCGTGATTGACGGCGGCTACGGCAGGCTCAAAGGTCAGACCTTTCGCCTCTCCAACATGGGCGACGAGACCGAGGAAACAGTCGCGCATTTGCTGCGCTGCCTGGACGATTGCCTCCGGTAAAGTTGCCATGTGGGAAAGGCCTTAGTGCCCCGATCATCCGCGCTGCGCACCCCAACGGAATCGGGACGCAAAGATCCCTTCCGCATTATGCTTATCCGCGTGCCACGGCCGCCTTGGCCGCCGCGGCTTCCGGATCATCGATTCGACGAAAAATCATCCAGACTCCCAGCAGGACAAATCCCGCCCCGAGCAACGACCAGGGCGAAAGCATTTCGCCGCCAAAAGCCCATCCGATAGCCACCGCGCCCGGCGGGGTAATGAGCGAAATAGTCTGCAAATTCGTCACCGACATGCGCGGCATGAGCCAGTAAAGAAGCAGAAAGGTGAGCGAGGAACCGATCACCGCGAGATAGAGGAGGCAGAGAATGGCGCGGCCCGTCCAGTGCAGTTGCAGGGGATTTCCATCCATCGTTAGGCCAAAGATGACCAGCGGGACGATGCCAAAAATCATTTGCCAGCCGGCCAGCATGGAGGGCGCGAGATCGATCTTGCGCGCCTTGAGCACGACGTTGGAATAGGCGGCGACGGCCGCGCCGATGGTGATCCCGAGGCCACCGAGAAAGGCCGACCAGCCATTGAAGCTAAGCAGCCGAATGCAAATGAGCGCGACGCCCAGCATGGCAACCAGTGCCCCAGCAAGGCGCGGCCACCGCAATGGTTCCTCCGGCAGCATCCAGTGCGCGAAGATCATCCCGAAGATCGGAATCGAGGCCTGAATGATCGCAGCCAGTCCCGATGAGACATGCAGCTCACCCCAGAAAAGGAGCGTGTAATTGAGCGCAAACATGAGGAGTCCGGTGGAGCCGAGCACCCAATAGTCGGATCGTTTGCGGGGCAAAAGGTGGGTCCGCCCGAGGGAGATCGCGACCAGGACTATGGCGGCGATGACAAATCGCCAGGCGACAAAAGAAACCGGCGGGAGATCTTTTAGGCCGATCTTGATCACCAGCCAAGTCGAACTCCAGACCAGGCAAAGCGTCAGCCAGGCGGCCGGGATGCGCCAATCTCGGGAGGGCGACGAGGTGGCAGTCATGGTTTTTTTGACAGGATTAACAGGATTCAAAGGATGGATTGACGGGAGAGAAACTCCCTTCTTAATCCTGAACATCCTGTAAATCCTGTCTTTCCAGCGGAAAAAATCGAATGATTGACCGCGGAGGAAGTAGAGTTTTACGACTTTAATCCATCCTCTGCGGCCTCTGCGATCTGCGGTTAATTTGACCAGTCGCCAAAGTGGAAGGGCGCCCTCGTTTCCGAGAACGCCCTTCATTTCGATGACGATAAGCCGAATTCTGTGCCCCGGATTTCTCCGAGACGATGATCATTTATCTCATCCCGCTCTCGCGGAACGCCCGCGACGCTTTAAGCGCCGCGTGGTGCGACGATACCCGAGAATTAGCGGACCGGCTGCCCTCTCTCTGTTTTGTCTTGCACCGCATGGGGTTTTTCCTGCCTCGTCCATTGCTGGCCGAGCGGTGAGCTCTTACCTCGCCTTTTCAACCTTACCCGACGGCACTGCTGCCGGCTGGCGGTATATTTTCTGCGACACTTTCCATCACCGCACTCTTGGGAATGCGGCGTCCGCGTGTTCTACGCGGCATGCTGCCGTCTGGTGTTCGGACTTTCCTCTGGCCCGACCTTGCGGCCGCCCCAGCGATCATCTGCCATCGCAGGGAAACTATCACACCCAGCGCGCGCCGCGCGAAAATTGTAGGCCGGGCGCCACGCCTGCCTTGTTTCAGAGAAACCAGTCATCGAACGGAGGAACCGAAGCGGTCCTTACAATTTGCCTGGAGAGCCGATGTCTGCGGGCGCCCTGGACGGCCGTCTGCACGCTCGCGGTGCGAACTTCTTGAAACTTTCGCACGAATGGTCAGGTTCGACCAGATGCCAGAGGGACCGCAAACACGCAAATCGGTTTGGCTCGCAAGCGTAGCGACGGTGGCCTTCGTCGCCCTGGCCGGTTTGCTCCTCTGGCACGACGCCGCTTCCGGCAGTTCTGCGGTGGCCCCATCCAATCGTCCCATCAAGGCGCCGCAGGACAATTACGTGACCTCCGATTCCTGCCGGGCCTGTCACCTGGGGAATTACGCCAGCTGGCACGCATCCTATCATCGCACCATGACGCAGGTGGCCACGCCCGCGACGCTCATACCCGACGCGCCTAACGTCGAGCTCGACTTCGCAGGCAGGCAATACCGGCTTCAGCGTGACGGCGACAAAATCACCGTCGCGACGCGTTCGTTAGGCGCGCCCGCTTACGAGCCTCCAAGCCAGGTCGTCCTCCCGACCGGCTCGCACACCCTCCAGATTCTTTGGACGGAAACCGGGCAGGGGAGAACACTCGAGCAGTTTCCGTTTGCCTACATCATTCCCGAAAAAATGTGGGCTCCGGTCGCGCAGACCTTTCTCATGCCGCCGGAAACAAAAGAGGCCTATTCGGTCGGGGCCTGGAACGGCGCCTGCATGGATTGCCACGTGACCCAGGGAGTCTCAAACTTCGTTGATGGTAACAAGTGGGACACGAAGGTGAGCGAGTTCGGCATCGCCTGCGAAGCGTGTCACAGCGAAGGCGGTGCCCATATCACCGCCAATCGCAACCCCATCCGGCGGTGGAAGCTTCACCTAACGAAAAGCGACGATCCCACCATCGCGAATGCGAAGAAGATGAAGGGACCGGAGTCGGCCCTCGCCTGCGGACAATGCCACAGCGTCTGGGCTTTCGACGGCATGAATGAAAAGGTCGACTTCAACCGGCACGGCGGGAAATTTCGTCCGGGAAATGCCGATCTCGGGCAGCGTTTTGTGGTTCAGCCTAACGAGAAAGATCACGCCAGCCAGAAGGATTTTATTCGCGAAACGGAGCCGAATTTTTATCGCAACCGTTTTTGGAAAGACGGCATGATCCGCGTGACCGGACGCGAGATGAATGGCGTGCAGGAGTCGCCTTGCTTTAAGGGCGGAAACTTCTCCTGCATTTCCTGCCACGAAATGCATCCGGCCAACACCACGCAGGTCGCGCTCGAGACCTGGGCGCGAAGCGATCAGCTCGCGCCGCAGATGGAGTCGGATCACGCCTGCCTGCAATGTCACCAGGAGGTGGCCGCACGCCTCACCAGTCACACCCATCATGCCGCCGATTCGTCCGGCAGCCGCTGCTATAACTGTCACATGCCGCACACCACTTTTGGCCTGCTTCATGCCATGCGCAGCCATCAGGTTTCCGTGCCTAACGTGCGTGAGAGCGTCGAGGTTGGGCGGCCGAATGCCTGCAACCTGTGCCACCTCGACCGGACTCTCGCCTGGACGGCGGATAAGTTGCAAACTTGGTACCAACAACCCGTCCCAGAGTTATCAGAGGATGACAAAACCATCTCGGCCGCAGTGCAGTGGCTGGTCAAAGGAGACGCTGGCCAGCGGGCTCTGCTCGCTTGGGGGATGGGTTGGGAACCGGCGCAAAAAGCCTCTGGCCGTGACTGGCTCTATCCTTATCTCACCTACAGCATGCTCGATCCCTATGCCGCCGTTCGCTTCGACGCCTGGAAGTCCTTGCAGACTTTGCCTGGATTTTCAGATTTCAAATTTACCTATACGGACGATGGAGCTGCCTTGGGAGACGCCGTCAAAGGCGGCTACGACAAATGGTGGAAAGAGCAGCGCCCCGCGAACCCGAGCTTCAATCCCAGGACCGGTTTGGATGCCGAGGGGCGTTTCAACCAGGACATCTTCGATCGTCTTCGTCGCGCGCGGGACGATACGCCGATTGTCCTAGCAGAGTGATGGCGATAGCAGTCCGAGGCGCGTGCGCTCCCCGAAGTCGCCGCCTGACGTGTGCGACCCTGACGACAGACTGATCCAATCTGTCCAACCTGCGAAATCTGTGGATATTCTTCGCCACCGCCTCGCTGCCCACCAATGGACTACTCGACCCGACATCTTCGCTTCGGCTGGTGGGCACTGACTGTCTACGTCGTGCTCGGGATCGTGCTGGAGACGATGCACGGCTTCAAGATTGGCTGGTACCTCGATGTCGGGAATGAAGTGCGACGGCTCATGTTCACGCTGGGGCATTTCCACGGCACCATGTTGGCGCTGGTCAATATCGCGGCTGGCCTGACCATTCGCGGCGTGGACGGGTTCCGGCTGCGCTCGTCTGTTTCCTTGGCGCTGATCGGGGCGGCCGTCCTTTTGCCGGGTGGCTTCTTGTTAGGTGGCTTTTGGACCTACGACGGCGATCCTGGGAATGGCATCTGGCTGGTGCCGCTCGGCGCGCTGCTCATGCTTTACGGCGTGGGTGGGGCAGCGCTCGGTTTCAGCCGCGTCCCGCGCGACGAGACAACGCGCCGGAAGAAGCGCTGACCGAACCGAACCGGCTCGCTGCGAGACAGTCGCGAAACCAGCTGTGGGCGCGGCCCTGGAAGTTCGGTAAAATGAATGCATCAAATGAAGCGTCTTCTATTCCTTTTGGTGTTACTCGCGCAAAGCTCGCTCAAGGCTGAGTTGCCTCCGCTCATCTCGCGCGAAACTCTTTTCGGCAATCCGGCTCGCTCGCATCCTTCGCTCTCGCCCGATGGCGCGAAGCTCGCCTGGCTCGCACCGGATAAGAACGGCGTCGTCAATGTTTGGGTGGGCGACTTTGACGGTTCCAATGGCCATGCGGTAACGAACGAAGATCATCGTCCGATTGGCTGGTACACCTGGGGCGGCGACGGGCAGCACATCCTCTACCTGCAGGACAACGCGGGCGACGAAGTGCAGCATCTCTTTTCCGCTGACCTAACGAGCGGGGTGGTGCGCGACCTGAGTCCCTTTCGCGGGATTCGGGCGCAGAATGTCCTGACAGATCCGCAACATCCACGTTTTATCCTCGCCGCCCTGAACCTGCGGGATCGGCACGCCTTCGACATGTACCGGATCGATCTCGAGACGGGCGCGATCACGCTTGAGGCAAAGAACCCCGGGGACGTGCTGACTTGGGCCACGGATAACAATTTCGTGATCCGAGGAGCGACGGCGTTCGATGGCAAAACCGGCAATTCCATCGTGCGTGTGCGCGATGCCGCGGATAAACCGTGGCGTAATCTCGTCGTGATGCCTTTCGAGAAAGCGCTTTTCGCTGGTCAGGTGGTCGGCGGTTCGCTCATCGCGGGTTTCGATCCGGATGGAAAAAGCCTGATCATTCAATCGGCGCTAGGCTCGGATACCGGGCGGCTCGTTAGGTTGGATCTGCAGTCCGGAAAAGAACTGAACGTCCTTGCGGAAGACGCAAAATCCGACGTGGCCAACGATGGCCTGGGTGATGGACCGAGCGTCTTAAGCGACCCGCAAACCCACACCCTGCAGGCGGTGGAGTTCGACTATCTCTCCCGGCGCTGGACGTTTCTTGATCCAGCAATGAAGTCGGATTTCGAACTGATCGGCCAGACCGCAGGCGGATTTCAGGATCTTATCAGCCGCGATCGCGCAGATCAAAAATGGGTCATCGCCGCCCGCCGCAGCGACTTGCCAGCGGTCTACTACAGCTTTGACCGGGCGAGCAAAAAACTGTCCAAGCTTTACGACGAACACCCAGCCCTGGCGGGTGCGAAACTCGCTCCCAAGAAAGGGCTCGAGATCAAAGCGCGGGATGGCATTGTTCTGCCCTGCTTCCTAACGACGCCAGTCGGAGTGGAGCCGAAAAATCTGCCGCTGGTCGTGCTGATACACGGCGGTCCGTGGTATCGTGATTACGATAATTACGACCCCGAGGTGCAACTGCTCGCCAACCGCGGCTACGCCGTCCTGCAGGTGAATTATCGCGGCTCGACTGGCTTCGGACTCAGGTTCCTGAATGCCGGGACTAACAAATGGGGTCGTGGCACGCAGGAAGATCTCTACGACGCAGCACAGGCGGCGATCGAGCAGGGAATCGCGGACCCGAAGCGCGTGGCGGCCATGGGCTGGTCGGGCGGTGGTTTCGCGACCCTGCTCGCGCTCGAACAGCGTCCGGATCTCTTCGCCTGCGGTGTGGATGGGGTTGGGCCGGCCGACTTGGCGACGCTCTTCCGTTCGTTCCCGAGTTATTGGTCGAACATCATGCCCCGCTGGCGCCGGCGCGGGGGCGATTTCGACCACGATGAGAAACTGAATCGCGAAGTCTCACCCCTCTATCACGTCGACAAGATTCGCGATCCGCTGCTCATCGGGCAGGGCAAAAACGGCCCGCGCGTCACAATCGAAAACGTGGACATGATGGTGGAGGCGTTGCGTAAAGCGAAGCGTGAGGTGACGTATATTGTTTACCCGGACGAAGGTCACGGCTTCGCACGGCCCGAGAACAATCGCGATTTTTACGGCCGAGTGGAGGAGTTTCTGGCCAAGCATCTTGGTGGTCGCGCGGAGCCGTGGAAGACGATTGAAGGCGCGACGGCGGAGGTGCGTTGAGGCAGGCTCAAGGAATGAAGGCCTGCGCATCTCTCGCGCTCCTTGTTTTAGGCATCGTTGACGTCTTCGCGACCGATGCGGCGACGGTGGCGAAGCAGGCGGGCACCTGGCGGGCGAAACATGAGGGTCAAATCTTGCGGGAGTTTACCGCTCTGCTCGCCGTCCCGAATCTGGCCAGTGACGCACCGAACATTCAGCGCAACGCGAAAATGGTGCAGGCGATGCTGGAAAAGCGTGGCCTAACGACGCAACTGCTCACCCTGGATGGTGCGCCGCCGATCGTGATGAGTGATCTGATCGTAGCGGGGGCCACGCGGACGATTGCGTTTTATGCGCACTACGATGGACAGCCAGTCGATCGGGCGAAGTGGAAGAGCGATCCGTGGAAACCCATCATGCGCGATGCAGCCGGGAAGGAAGTCGATTGGCAGAACGCCAAGACGATCGATCCGGAATGGCGCCTCTATGCCCGGGCGGCCGGCGACGACAAAGCGCCCATAATCGCCATCTTGGCCGCGCTCGATGCGCTGCGCGCCAAGGATCTAAAACCGTCCGTTAATTTTCGTTTCGTCTTCGAAGGCGAAGAGGAGGCAGGCTCCCCGCATCTGGAGCAGTTCCTGGAAAAGTATCCTGGGGTCCTGCGTCCGGACGCCTGGATTCTCTGCGACGGTCCGGTCCACCAAAGTCGACGCTCAGAGCTCTTCTTCGGCGCACGGGGCACGATCGATCTCGAACCGACGATTTGTGGACCGAGCAAGGGATTGCACGACGGACATTACGGAAACTGGGTGCCGAATCCGATCGTTAGGCCAACGCATTTGCTCGACTCGATGCGCGACGAAAACTGCCGCATTCTGATCAAGGGTTTCTACGACGAGGTGAAACGGCCTGGCGAAGCGGAATTGGCTGCTCTGGCGAGAATCCCGGATGTCGAAGCCGATCTCCGTCGCGAGTTCCAAATCGGCGCAACCGAAGGCGAGGGGAAACACCTGAACGAACTCCTGCTTTAGCCGGCACTCAATGTGCGAGGGATCGAAGCAGGCCATGTGGGCGAGAAAGCCTCCAACACGATTCAGCCAGAAGCGCGGGCTTCAATCGACTTTCGACTTGTGCCTAACGAAAGCCCAGATTCGATCAAGCCGTTGGTTGAGCGACATGTTGCGGAGCAGGGCTATCATCTGGTCCGCGAGACGCCAGATGCGGCGATCCGAATGAAATATCCGAAGATCGCGCGAGTTGACTGGGGCGCCGGTTATCCTCCTGCGCGCACCTCGCTCGATCTTCCGCTCTCCCGCGAAGTGGCTGACCTGATGACCGCGGCAGGCCATGAGCCGGTCCGTTTGCCGACCGTCGGTGGCAGCATTCCGATGTATCTTTTTCAGCAGCCTAACGACACTCCAGTGATTGGCCTCCCCATCGCTAACCACGACGACAACCAACATTCGAACGACGAGAACCTGCGCCTGCAGAATCTCTGGGACGGGATTGAAATCTACGCAGCGCTCTTCGCCGGCCTCGGTGCGCGCTAGCTCTGTCGAGTTGCTCGCCTAATTCGAGGCGTCGGTCGGAACGGGGGCGGGTTGCTCGAGATGCCTCAGGTCCAAACCTCGCGTTTCGCTGCCGAAGCGGATGAAAAGTCCGAGCGCGATCAGAGTGGGCACCATAATGATAAAGGCGGTCATGCCCAGCGGCGGAACCAGTGCGGCCAGACTAACTGTTTGCGCAAGCACTCCGCCGCCCTTAGTGCAGGCGGCGATCCAGCCCGTGGCGCGGCCGCGGACCTTCACCGGATAGCTCTCGGAGGTGTAGGGAAGAATGATGGCGATGATGCCATTGCTCCCGACGATGAGGAGCGCGATCGGCCAGATCGGATTAGTGCCGGGAAGCATTTCCAGAAACAAAACCCAAACCAGCCCCAGGAACGTGAGCACGATCATACTGGCGAGCGTCCACTTCGTACTCCAGCGGCTGTACATGAGCGCGCAAATAAAGACGACCGGGAAGGCCAGCAGGGCGGACTCAGCGAGGAGTTTGCTGAGAGCCCCATGGAGTAGCCTTTCGATACGAGATCGTTAGGCATCCAGAGGAGCAGGCCGAAGTTAATCAGTCCCCATGCCAGCGCTGCGATGGTGAGCGCCGCGGTTTTCCCCAGTAAACGCGGGGTCCAAAGTCTGCCGGCCGGAGCGTTCGCGATCGGAGTATTATGAGCGTGCGCCATGACTTCGGCGGCGCTCTCTTCACCTTCGGGGACACGGCGGCTGACCGTGCCGAAGCGCGCCATGACGGCCTGGGCTTCCGCTTTGCGTCCGCGCGCGAGAAGGAACTTTGCCGACTCCGGAATCAATCCGCACATCCCGATGAGGAGAAGCCCGGTGGGCAGATTGATGAGCCAAAGGATCCGCCAACTGTAGGTCGGCACGAGCAGTGCGGAGAAGCCACTCGCGGCCAGGTAACCACCGACCGCGCCGAGACCGCCGACCAGAACGAGCGCCCAGCCGCGATGTTTCGATGGCATCGTCTCGGCCAGGAGCGCGTAGGTGACCGGCAGCATGCCGCCGGCCCCGAGACCCATAAGGAAACACATCCAGATATTCCAAGTCAGAGACGGCATGGCGCCGCAGATCGAAGTCCCGATGAAGACCACAGCCGACAAGAGAATCGAAGCTTTGCGCCCGTAGATATCCGCCAGGACGCCCCACAAAACCGATCCGCTGACCGTGCCGATGAGCGCGTAGAAAGGAATCTGCGCGATTTGCGCCTTGGTCACGTGATATTCCGCGATCATCCCGGGGATTACGAAGCCGAGTGCGGCTGGCTTCATCACATCGATGATGAGCGCACCGACCAACGCTGCCAGCAGCGTCCAGTGCGCCGCACCGAGCGGAGCATCCTCCGGTGCCGAGACTGTGATGCGCGAGGCCGTTTGCGCGGCGTGTGCCTTACGGCTGGGCAAAAGGCCGTAGGCCGCCACGAACACCCCGGCGACAATCAAATACATGCCGAAGATCATGGCCGGGTCCATCGGCATGCCCGCGAGGACAAAGCCGTTGTGGCGGCCCATCATGAACATCGGCAGGTGGAGGAGCACACCGATGGTCACGCCGAGACAGCCGAGCCCAAAGGCCCAGACGCCCCGCCGATCAAGAAATACTTTGGCGTCTACCATGCCGCTTCGCGGTTGGAATCGAGTCGCTCTCTAGTTGGAGGGCTCAGATTTTACCGCAGCGGAGGGCGCTTCGGGGACTACTTCCAGACCACGGCGTTTGAGGAGCGGCTCGATCCACGGGTCACGGCCGGTGAAGTCGTGGAAAAGTTTCATCGCATCCTTGCTGCCGCCGCGGGAGAGGAGGGTGTCGCGGAAATGGTCGCCATTCTCACGCTTCAGGCCGCCGTGTGCTTTCATCCACTCGACGCTGTCGGCATCGAGTTCCTCGCTCCAGATGTAGCTGTAATAACCTGCGCTGTAACCACCGGCGAAGGCGTGGGAGAAATAATCCGTGCGATAACGTGGAGGCACCGGCGCGAAATCGACACCGGCTTTCTTGAGCGCGCTGGTCTCAAAAGTTGCGACGTCGTTAGGCACCTCGGCAGGCTTGAGTTGATACCAAGCCTGGTCGAGTAAAGCGGCTTCGAGGTATTCGGTCAGCTTGAAACCCTGATTGAACTTCTCCTCGGCCTCGATCACTTTGTCGAGGAGCTCTTTCGGCATCGGTTCGCCCGTCTTGTAATGCTTGGCGTAATGGGCCAGCACTTCCGGCCAGGTCGCCCACATTTCGTTGACCTGTGAAGGATACTCCACGAAATCGCGCGGCACGCTGGTGCCACTGAAACGCGGGTATTTCACGTGCGAAAACATACCGTGCAGGGCGTGACCAAACTCGTGAAAGGCGGTCCGCACTTCATCGTAAGTCAGCAGGGTCGGCTGGCCCGCTTCGGGCTTCGGAATATTGAGATGATTGGCCACCACCGGCTTGGTGCCTAACAAATCACTCTGGTTGACATACTCATTCATCCAGGCGCCTCCGCGCTTGGAGGGACGCGCGTAGTAGTCGGCCATGAAGATGGCCAATTTGGTGCCGTCTTTGTCGAAGACATCGAAGACGCGCACATCCGGCTGATAAACCGGCAGGTCCTTGCGTTCTTTGAAAGTGATACCATAGAGCTTGGTCGCGGCGAAGAAGACGCCGTCGAGCAAGACATGGTTGAGCTCGAAGTAGGGCTTGATTTGCGATTCGTCGAAGTTGTAGCGCGACTGCCGCAACTTGTCCGCATAAAAGGCCCAGTCCCAGGAAGCCAACTGGAAGTTGCCTTTCTACTGGTCGATCAACTTCTGCAGGTCCGCCGCTTCTTTGCGTGCGTTGGCCACCGAGGGCGGAGCGATT
>JBPCLK010000090.1:0-23759 GCA_051003355.1 Chthoniobacterales bacterium | reverse complement strand
AAAGAAAACGCTCCCTCCGATTCACTTCATGCACAATTCCTCAAACCGATATCATCCGCTCCGAATGATGCTCGTCGCTTTGCTCTGTCTGGGCGCTTTGGCCGAGTATGCCCGGGCCGGCGATGCCAGTTCGATCAAAGGCTTCACCGCCGCGATGATGAAACTCAGCCCCACCATCAATCCGGCAGAGGCTCAACTGGTCTCCGTGACTTCTCATGAGACGGCGCGCCGCATGGCCAGAGAATGGCGGGTCGTTCCGCCCTCAAACTTCCACAACTTCCTCATTCACATCGGGGCGCGGGAACGGGGCTTCTGCTTCGACTGGGCCCACGCCATCGGTGCGCAACTGAAAACCTTGCCGCTGAAGACTCTCGAGCTGCATTGGGCGGAGGCCTACCCGAATTCACGCCTGGAACATAACGTCGTGGTCGTCACAGCCATCGGCCAACCGATCGAAAAGGGCTATATCATCGATGGCTGGCGCGCCGCCGGGCGTTTACTGTGGTGGCCGGTCGTGAAAGACGAATATCCGTGGAAAGAGAACCTGGCCGAGACCGCCTGGATCCAGAACCGCGGCCCCGACCCATTGCGCTTGCAAGATAAACCACTGCTGCAAGAGACCGCCGGCAAACAGAGTGGTCGGAAAGCGGCCGGCTCTCTCTGAGTTTCTAACCGCGGAGCTAGCCAGCCGGTTGCCCTTCACTGGAATAAGAAGCGGGATCCTGCTGGAAGAACCCGCGCAATTGCCCATACAAACCCGGGTGCTGTTGCCGTAGAGCATGCGGCCGCTCGAAAAATGCCTCGGTCGCTACGGCAAAAAACTCGGCAGGATTACTTGCGCCGTAAGTGTCGAGAAGGGTCGGCAAACCCGTAGCATCGGCCGCTTGCAGGGCGGCGAACTCCACTTTCATGACCTTCGACCAGGCGGAGAGATCACGGCGCGAACGCAACGCCGGAACCCCGTCCGCCAGGTGATCTTCAAAATCGAGTTGGTGCGCGAATTCGTGCAGCACGAGATTTTTACCATCCCCTGGGTCGGTCGCCCCGGAAATGGTCGCGTCCCAGGCCAGGACCAGCGAACCCATCCGGCCCTCGGTTTCACCCAGGCGGCCATCGGGACCGTCTGCCCAGATATTTCCGCCCAGATGCCGTTCTTGGTTTACGACAAAACCGGATGGATAAACCAAAACGGTGACCAGCCGCGGAAAGTAGTCCGTCTTGCGATGGAGGAGAAGGAGGCAAGCCTGAGTGGCGATGGTGACCCGCATCTCCTCCGTAACCTCCAGGCCGCCACAGCCTTCGAAGCGTTTCTCGGCTAGGAAAACCTGCACATGACCGAGTAACTCTTCCTGGTCAGCCGGGCTGAGATTGTTGAAAAACGGGAGGTTGCGCGAGATGACGGCGCGCCATTCTTGCGGGATGGGACGCTCGCGATATCGTCGTCGCCGTCGCTCCTTGAAATATCCCCACGCCACGCCTCCAACCTAATCGGAGAGACGGTCCGATCTCCAGTTCTTTATCGAGACTTCGGACCAATTCCCGCCGCATCAGGAAGCGTCGTCACCAGAGTGAAGGCGCCCGTCCTATCGCTGGCCCGCAACGTAGATCGCGATGCCTTGGGCCCCATTGCTAATGAGCGGCGCACCTCCGCTGACTGAGCCTCCGCCCGCGACAAAACTACGCCGACCACCCGAGATGCCGCCACCGCCCACACCGACGCCCAGCGAGCCATTCGAGCGATCGCCCAGGAGCGTAATAATCACCCCGTTCGCACCGACCTTGGCTGCCTCCACCCTCAGGCTGGCAATCGCTTCGGCTTCGTTCTCCGGGCTGCCGTGGAAAAAACGCGCCCCACTCGACGCATCCAAGAAGGCGATCTCCTGGTAACGCGGCGGTGCCGTGCGGTAAACACGCACGTCGGCCGGATTAAGGGCCGGGCGAGCGGGAGCGACCAGGCGCGAGGAACTGGTGGCACAACCAGACAAAAAACTAACGGCAAGCAAGGCAAGCACGAGAATCGGTTTCATATCTCGTTCTACGCTTCTCGGATAAGGTTCGGTTGCCGAAGGGAAAGGATCTGCTGGGTTGCAGGTCTCATGGTGGTGCGAGACTCTATCGAGCGGGAGAAAGCCTTCTCTCGCCACTACGCATCCTTCCCAGCTCGATAGACTCGCACCACCGGTAAACAGCCGCGAAGAATAGCCAATCCACTCGCCGGTTTCCGGCGTTGCTGATAAATAAAGTGATGCGGCATGAAATCACAGTCCTCGGAGCGGGCGTCTCCGGCCTCACCTGCGCCGTGCTCTGCGCTGAGCAGGGAAGGAGCGTCACCATTTACGCCGAGGAGATTGGGCAGGCCACCACTTCCGCAGTCGCGGCAGCGATTTGGTTTCCCTACGACGCGGAGCCGGCTGACGCCGTCATCGCTTGGTCGCTCGAGACCTACCAAATTTTGCGCAAACTGAGCGCCGATCCGGCCAGCGGTGTCTCCATGATCGAGCTCCGCTCCTTTGCGCGCACCGGAGAATTGGAGATTCCGGCATGGGCGTTCCCGTTAGGCGCGGCGGCTCTCTCGTCGGCCGAGGTGCCTCCTTCTTTTTCAAGCGGTTACCGTCTCGCCGTGCCGCTCACGGACAGCACGCGCTATCTCGAATATCTCACCAACCGTTTCCGCCAGGCCGGCGGTCAAATTCATCCGAGTCGCCACTTCAAAAATCTCGGCGACGTACTGGGCGGGAGTTCGTTACTCGTGAATTGCGCCGGAGCCGGCGCGCAGGCTGTCGTCCCCGACCCGCAGGTCGAGCCGCATCGCGGACAAGTCGTGCTCGTGCCGCCGCTCGACCGCTCTTACGCCATGGTCTGCGACGAACCACCGCTCATGTATGCCATCCCTCGCGCCGCCGATGGCGTTTTCGGCGCAACGAATGACGTGAGCGCGAGTCGCGAACCGGATCCAATCGCTACGGCAGGGATTGTGGCGGAATGCAGTCGCGCCATGCAAATCGAGCCGCCGGAAATTCTGCGGGTGCGGGTTGGGCTGCGGCCTTTTCGCCGCGGCGGGATCTGTTTGCGCGCGGATAGACTCGCAAATGGCCGGCGCGTCATTCACAATTACGGCCACGGCGGTTCGGGCTTCACCCTCTCCTGGGGCTGCGCGCGAGCGGTCGCCCAGCTGGCGTAATCGCACTGCGCCCACCAGGTCGAGCAGCTCACAGCCGAGGCTGTAAAATCGGTGGCCGAAGTGTTCCGCGGTGTTAGCTTAGGCAAATGGAAAAGCCACAGATCACCGCCTACCTGAAAACGCATTGCGGCTGGAGCGGAGGCGTCCGCGCCGTGCTCGCCAAATACGACCTTCCCTTCACCGAGAAAGACATCATCCAAAATCCGGCCTTCCGCTGGGAGATGGAAACTAAGAGCGGTCAACCCCTTTCACCCTGTGTGGAAGTGAACGGCGAGATGCTGACCGACGTGAGCGGCGAAGAAGTTGAGCGTTACCTGGTCGAGCAGAAGCTGGTCCAGCAAAACGAGGCGGACGCTGGTGTGCCGATCAACGCGCCCTTTGCCAATGAGCAGCACGGCGAACCCGTTAAGCTCCGTCTCTAGACCGAGCAGTCAGAGCCTTTTGGGAAAGGCCTTCTTCGCGCGTCGAAGAAGGCCTTTTTCTTTCCCGAGGCTTCCGCTTTCCTCCCTGCGCAGGTGTGATTTAGTTCTTTCGCGAAACGCCGGATTCTTCGCGTTCCGAAATTCATGAAACTATTCGCGCGCACCTCGAGCCGCTCCCCATCGACTCCGCCCAAGAAGAAGCGCCGTCGCCGCGCCTGGCGTTGGATCCTGGCTTTCTTCCTCGTCGCGCTTCCCCTGGGAGCCGTGATCGCGGTGCTCTCTTTCTACGCGGTTTGGGCGCAGACCTTCGATCTCAAACGTCTCGGCACCATGCCGGAACGGAATACGGTCTTCGATGTCGACGGCAAGATCTACAGCCGCCTGGCTGGTGCCAATCGGCTAAAAGTGCCTCTGAAAGAAGTGTCTCCGCTTTTCATCAAGGCGCTGCTGGCCCGCGAAGACACGCGCTTCTACGAGCACGGCGGCATCGACTGGCGCGGGGTGGCGCGCGCTGTCTATCGCGACATCGCGACGGGATCGGCCAAGGAAGGTGCCAGCAGCATCACGCAGCAGATGGCGCGCAACAGTCTGCCGTTAGGCGGACGCACCATCAGCCGCAAATTGCTCGAGGCCATGGTCGCCCTGCGCATCGAGCGGGAGTTGAGCAAGGATCAAATCCTCGAGCTTTACGTGAACCGGATCTATTTTGGCTCCGGCTGTTACGGAGTCGAAACCGCCTCTCAGGCCTACTTTGGTAAGACCGCCGCCAAGCTGGACCTCTCGGAATCCGCCCTGCTGGCAGGCTTGATTCGCAGCCCGAATCGTTTTTCGCCGCTTAAGAATCCGAAAGGCGCCGCCGTGCAGCGGGATACCGTGCTTAATCGGATGCAGGAGCTGAAACTCATCACCTCTTCACAGTCCGTGCAGGCCAAAAAAGAAGCCGTCAACTCACGCTCGAAGCGGACGGCGTTGATCCAGGAAAACTACGCGCTGGATGCCGTGCAACGGGATCTCAATCTCCTGCTGCCTCCCGATCAAATCGACAACGGCGGCCTCTTCATTTACACCACGCTCGACCCGGTGGTGCAGAAGGCCGCGACCGACGCGATCGAAAAGCAGCTGACTAAAGTCGAGCATCAGTCCGGCTTCAAGCACCCGCTCAAGTCGCAGTATCACCCTCCGGCCGATGGCGAAGACAACGCCATGCCTTATCTCCAAGGCGCGCTGGTCGCGATCGATAATGTCAGTGGCGGTATCCGCGCGTTGGTCGGGGGCCGCGACTATTCCCAGAGCAAATTCAATCGCGCCCTCGCGCCCGCCAACCGCCAGATCGGTTCCTCGTTCAAACCGTTTGTCTACACGCTCGCCTTCATGCACGGCCTGCTCCCGGGCGCCGCGGTGAGCGACGGGCCGATTCAGCCCGGCGAAATCCAGGGCGCAGGCACTTGGTCTCCCGGAAACTCCGATGGCCGCTACGTCGGCATCAAACCGGCCTCCTACGGTCTGATCCAGTCACGTAATACCATGAGCGTCCGAGTCGGCGAATTTGCCGGACTCGACGACACGCAGAAAATCGCGACGACACTCGGCCTCGGCGAAGAGATCCCGCACGGCGCCGCCATTTATATTGGTTCGTTCGAAACCGACCTGAAGGATCTGACCTCCGCCTACACCGTTTTCCCTAACGCCGGCGTCCGGAAACAATCCTACATCATCGAGCGCATCGATGATCCAGAGCACAAACCGATCTATCGCGCGGCACATCTTACCTTGCCTACCCTCGATCCGGGCGCGACCTGGATGACGACTCAGTTGATGGAGGAAGTCATGACCCGCGGGACCGCCTCCAGCGCGCGTTCGTTAGGCTTTAAACTTCCGGCCGCGGGCAAAACAGGCACCACGAACGACTTCAAAGACGCGTGGTTTGTCGGTTTCACCAGCTCGCTGACCTGCGGAGTCTGGGTCGGCTTTGACCAGCCCACCACCATCATCCCGCATGGCTACGGCTTGGCGCTTGCTCTGCCCGTCTGGACCCAAACGATGCTGAAAGCGTCCGACCGTTATCCCGCCGAACCGCTCCGCGCGACCGTCGCCCTGCAACAGGCCACCGTTTGTTCCATCTCAAATGCCATCGCCACCAGCGGCTGCGTCGCCGCCGGCACGGCCTACGAGATCGATCTGCCAGTCGACAAGATCCCGCGCGGGTTCTGCAAGGTGCACGGTGGTAACCCGACGCTCCTGGGCCGGCGCATGGAGGAGTTCCAACAGAAGGTCAAGCAAGCGCCTCGCAGTATCATCCAGTCCTTTAAACGTTTCTTCGGCGGAGGGAGATAACGAGAACTGGCCGCAGAGAGCAGGCAGTCCGTATTTACGAGCTCGATCGCCGGGAGGAATCGAAGCGTTCTACTTAATCTTCGGGCAAACGCTCGTAGTCGGCCGGCGTGTCGATATCCACTTCTCCTTCGGGAAAATTGATCTGCGCCACCGCGCTGGGATGAGCGTCGAGCACCGACCTGGCACCGCCTTGCTCGCTCAACGAAAGCAGCTCGGGGAAGAAGTCGCGTGCAAAAAGAACCGGCACGCCAAGCGTCCCTGCGTAAGCACAAGCCACGATCGGCTGCTGGGTTTGTTCCTGGGTGCGGATCATACAACGAATCAATTCCGCGTCCACATGGGGTTGGTCGCAGACCAGGATAACGACGGCCGGGCAATCCGGCAGCGCTTGCAAACCGGCGCGGATGGAACCGCCCATGCCGTCGATCCAGGTTTCGTTAGGCACCAGTGTAACCGGAAGATCCTGTAACTCGGTTGCAATCTTCTCGCGGTCGCGACCCACCACGACCACGACCGGTTGGCAGCCCGATTCAAGAGCCACGCGCGCCGCGCGACTGACCAGGCTTTCGCCGCCAATTCTCACCAGTTGCTTGGGCCGACCAAAGCGCGAGGAGCCACCCGCCGCCAGGAGGATGGCTGCGATCATGAGATGTCGGACAGCGCTGCGCGCCAGGTCTGGCCGGAAGGGGATTGCTCAGGCTGCGGTCGGTTCACAGACGAGATGAATGGCCGACTTGCGCTCGCGCAAAGACTCGGCCTTGGCTCCCACGAAAGTCGATTGAATCTCAGTCACCATGGCGAGAGCGATCTCTTCCGGCGATTCCGCGCCAATATCGAGACCGGCGGGAGCAAACAGTTCCGAGTGCATTTCCACCCCGGCTTCCAACAAGGCATGAAGCAATTGATCCCGACGCCGGCGCGGGCCCAGCAGCGCCACGTAGCGGAGCCCCATAGGCAAAAGTTTTTCCAAGGCTGCATAGTCCCGGCCGTAGTTGTGCGTCTTGACGATCGCAGCCGTCCATTCGTCGAATTCGTTAGGCAAAAGCATTCCCTCCTCGACCTCCATTACGTCCCAACCCAGAACAGCCGCCAGGGCGCGGAGCGGCAAACTGTCGGGTCCCTCGCCCACCAACACCAATTGTAGAGCCGGCAGAATAGTTTGCCGAAAGGCGCCCGACGGCACTTCCTCGGGTGAGGCCACGACCCGCGTGCCTAACGAATTCGCATTCTCGAAGACGGTGGCCAGCAAACATTCCCGGCGCGACTTTTGCGCGGACGCGATCTGCTCGAGGACCTCTGGCAGGAGCTTCTCCACGAAAATGTCGATGGCGCCGTGACAGCCGTAGCGCAGGCGCGTGTCGAAAGTGAGCAGGGCGGGCTGACCGCTCGCGATCACTTCCAGTGCATGAGCCGCGACTTCTTCCTCCAAGCATCCTCCACTAAGGGCGCCGACCGTGCTGCCGCCGTCACCGACCAACATTCTCGCCCCGGGACGCCGGTAGCTGGAGCCGCGCGCCCTAACGAGCGTAGCGAGTGCGGCCGACTGCCCGGGGTCGCGCTGAAAGGCGGTGATGATGTCGCGTATTTCCTTCATCGCGTCGCGGCCGTAATCTGGGGAGCACACGCGCCTCGTGTGCTGTTTTCGGCGCGAATGCATCGGGAAAAAAACTCGCCATGGCAGGCTGCCATCGCCAGCACGCGAGGCGCGTGCGCTCCCCAGAAGTTTTCGCGGCGCATGAACTTAGATCAACTTATCCGGTGTGATGGGCAAGGAGCGGACCCGTTTTCCGGTGGCGTGATAAACCGCGTTGGCCACCGCCGCCGCGATGCCGGTCACCCCGATTTCACCGATGCCCCGAGCTCCAATCGGGTTGAAAGCAAAGTCCGGCTCGCCCACGAAATGAACGTCAATCATCGGAATGTCGGCATTGGTAGGCACATGATATTCGGCCAGGTTCGCGATCACCGGCATGCCGGTTTTGGGATCGTATTCGGTCGCTTCGTGCAGGGCCATGCCGATGCCCATGACGACGCCGCCGATGATCTGGCTGCGCGCTGGCTTGTAAGTGACCACGCGTCCGCAATCGATCGCCGTGACGACTCGGGTGACCCGCACCTCCGAGATCAGCGGATCGACTTTCACTTCGCAGAAGTGCGCTCCCCAGGATTGGAAGACGTGTTCCTTATCCTTTTCCTCGTCCGGCATTTTGCTTTCCACGGCCATGGAGGGCTGGCCCGCTCGCTTCAGGATGTCGGTATAACTGTCGGACTTTCCCTGGTCTTTTTTTAAACCAAGGCGGCCCGGCGCGACCATCGCGATCTCGTCGGTCTTGGCGTTATACAGGGCCGACTTCGCATCCTTGACGGCGAGTTCGGCGAGCGCCTGATGCAGGAGCCCGGCGACGGCGTGAATGGCGGTGCCCACGGTCCCCGTCGAGTTGGAGCCTCCGGCGACCGGACCAAAGGGATAATCCGACTTACCCAATTCGAAGGTGACTTTCTCAAAAGGCACCCCGAGTTGCTCCGAAGAAATCTGGGTAAACGCCGTGTAAGCGCCGGTGCCCAAGTCATGAGTGGCGCATTGCACGATCGCCCGACCGTCCGCGAAGAGCGTGGCTTTGGCGGCGGCCTGCATTTTGTGCGCGGGATAAGTCGCCGTCGCCATGCCCCAGCCCACCAATAAATGACCATCCCGTGTTTGGCCGGCCTGTGGGTTGCGCTTGGACCACCCGAACTTGTCCGCGCCGATCTGATAAGCCTCCTTCAGATGTTTCGAGCTGTAGGGGACATCCTTGATCGGGTGGTTTGCTGCATAGTTCGTTAGGCGAACCTGCACCGGATCCATCTGGAGGAGATAGGAAAGCTCATCAAGGGCGCACTCGAGGGCGAAGACGCCCGGACACTCGCCAGGCGCACGCATGAAGGTCGGGCTGGCGACGTTGACGGGATAGACGATTTCCTCAATGCGAATGGCGGGGCTGTCATACATCAGCGCGCTGGAACGCGCCCCGCAGGACTCCGTCCAATCGGCCACGGGCGAAGTCACCGTGTGGCTGACATGCTGGATGGCTTGCAGTTTGCCATTGGAAAGAGCAGCCAGCGACATGGTCTGGATAGTCGGCGTCCGATGACCCGTCGCGGTGAACATTTCCTTGCGAGGGACGTGAAACTTAACTGGCGTGCCGGAAGCTTTTGCCGCCATGACCGCGAGCAACTCGTGCGGCCAGAGGGCTCCTTTGCAACCAAAGGCGCCGCCGACGAAGGGGCAGATGACGCGCACATTCTCGAGATCGAGACCGAAGGTGCGAGCAAGGATACTCTGCACGCCTTTGACGAATTGGGTCGAATTCCAAACGGTCAGTTTCCGATCACCATCCCACGCCGCGATGATCCCCGACATCTCGATCGGGTTGTGCATTTCGGTGGGCGTGCTGTAGGTCTCTTTCACTCGGATCAGGCTCTGGTTGGAGAGCGCCGGCTCCACGTCGCCTTTTTTTGGCTGGACGTTTTCATCCTGGTTCTTGCTGGGCTTTTCCGATTTCTCCTGAGCGGCGGCCATGCTCAGAAGCGGAGTATCGACAGCGTAACTAACTCGGACTAACGAGGCCGCGTACTGCGCCTGCTCGAGCGTTTTCGCCACCACGAGAGCCACGTACTGACCGGCGTAATGCACCTTGTCGTCCGCCAACGGATTGCGTTCCTCAATTCGGATGCCTTGCGCGCGGGCCGCACCACCGCCCCCTTCGGCCTCCTTCGGCTGCGAGGTATTTTGGTGAGTCAACACCTTGAGCACACCGGGCGCGGCCTCGGCGGCTTTGGTGTCGATGGCTGTGACCGTGGCTTTGGCCAGATTACTGACTACCGGCCACGCGTACGCACAATTAGGGACTTCGAATTCCACTGCGTACTTCGCCTTGCCCGTGACTTTAGCCGGACCATCCACCCGATTTCGAGCCGGTCCCAGGATGTTTGTGTTCGCCATAATTAGATCAGTTTGTCGAGGGTGATGGGTAGTTCGCGAATGCGTTTGCCGGTGGCGTGGAAAACTGCGTTGGCGATCGCTGCCGCGACTCCGGTGATGCCGATTTCGCCGAGACCTCGTGCGCCTAACGAATTGATGTGCGGATCAGGCACGTCAATAAATAGCGGCGTGATTTCGCCGATGTCTGAGTTCACGCAGACGTGGTAGTCGGCCAGATTTTGGATAACCGGTTGCCCAGTGACCGGGTCGTAAGCGGTCTCCTCCATGAGAGCCATGCCGATGCCCATGATGACGCCGCCGATGATCTGGCTCCGGCTGGTCTTGGGATTGAGCACGCGACCGTTGTCGATCACGCTGACCACGCGCGTCACGCGGACCCGAGGAAGAAGCGGGTCGATTTTGACCTCGCAAAAATGAGCGCCGAAGGATTGAAAAGCGAATTTCTCGGCCTCTTCGCCCTGATGCGTAAGTCCGGAATCAGCTTCGACAAAATCCTGGTTCGTCCGCTGAAGCATCTCAGTGATTTTTTGGCTCTTGGCGGGATCATTTTTCGAGACCAGGGAACCGTCTTTCAAAACGAGGTCGGCAGCTTTCTGCCCGGCGAGGGGAGAGCCTTGGTCGGCGGCGACCAGCTCGACCAGTTTATCTTTGACCGCGTCGACCGCTTTAAGAATCGCTTCGCTAACCGTCGCTGTGGAATTGGAACCGCCCGCCACCGGCGCTTTTGGCAAACTGCTATCGCCAAGCTGAAAAGTGACGTTCTCCACCGGCAAGCCCAAAGCGTCCGCCGCGACCTGCGTGAAGACGGTGTAAGCGCCAGTGCCAAGGTCGTGGGTCGCACTGCTGACCACGGCCCGTCCATCTTTCGTTAGGCGCGCCCGGGCCGCAGCTGCGAAACGGAAGCCCGGATAAGTGGCCGTCGCCATCCCCCATCCCACCAGCGTGCCATCGGCGTCGCGCATTGATTTTGGATCGGACGTCCGCCGCGACCAGCCGAATTCCTGCGCGCCACGCTCATAACATTCCCGCAATTTCTTGCTCGACCATGGTTTGCCGGAAATTGGATGACTTTCTGCGTAGTTCGTCAGGCGCAACTTAACCGGATCCATCTTCAGGGCATGGGCCAGTTCATCCATGGCTGACTCGAGCGCGAAAGTGCCGGGGCATTCGCCGGGCGCCCGCATTGGCGTGGGGGTGCCGATATTGGTCGTATAAAGGATGTGTTCGATCTCGATGTTGTCGCAGGCGTAAAGCTTCCCGGTCGAGGCCAGCCCGCAGGCTTCGAGGTGCGTGCCGACCGGTGATGTCACCATCTGTGTGCGATGCCGCATGGCCCGCATTTTCCCGTCGGGATTCGCGGCCAGAACCAGATGCTGCATGGTCTGGGGCCGATGCCCGCAGGAGGTAAACATCTGCGGTCGGCTCACCACCAGTTTAACCGGACGACCGATCTGGCGCGCTGCCATCGCGGCCAGAAAAGTGTGTCCCCACTGGAATCCCTTGCAACCAAAACCGCCGCCTACAAACGGGCAAAGCACGCGCACGTTCTCGGCAGGCAGGCCGAAAGCTTCCGCCACGGTCGCCTGAGTTCCCTGGACCCACTGCGTCGAATCGTAGATCGTTAGGCGATCACCTTCCCAAACGGCCGTGGTGGCCGAGGGTTCCATCGGGTTATGCGTCTCTGTCGGTATCGTGTAGGTCGCGTCAATGCGCACGCCGCCCCGCTCCGCGAGAGCCGGCACGACATCGCCGTGGTGGACCTGGATGGGTTCATGAAAAAACTCGGGCGGGCGGGTGGCCGTCCCGATCGCGTCATTGATCGTGAGGACAGGATTCTCCTCCTCGTAGTCAACTTGGAGGAGAGAAGCTGCGTAGACCGCCTGTTGAAAAGTCTCCGCGACCACCACCGCGACGTGCTGACCCGCGTAGGAAACTCGGTCGTCAGAAAGCGGCATCCTATCTTCCTGCATCACTCCGCCCGTCATGAAGTCAGACTTAGGATGAGTGAGCTTGGTCGCGTTACGATGTGTAAGAACGCCGAGGACACCGGGCGCCTTTTCGGCCACGGCGGAATCGATGCTGGCGATCTTGCCTTTGGCAATCCGGCTCTGGACGAGAACGGCAAAGGTAGTCTCGTTAGGCAGAAACTCCGCCGCGTATTGAGCCTTCCCAGTGACTTTGGCCGGGCCATCCACCCGCGAGAGTGGTCGGCCGATAGGCGATGGAGCGGCGGCGATCATGACTGAAACTTCCCCCGAAGATTCGTGGATGGGACAGAGCCGACCCCTCCAAAGAGTGCTATCATCTACGCCATCTGAGCCACTGTGCTGAGCGCCTGAGTGATGGCACGCTTGGCCAGCTCGATTTTAAAGGAGTTATATTTGTAGCCTTTGGCGGCCGCGAGCTCCGCTTCAGCAGCGGCGCGGAACCCATTGGCATCCGCTTTCTTCCCGATCAGCGACTGCTCGGCTTTGCTGGCGCGCCACGGCTTCAGCGCCACACCACCCAGGGCGATGCGTGCTGACTTGATATTGCCGCTCTCGAGTTCAAGCGCGGCAGCCACACTGACGAGCGCGAAGGCGTAGCTGGCACGGTCGCGCACTTTCAAATAATGGGAGCGAGTAGCGAAAGGAATAACCGGGAGATCCACGGCCGTGATCAATTCGTTAGGCTTCAGGTTGGTCTCGACGTTAGGTGTGTCGCCGGGCAGGCGATGGAAATCGGCGAAGGGAATCGTCCGTTCGCCCTGCGGACCCCGCACACGGACGGTGGCATCGAGGGCGGCCAGCGCCACGCACATGTCACTCGGATGCGTGGCGATGCATTGCTCGCTCTGGCCGAGGATGGCGTGGATGCGGTTATATCCTTCGAGCGCGCCGCAACCGCTACCTGGATTGCGCTTGTTGCACATGGCGAACGCCGGGTCGTAAAAATAATAACACCGGGTGCGCTGGAGGAGGTTCCCACCCGTCGTTGCCAAGTTACGAAGCTGCGGACTGGCGCCGGAGAGCAGCGCCTCGCTCAGAACCGGATATTTCGAGACGATGAGAGGGTTCTCAGCCAAATCGGAGTTGCGAACGAGCGCGCCGATCCGAATTCCGCCACCGTTCGGCAGCTCCTCCACCTTGGTCAGGTCGAGGCGATTGATATCGATCAATTGCTCGGGTTTCTCGACGCCCATTTTCATCAGGTCGACCAGGTTGGTCCCGCCGCCGAGAAACTTCGCTTTTTCGTTTCCAGCCACGCCGCTGATAGCGTTCTGCGGGTCAGTCGCGCGCGAGTAGGTAAACGGATTCATGAGGTGACGCCTCCCATTTGGCCGCGGGCCTGCTTGATCGCATCGACGATGTTTGGGTAAGCGCCGCACCGGCAAAGATTGCCGCTCATCCACTCGCGGATTTGGGCGTCATCCTTGGCATGGCCTTCCTGCACGCAAGCCACGGCAGAACAAATCTGCCCGGGTGTGCAGTAGCCGCACTGGAACCCGTCGTGCTCGACAAAAGCCGCCTGCATCGGATGCAGTTCGTCGCCTTTAGCCAAGCCTTCGATGGTGGTGATCTCATCGCCTTCCACCGTCACTGCGAGAGTGAGGCAGGAATTCACGCGCCGGCCATTGAGCAGGACGGTACAGGCGCCGCATTGCCCGTGATCGCAGCCTTTCTTCGAGCCGGTGAGCTGGAGATTTTCGCGCAATAAATCGAGGAGGGAGGTGCGCGGATCGAGGCGCACTTTGTGTATGGCTCCGTTAATCTTGAGCTGGACGTCGACCATCGCATTGGGATCGCTGATGGCGGCTGCGTTCGCCGCCTGCAGACTGGAAAGACTCATGATGTGCGGGCCGAGGGTGATCGCGGCGCTCGTGCCAGCGACCTTTTTCAGAAATCTCCGGCGTGTTTCCACACTGCCAAAGATGAGCAATTCATCGAGCGGATCGCTCGGAAGACTCGAACGCGGGTCCGGAGCCGTCGGGTCGAATTCGTCGGACATATCTAGAACTACTACGAATCTGCCGCGACGGAAAGCCGCCCTGAAATCTTCTTTGTCCTGGCAGAGAGCGGGTGAGGGGAATCGAACCCCCGTATGCAGCTTGGGAAGCTGCCGTTCTACCATTGAACTACACCCGCGCAGTGATGTTGAATTTCGATGGGCGATTTCCGAATGCAACCGGGAAGGCCCGTCACTGCCAGGAGATCACATCGTCGTCGCTCGTGGCGGCTTTTTTGTCGCCCGCTGAGGTGAGGCCGTCTTTACCGAGCGACCAGGCGATGACTCCCAAACGGAGTTGAGCGCTCCCGGCATTTCCCGTATACGGATTAGCGATCTGGTCGTCGTAATTCCCGTCCAAGGCCACGAGATATTGGCTCCCCCACGGATCGAAATATTGTCCGTTGGTGTTAAGTCCCGATCGCGGTCGACTATTATCCTTCACGTCTGGCGGCGACAAAAAGACGATCTTCCTTGGGTTCACCGCATCGACGGCATTCGCGCCCGCAGCGACCGCCCGCAAAACATAAAGGAGGTTGGCGTTCTCCGTGATCTTGGCGTCGTCGGTGGCCAGAGGATATTTCCCATACTCTGTGTAGAACGCATTCACTGCCGTCACAATCTGGGTGAGATCATTCTTGGCCTGAGTCCGTTTTGCCTGGTCCTGCACTGCCCGGAAGGCAGGGAAAAGAAAGGCCATCAGAGTGACGATAATGGTGATGACCACGAGCATCTCGATGAGCGTGAACCCCCTGCGCGCTTTTCCCTCCAGGCTCAAATCCATTTTTGCATCTGCTCGGGGAAGGGACATTGCGCGCAGTCGGATTCGTCTTGTAAACAAAAGTCTTCGTAGATCTGCAGCAGTCCCTGCTGCCGCGCGACCGTCCGCAGAAAGCCAGCCCGGCGCGGGTCATTTCCGAAAAGCCGGGCCGCGCCGGTTTCCAACCGTCGATTCGTTAGGCGAGCTGGGATCTGCATAAAATCGGGCCAGACTTCGCGCTCCTGCAGATGTCGCCAAGGGAGGATAACGTTGGCCATGATCTCGGTCACGCGAGTCTCGCCGATCAGCGCCATCTCTCGGATGGAAGGCTCGGAGGTCAGAGTGTAATGGAAATTCCAGAACGGATGTGCGAGCTCGAGCAGGAACTCACGTGCCGGCTGCAAGTCTTCTTTGCCTAACGAGCGCATCCACCCGGGCCAGCCCGCGACCAGCCCGGCCAGAGCCGCGAGCCGTCGCTGAGGATGATTAAGCGGGCGGGTCCCGCTGAGCCGCCATGTTTTCGGCGGCAAGACCAGGCGTTCCAGCTCGGCCCGCCGGGCCCACCATTGACTCCAAAGACGGCGAAGATATCGACGCGTCGCCGATTTGAATTTCCCCAGGTCAGGTGCGCTCAAAAAACCGGCGACACCGAAAAGAATAGCCTCTGTTTCATCCGGCCAAGACCGCAACAGGCGGTTCGGCAAGCGTTGCGCGAGCAGGGTGAAGGCCAGCTTGTTTTTTTTATATCCGAGAGCGACCGCCAATTCCTGGTAGAGCGCTTCATCCGGGCCATGCAGGTCAGTCAGCCGCTGCAAACGTCGAGCTTTGCGCTGCAAGCGAAACTGCGCTGCCGCGTCCAGAATACTCCCGATCTTTTCCTCCGGCAGACCACGCAGAGGCGCCTGGCAACGTCCTGGCCGGGCCAGCGGCAAATTGAGAGAGGCTCCCGGCGGCAGCGCCGCCGTGTCCACCCGCACCTGCGGCACCTGACGGTGGGAGGTCGTGCGGCTAAAAAAAGTGCGGGGACTCGGATGCACAAAAACATGCAGAACCGTGTCGTCGAAGGCGGAATTCCCGGCGTGACCGTGCGTCTCCCAGCTCTGCTCGCTCAGATCAAACTCGATGCTTCCGCGACGAACTGCGCCGTGGTCGATTCGGATCGCCGACTCGGAGAAATCCGGCCCCGCTTCCCGATTCCAAGTCCCAAACTGGATCACCTCGATCGTCTCGCCCGCGGTGCCGGAAAACACGTGACCAAAATCTCCGGCAAACCAGCGCGCCTGCAATTCCAACTCGCTGTCATGGCTCGGAATCGGGAGGAGAGGGCGTTCTCGAATGCACGCGTGCGCAAGCAATTGGGCATAGCGTTCCGGGGTGGCCACAGAGGGAGGTTAGCTGGGTGTCGAGTCGCGCGGCAAGCGCAAATCCGATTTGCATTGCATAACCAAACCGAGCCCGTTAAACCCGCCATCAACTGCAGTCTCCCCCCGTTCGAAAATCCCACGGGCCGGTCGTCTGCCTAACGAAAGAATGAAATCATGAAAACAAAACTCCCATTCCTCACCGCCGCCTCCCTGGTTTTCCTGGCCGTCGGCGTTACCCCAACGTTCGCCAAAGGCAAGGCCACGCCGGCACCGGAGACGACCGCCTCAACGAGCTCCACCGCCACAGCCAAGCCCGCGCGGGCCATCGCTTTTCACGGCAAGGTCGCCTCCGTCGACACCAGTGCAAAGACCTTCGTGGTCGGTAAACGGACCTTCAAAGTCACCGACGAAACCAAAATCACCAAGGACGCCGCCGCCGCGACCATGAGCGACATCGCCGCCGACTTGGCGGTGCGCGGTTCCTTTTGGAAACGCCCGGGTGGCGCCCTGGAAGCGAAAATGGTGAAGCTGGGCGCTAAGACGGAAGCAAAAAAAATGTCCAAGAAAGAAGGCACGGCCAGCGACGAGGCCACTCCCAAACCCTGATTCGTCAAAAAGGGCCAAAGCCCGCGGCGGATTTCCGTTCGCGGGCTTTTATTTTTCTTCCGCCACGCGCAACGCCACCCGCAGATCCTCGACAAAGAGCGCATACTCCCGCTGACGCGTCTGCTCATCGGGCTGACGCAGGAGCGAGGAGGGGTGAACGGTTGTCACCACTTGCGGCGCGATTTCGGAGGAGAGGACTTTGCCGCGTTCTCGCGTCACTCGAAACGAGGAACCGAACAGCGCCTGGGCCGCGGTAGACCCCAGGCAAACGAGCACCTTTGGCCCAACCACCCTAAGCTCCGCCTCCATCCAGGGCCGACAGGCCGCGATATCGCGTGAGCTGGGTTTCTGGTGAATGCGCCGCTTACCGCGCGGCTCCCATTTGAAATGCTTGACCGTGTTGGTGACATAGACCGCGTTACGGTCAATCCCCGCCTCCTCCAGGGCCCGGTTGAGTAGTTGGCCCGCAGGGCCGATGAATGGCTTTCCGCCCAGGTCCTCCTGATCGCCAGGCTGTTCGCCTAGAAGCATCATCTTCGGATTCTGCGGGCCTTCGCCGAAAACCGTTTGCGTCGCGTTCTTATAAAGTGGGCAAGCGGTGCAAACCTGGGCAGCATCGCGCAAGTTCGTTAGGCTGGAGGTTTCCGGGACGGACGCCGGGTGCCATTCCTCTGTCCCCGTCCCCTTCGCTGCGCTTTTCGCCATCATGCTCTCCACCCGCTGGGGTGCATCGCGCAAGAGCGTGGGAATGAGCGTCGCTTCGGGCAAATTACGCCAATATTTTTTCGGCATCTCGGCCTGCATCGCGTGCACTTTCACGCGCGCCGGGTTGAAAATATTAGCGTAGTAGGTGCGCCAAAGATCTTCCATTTGATCTGCTCCCGGTGCCTCGGCTTTCGTTACGCCGGCCGTAAAAGAAAGCTGTTCGCCATCCCAATGGGCGCAGCGATCCGGCGTCAGGATCGACCAGCGCATCGAGGCAAAGCGATCGGCGAAAAACGGAGCATTATGCTCCACGATATGGTGCGCAGGTTCGAACCAGGCGACATACCACTTCGCCGCCGGAACTTCGCGAAAACGAACGAAAGCCCGCATCTTATGAAGGTCGTGCCTAACGGACTTTTCGAAATCGGTGG
The DNA here is from genome assembly GCA_051003355.1 of Chthoniobacterales bacterium. Taxonomy (GTDB): domain Bacteria; phylum Verrucomicrobiota; class Verrucomicrobiia; order Chthoniobacterales; family UBA10450; genus Palsa-1392. Next base: position 5,990 of record JBPCLK010000090.1, on the reverse strand, counting down.
CTTGGGCGACGTCGGCATCGACCGATATTTCAAGAAGATGCGGCTCCTCGTGCGCCAGCCGCCAGAGCAACCGATAGAGCAAGGGCCACCGCGTGGGGTCGCTATGCAGAGCCACCAGGCGAGCCAAGGGAAGAAAACGCCGGGCCACGCGGATTTGAGGAGAAGACTTCGGATCGGCAGCCGGCTCTACTTCCTCAAAAAGATGGAGCGCCGGCTGATCTTCGCCCATTTCTTCCCAGGCGATCTCCGTCGGCGGGAGTTCGCTCTGCACCGCTCGCCGCGCGGCGACTTGCCAGCGCTCAAAAGTGGGCAGAAACGAAATCTGCTCCACGATCTCAAAGCTGGCCGCTGACCACGGAAGGCTCCAGGGCAAATAAATCCATTTGCGTTGGCCTAACGATTAATTGCGAGGCGAAATCATCTCGATCAAGCGTGCGCGCCTGGGGATTTTCATCCGCGGTGATGACAAAAGGCAGGATCTTTTTCATCGGCAAATGCAGTCGTAGAAGATCTTCGACGCGCAACTTGTGCCAGCGACGAACCCCCAGAATGCGCTGCACGCTTTTTGTGCCCAAACCGGGAACGCGCAGGAGCAAATGACGCGGCGCCTTGTTGAGATCGACAGGAAACAAAGCGCGATGGCGTAGTGCCCAGGCGAGTTTCGGATCGATCGCGAGATCGAGATTGGGTGCCTGCTCGGTGGTCAACTCGTGCGCCGCAAAACCATAAAACCGGACCAACCAATCCGCCTGGTAAAGACGATGCTCCCTCACGAGCGGCGGCGCTTGCAGCGGCAGTTTGCTCGAAGCATCAGGGATCGGGCTGAAGGCGGAATAGTAAACACGCCGCAATTTCTGCCGGGAATAAAGAGACGAAGCCTGCCGCAAAATAGTCGCATCCGACGCTTCCGTCGCACCGACGATCATCTGCGTGCTTTGACCTGCGGGAGCGAAAGTGGGCGCCTTGCCATTCTGCGTACGTTCGCTTTTCGCTTCCACGATCCGGTTTTTAATCCCGGTCATCGCTTTTTCTGTATTTTCGAAATTCTTCTCAGGCGCGAGCGCTTGCAGCGCGGCCGGCGTGGGCAACTCGATATTGATGCTAATCCGATCCGCCCAACGACCCGCTTCCTCGATCAACGCGGGCGACGCTTCCGGGATCGTCTTGAGATGGATATAGCCGCGAAACTGATGCTCGACGCGCAAGGTGCGCGCCACCTGAATGACCTGCTCCATGGTGTAGTCGGGATTGCGAATAATTCCCGAGCTGAGGAACAAGCCTTCAATGTAATTGCGCCGGTAAAAATCGAGGGTAAGACGCACCACTTCTTCCGGCGTGAATCGTGCACGTTGCACGTTACTGGACGCGCGATTGATGCAATAAAGGCAATCGTAAATGCAAAAATTAGTGAGAAGAATTTTTAGCAGCGAAACGCAGCGGCCATCGGGCGTATAGCTGTGACAAATCCCCGACCCGGTCGTGGAACCAATCCCTTTGGAACCGCGCGAATTCCGCTTTGTCGTTCCGCTGCTCGCGCACGAGGCGTCATACTTGGCGGCATCAGCCAGAATGGCGAGTTTGCGGTCAAGCTCCATAGGCAGCCTGTAATCTCCGCAGAAACAATGACATCGCCACTCATCCACCCAAAAATAATCGCTCAGCGGGGCGATCCTCGAAGATGAAAGCGGTCATCGAAACTGCGCGCCTGAGTCTGCGCCATTTCGTGGAGGAGGATCTCGATAGAATGGCGGAGCTGATGGCCAACGCAGACTTCATGCGTTTTTCGAGCGGCATCTTCACGCGAGAGCAAACACGGAGCCTGTTATTCGATCGCGTGATCGGCCCGGCGCGAGCAGGGTTGCCAAGCCTTTTTGCGGTGGTTTTTCGCAAAGAAAATAACTTGATCGGCTATTGCGGATTCCTTCGGCAGGTCGTCGACAACACCGACGAAATCGAAATCGGCTATCGTTTACATCCGGATTACTGGAATCAGGGGCTCGCCACCGAAGCGGCGGGGGCAGTGCGCGCTTACGCCTTTGACGAACTGAAGCTCAAGCGCGTGATCTCGCTCATTCATCCAGACAATCATGCCTCTCGCCGAGTCACGGAAAAGAATGGGCTGACTTTCGAAAAGCAGACTCTGTTTAAAAAATCTCCTGTCCTATTCTTCTCCGCCCACCGTTCTCCCAAGATCGGAGAGGGTGGGCGATGCTCTGTCATCGCCGTGGAGGGAACTCGGTCACAACAAAAGGACCGCCGGCTGTCACCATGCATTGGCTTCATGCACGCCGGACGAAGCATGGCGACCGACAAATTCATCTGCCAGCGCACGATACGCTTTCGCGCCTAGGCCGTTCGCATCGTATTCGAGGATGCATTTCCCAAAGCTGGGCGCCTCGCTCAGCCGCACCGTTCGCGGGATCACCGTCTCGAAAACACGTGCGCCGAAATGCTCTCGCACCTCCGACACCACCTGCGCGCTCAGGTTGGTCCGACCGTCAAACATCGTCATAAGAATACCACCCAACTCGAGTTGGTCGTTCGCCCCCGAGGCGCGCACCTGCTCGATCAGTCGGACGATTTTGACCAGGCCCTCGAGCGCAAAATATTCACATTGAATCGGCGCGATGAGCTCGTCGGCCGCGGCCAAAGCGTTCGTCATGAGAATGCCTAACGATGGCGGACAATCGAGCAGAACATAATCGAAAGTGTCGTCCGAGCGCAGAACCTTCAGGGCTTCGGCCAGCCGCGTGAGATGGTTGTCCATCCGCGCAATCTCAATCTCCGCCCCGGCCAGATTGATATCGGCCGGGATAATGAAGAGCTGCTCGAGGCGCGTAGGCAGAATCTTCTTCGTGACCGGTTCCTCGCCTAACAATGCCCCATAAAGACTCTGGCCCTCCAGCTCCTGGAGGCCGAAGGAGCTGGTTGCGTTGCCCTGCGGATCGAGGTCGATCAAGAGGACGCGAATCTTGCGCTCGGCCAAAGCCGCGGAGAGGTTGACCGCCGTCGTCGTCTTCCCCACCCCACCTTTCTGGTTTGCGACCGCGACCACTTTCATCGGGGTACGATCAAGGTCCGCAGCTCGAAAGTGCGGCGTCCATCGGGTTCCTGCCAAAGCAGTTGATCGGGATCAGGTAACATTTCGGTGATTTCAAGCTCGCCCGCTTTCGTCAGCCAGCGATGGAAAATCTCAAGAAAGAGATAACTCTCCATATCGACATAGACGGGCTTGGTGTCTTTATCACGCCCTTCGATGCCGCTGCGTCGGAGAGCCTGTTCGGTCGGGCGGATGTAGACGTGCCGCGGGAGTTGCCGCGTGGAGCGCAATCTCTCGACGGCCACGACAAGGTCTCGCGAAATCCCGGTGAAATCGCCTTTGCCCAATTCCTCCAGGGTCACCGTCCAGGACTGCCGTTGGACGACAACGTTGCCGCAGAGCAAACGAGGAGTGTGACGGCCTAACGAAAAATTAAATGGATGGAACCCGAGCGGAATCACCCAGCCGCGAGCAAAAGAGCCGAGATACTCGTGCGAGCCGCGCCGGCGGACGCGGACATCGCCAGTCTCGTCATCGACGAAAACTTCCGCTTCGGCGGGCGAGACGGTCTGCCAATTCCCTTCCGACCGCTGGGGAGCAAGAAATTTTGTCAGATGTGGCAGCGCGTCGAAACGAACCGTCGTGGTCGCAGTGAAATCTGCCGCGAAGTAACCAAAGTGGAGGTTAGGCTGACCGCAGATGGCCTCTTCCAGCGCGGTGGATAAGGCTGGTTTGTCGGGACATGACCAATAAAATCCGTGGTGCAGAAGTGCTGGTGCAGGGTGGAGCTCAGCCAGGACCCATTGGTAGTCGCCCCGCCCGACCGCCTCGACGGATTCGGCGGCCAGCTGCAAATCGGCCGAGGGGTAGGTGAATTCGTCGAATTTTTCATACTGAAACGTTTGCCTAACGAAATGACAATCCTCGGCCGTCAAATGGTATTCCGCTCCCTCGGTTCGATCTTGCATCCTGGCTCGGAAAGCATCCTTCACTTCCTGAAAGGCAAGATGCGCCAAAACGACCATACCCGGACCCGTCAGTGGCATCTTCATGGCGGCGCAGTGGTTCAGAAACGCCGGGAGCGGAACCACGCCATTCTGCCGCGGTGCTTGCTCAAAAAAACCGCGCAAGCCGGCCGCAACCCGACTGGCCACGAAAGCATAGTTATCTCGCCAGAAATCGATCCACGGAGCCGCTTCAATAGCTACTTCGTTGATCAGATTTTCACTGACGGAGACGTGACATTCGCGAAAACATTCTTCACCGATCGGATTGGTCGCCGAATACAGAAACCGGGTCGCGGCTTTATGAGCCCCGAGCTGGTCGAGTCGCTGCGATGCTTCCTCAATAAGGGAGAGCCGGAGCATCGGATCCGCGGTTTGGGCAAAGGCCGTGATCAAGGCCGCCAGCGGCTCCAATTTTTCAAGCCAGCGACTCCGGACCGGACCTTCCCGCCATGCGGCGACATCGCTCAGAAGAACCTCGAAGGCATGCGGGTCGAGCGCTGGAACCTCCATTTCCCAGCGGATGATCTTTTCTCGGGCGAGATCGGCGAGCGTTTCCGCTGATGTCCCTAATGAATGAGCAGGCGTTTTCCCGTCACAACGCTGAAGGAGTGCGAGGGTTTCCGGATCCAAAAGCTTCGATGTTCCGCTCTCAGCAAATATGAATCTTCCATCGTCTAGACGGCCGTTGGGATGAATGCGTGGCGCCAACTCATCCCTGGACTCGGCTGTGATGGCAGCCGCCACGCCATGAACCGTCCAGCGTTCTAGAAAGATTTCGCGCCGAGCAACGCCAGCCTTGGGCTCACAAATCAATCCCTGAGTTTGGCTTTTGAGAGTGCCCCATCCTTCCGGACCGAACTCACTTAGCGAATCATTCTTCCCGGCTACCCGTTGCAAATAGAGGAGCAAATGCCGCTCATCGGCTCGGGCTTGTTTATTACGATGCGGAAGAGGATATGAAAGTTTCGACAGCTGTTTTATCACGCGCTCTCTAACCCCCGACGCAGCAAAGACTAGGTAAGCGGGTAGGAATTTTTGGGCATGAGCGAACAGTGAGAGGCGCGCCGAACCCAGGTCATTCGTCAGCTCACGCTGCAGCGCAGCTTCCGCAGCCTCAGCCGCCATTTTAGCCTGCTGACAAGACAGTAGCGTAACTGTACGGTCGGCAAATTCAGGTGCAGCGACTCCTGAATGCATCGATTTGCGCCATGCGCGAATCTCATCCTTAGAGAGTGCTGCCTGACTCGCTTTTAGGCCTTCGCGCGCCTCCATTATAGCGCGAGAAAAAGCCGCTTCGGACGAGAGAAACCCGCGCGCGGCGTTAGACGTCGATGGGGTTGCCAGACTCTCGATTGCCTCGAATGGCACGCCGGCCATACGAATGAGAAATATCGGAGCAATGCGATAACCGGCGTCCGCCACGCCTGAAGAAAACAGATGAAGCGCAGACGGCAATCATATTATGCCATTGCTGCAGACTCTGCCGCAATCGGGTCGAACGCGTCCGCTTGGATCCCTTAGTGCTCGAGAGGAAGCCGGATCGTGATGGTGGTGCCGACGTCCGGGGTGCTGTCCACTTTGATCGAGCCGTTGTGATCTTCGACGACTTTTTTGGTAATGTAGAGGCCGAGGCCCGTTCCGCTCTTACCTTGTTTGGTGGTGAAATAAGGATCGAAAATCTTCGCGACTTGCTCTGGACTAATGCCGTGTCCGGTATCGGCGATCCGAACATCCACGTAGAAATCTTTGCGGATGCAGTTCACCTCGACGCTTCCCTTTTTGTCGCCCGAAGCCTGCATGGCGTTTATAATGACATTCTGGATCGCCCTCGTCACCTGCACGGAGTCGCCGGTTAGCGTGCAGGGATCATCGGTCGCATCTTCCTTTAAAGTGACATTCGTTTCCTCTGCCATCGCGCCGACGCTAGCCACCACATCACGGAC
>JBPCLK010000089.1:0-10667 GCA_051003355.1 Chthoniobacterales bacterium | reverse complement strand
GACGCCATCGCGCCGCGTGCCGATGAATACGCGCTTCATCCGGTTCTCTTCGACGGCGCGCTGCAAGTCTTCTCGGCCGGCGCGGCGACCGTGGAAGGCCGGCAGGCGCGGATGAAACTTCCGGTCCGCTTCAGCCGCATTCTTTATCTCGGCGCGCCCGGGGCTGTGGCTCGCGTGAGCGCGAAGGTGCAGGATTTTGCCGACGATTTCATCGAGGGCGATATCGAGATCTACAACCAAGCGGGCAAGCCGTGCGTCCTGGTCGATGGTTTTCGCGCGATTAGTTTGGCCGGTGCGGGCCGTTCGACTGCTCCGGGCGGCACCCGCGACGTGACCTATCATGTGGCCTGGGAACGCACGCCTAGCAACTCTGCCAGGCCCGCCTTTCCGCTGCTCTCGCTAAAGCAGCTGCAAGCGACCGCGCAGGAAGCGATCGATACGGTGGTCGAGATGCGCGGGCATGACGAACTCGAGAAGGCGCTCTGCGCGATGGATGATCTCGCCGCGTCGCAGCTGGCACGCGGGCTGCGCGACATGGGCGTGGCGCCCAAGGCTTCTTTCGATTCGGACTCTTTGCGGGTCGCGCTGCCGATGCGACCGGCCTTCAAACGCCTGGCCGCTGGACTCGTTAGGCAGGGCTTGCTTCGCGAAAACAAAAAAGGCTGGCAGCCAACCGCTCGTTTCACCAAAACGGCCGATTCGGCCGCGAAAATTCTGCGTCACTTCATCGAAACGCATCCCGGACACCTCCCGGAAGCGCTTCTCTGTGAAGGAAACTGTGCGGAACTCGGTGCGATTCTGCAGGGCGAGAAGGATGCGATCCAAGTCCTCTTCTCCGGTATCGGCGCGGAGTTACTCGATCAATTCTACGGCGACGGACTTTTCACCAGTCACTGGATATCGGGCATTGCGACGGCCGTAAGCAGGGCCGCGCGGCGTATGCCGGAAGGGCGCGGCTTGCGCATTCTCGAGATCGGCGCGGGCACCGGCGGTCTTGCTTCGCAAGTGCTTCCGCTACTCGAGCGCGGCTTGCATTCCTATATTTTCAGCGATGTCTCGGCCGCATTTTTCTCCCACGCGGGGCAGAAACTAGCCAGTTTTCCCGAGGTCGAGTTCAAGATTTTCGATCTCGAAAAGCCGGGTCCGGATCAGGAACTGGAAGCCGGATCTTTTGATTTCATTATCGGCACCAACGTGGTGCACGCGGTCCGCGACGTGCGCAGTGCCTTGGGTCACTTGCAGGAATTGCTCGTGCCGGGTGGCAGTCTCATTTTCATGGAGACGGCCACCCCGCAGCTCTGGACCGAGACGGTTTTTGGCCTAACGAGCGGCTGGTGGCGTCTGACCGATCGCGAGCTGCGGCCGGACCAGCCGCTGCTCGAGCGCGCCCAGTGGGAAGCGGTCCTGCACGAAAGTGGTTTTACAGAAACGGCCTCGTCACCCGGCCTGCTCGGACCGACTGGAGGCGAAGGCCAAATTGGTTTGTTCGCGCGCAAAGCGGATGAGGAAGCTTCGAAAGCCGGCGACCCGGAGTTGGCGAAACCGGAAGAGAAATCGTGGCTTGTTTTTGCGGACCACTCGGAGCTGAGCGAAACGCTCGTTAGGCAACTGCGCGCCGGGGGAGCGCGCTGTCGCGTCGTGTGGATGGGAAAGAGCTTCGAGTTCAACGGCGAGGATGCTTTCAACCTGCGACCGGGAATTTTTGGAGACTGGGAAAAGCTGGTCGAGCTCTGTACGGAACCGGCTCCGGAGCGCGTCGTTTACCTGTGGAATCTCGAAGAGAAAGTTGGCGAATCCGACAGCCTCGATGCCTTGCTCCATTTCACGAACGCGCTCGAAGCCGCGCGTCCGACCGGCCGACTGCGCCTCGATTTGATTACGCGCAATGCCCAGGCCGCGGGGAGCGAATTGAGCGCGAGCGCGGTGGCGCAGGCGCCCGCCATTGGTTTGATGCGCGTGATCCAGAACGAATATTCCAATCTCGCCTGGCGCTCGATTGACCTTCCCGCGCAAGCGTCGCCCACGGATGCGATGGCGCTTTGGCGCGAACTCATGGGCAAGGAAGGCGAACGCGAAATCGTCTTGCGCGGCGAGGCGCGTTATGTGCGCCGACTCGATCGCGGCCGGCCGACGCGAGAGCAGTGGCTCGGGGCCGATTTGCCGCTCCGACTCGAATCCCGCGAACGCGGGCATCTCGATACGCTGCGTTTTGCACCCTTCGCTTTACCGAAGTGCGAGCCGGGCCAGGTGCTGATTGATGTGAAGGCGGCCGGGATGAATTTCCGCGACGTGCTCAAGGCGCTCGCGCTTTATCCGGGCGACGCGCCCGATGCGCGCATCTTCGGTGACGAAGTCGGTGGCATCGTTAGGGAAGTCGGCCAAGGCGTGACCCATGTCGCGCCGGGGGATCGGGTTTTTGGTCTGGCGGTTTTCGGTCTTGCTACCCAAACGGTCGCGCGCGGCGGCGATCTACGGCGAATTCCGGGCGGCATGACTTTTGAAGAAGCTTCGACCTTGCCGGTCGTCTTCATGACTTCCTGGCACGCGCTCCAAAACGTCGCGCGGCTTCGTCGCGGCGAATGCATTCTGGTGCACGCGGGCGCGGGCGGCGTGGGTATGGCCGCGATCCAGATCGCGCAACATCTGGGCGCGGAAGTGATCGCGAGTGCGGGCAGCCCGAGCAAGCGCGCGCTTCTGAAAACGTTAGGCGTACAGCATGTGATCGATTCGCGCCGCGGCGATTTTGCCGAGACGGTACTCGAGCTAACGAATCGCAAAGGCGTCGACGTCGTGCTGAACGCGCTCGCGGGCGAGGCGATTCCGATGGGACTTTCCTGTTTGGCGGAGTTCGGGCGTTTTATCGAGATCGGGAAGCGCGACATTTATCAAAACACCCGCATCCCGCTGCGGCCGTTGCGCAATAACGCGTCGTTCCACGTCGTGGCGATGGACGCGGTCTTCCACGGCGATGAAGAACTGACGCGCAAAATGCTCGGTGATATCTGCAAGCTGCTTGAAAAGAGCGCACTGCGTCCGCTGCCGTTCCGCGCGTTCCCCGCGAGTCGGATCGACTCCGCCTTTCGCCTCATGGCGGGCGGCAAGCATATCGGCAAAGTGGTGATCTCATTTCCGACTCCATTTGTGCCGCGGCGCGGTGAAATGCCAGCGCCGGGCTTCGAGGTCAAAGCCGATGCGAGCTACCTGATTACGGGCGCGTTTGGCGGCTACGGGAAGGTGCTTTCTCGCTGGTTGGCAGATTGCGGGGCGCGTCATTTGGTCTTGAGCAGCCGGAGCGGCGCCTCAACTCCGGAAGCGCAGAAATTCGTCCAGGAACTTGAAGCACGCGGCGTCGAGGTGCGCGTGGTGCCGGCTGATGTTGGTCTGCCTAACGAGGTCAACAAGCTCTTTGCCGAGATTAAATCCAGCGCTCCGCTGCGCGGTGTTTTCCATCTCGCGATGGTGATCGACGACGCCCCGCTGGCTGCGCTCAATCCCGAGCGGATGCGTGCGGTCGTTAGGCCAAAGGCTTACGGCGCCTGGCTGCTGCACGAAGCGACCCGTGAGATGAAGCTCGATTGCTTCGTCATGTTCTCGTCCGTCTCGAGCATTTTTGGCAATCCCGCGCAGGGCAATTACAGCGCGGCCAACGCCTTCATCGATGCGCTGGCCCATCATCGGCAGGCGCTCGGTTTGCCGGCGTTAACGGTGAATTGGGGCGTGCTCAGCGGCGAAGGTTACGTGGCGCGAAACGAGCGCGTGGCGGAATTTCTCGCTCGTCAGGGGACGATGGGCATCACGCCGGGCGAAGCGATTTCGCTCCTCGAATCTTTTCTCGTCGCGGGCACGGATCAGGCGATCGCCATTCGAGTCGATTGGGGCAAGTGGCGTCAATTCTTTAGAGGCATGCAGGAGAATCCGCTTCTTCAGCGCATCTTTGCCGAGATCGAAAATCAGGAATCGACCGGCTCGACGAGTGATTGGCGCAGCCGGATCGATGCGGCTCCTCTGGCGGAGAAAACGGCGGTGATTTCCCAGGCAGTACGCGAAGCGGTCGGCTCTGTGCTGCGAGTGAAGCCCGATAGTCTGCGCGACGATCAGCCGTTGACGGATCTCGGCTTGGATTCGCTCATGGGTGTGGAAATTGAAACCTCGCTCGAAACAGCAGTCGGGATTGCTTTGCCGCCCACCAGCCTGATGCGGGCGCGCACGATCGGGCAAATTGCCACCTTGATCGCTGGTCATCTCGGTGGCGCGACAGCCACGCCGGAAGCGGCACCGGTCGCAGCCCCAACGACGGAAGCTGCCAGCGCGGTCGATCTCGAGGCGATCTCGGATGAGGACATCGAGCGATTGTTAGGCAGCGAGGCCGCGCCGGAAGCGGCCGAGGCGACTGAAGGCGCGAGAAGTTGATTGCGACGGCCAACCGCGAAATGGCGACCCCCGTCGATCGACGCGCCCAACTGAAGCAATGGCTGGAGAGCGGTGAGGCGCAGCTCCAGCCGCTCACCTTTCCGCAGCGCGAAATCTGGGAAACGTCGCCGGTGCCAGTGGAAGACCCGGCGAACCACATCTGTTGTCTGATCGAGGTGCACGGTCTGCTCACGGAGCGGGATGTGCGGGCGGCGATCCAACGGGTGGTCGAACGTCAGCAGGTTTTGCGGCTCTCGTTCCTGCCGGGCAAGGAGCGTCCGTTGCAGTTAATCCGGGAAGAGGGCACGGCGAATTTCGCAATTCGCGACGTGGCGGCGGGATCAGGTAGCCCGGAAGCGATCGAGGAAATCGCGCGCGAGATTTTTCGGGAGCCGTTCGATCTGGTGCACGGACCACTCTACCGGGTGCTGGATTTGCGGCGTGCGCCTAACGACCACGTGCTTGTCTTTGCCATTCATCATGCGATCGCCGACGGCTGGACGCTGGGCGTTTTCGTAGAGGAACTTTTTGCCTCTTACATCCACGGGATGATGGGATCGACCGAGGTGATTCCGCCGCTGCCGCTCTCTTATGCAGCGTGGGGTGCGCAGGAGCGCGCTTTCTGGCAGCCGCCGGAACTGGCAGAGCGGACGGCTTTTTGGAAAACGCAGCTGGCTGGTGCGCGGCGGATTTGGGATGCGTCGATTCCGCCGGGCCCGCCGCATCGTTGGGCAACGAAAATTCCGAAGGAACTGGCTGCCGAGACACAGCAACTCGCTCGGAAAACCGGGACCACGCTTTTCAGCACATTGCTCGGTGCCTTTCAGATCGCGTTCACGCAATGGAGCGGGAAGGACGAACTCGTGGTTGGTACGCCGGTGGCGAATCGGACTCGGCAAGGTGCGCGCGAGTCAATGGGATACTTCTCTGGCGTGGTACCGTTGCGTGGAAGAGTCGATCGCGCGCGAACGGCGACAGATCATCTGGGCACGAATCATCAAATGGTGATCGATTCTTTTGCCAACGCGATGCCGTTTGCCGAACTCGCGCCCGCCCTCAGCGAACGCTTTACACCGGGATACAACCCGATCTTCGAGGTGCGCTTCGCTTTGCAGAATCATCCAATTCCCGAGGTGTCGCTGCCAAATATCTCGGCCAAACTGCGCATGCGTTCGACTGGCACCGCCCGCTTTCAGCTCGCTTGCGAAATCACCGAGGATCCCGAGGGACTGGAGATCGCGTGGCTCTTTCGCGACAATTTATTTTCCAAGCGTGACATCGAGAGGCTCGATGGCATATTTCAAGGCGTTCTGGCGGGCATCTGCCGAGCGCCGGAAAGTCGTATTTCCGAACTCCTGAACTGACATGGACGCTTCCCTGACCGCCGAAGAATTTACTGAGCCGCCTGAGGAAGTGCACTGGATGGTGCGCGGCGCTTTTCAGGTGCTGGTGTTTGCCCTTGTCTTCACGGAAGCGGCGCTGGGTTATGCTGTTTATCGAGGCTGGATTTGGGCGGCAGTTCTGCTCGCGCTTGTGGCGAGCCATCTCATGCACGGCACGCTGATCGGATTACACGAAGCCGCCCACGGATTGTTGCGGAAAAATCGGCGCTTTAACGAGTTTGACGGCGTCGTGATCGGGGTGCTCAGCTTGGTGAGTTTTAGCCTTTATCGCGTCATTCACCAGACGCATCACGCATATCTCGCCTCGGAGCGGGACTTTGAATTTTGGCCGCTCTCGCAACCGGGCACCGCGCGCTGGAAACGAGTCTCAGCGGTTTTCGCCGAATTGAATTTCGGACTCTTTTACGGGCCTTATCTCTTTCTGCGCGCGTTTTTCCTTCCGACCACACCGGTTCGCAGCAAGCGGATGCGGCGCCGCGTTTGGACGGAGCTCGTGCTGACGGTCGTTGTGTGGACGCTGGTGGTGGCGACGGTGGCGTTCTTTGGACTTTGGAAATATTTCCTCTGGATGTATCTCGGGCCGGCGTTGCTCGCCGCAAATCTCCAGAGCTGGCGGAAGTACATCGAACATGTCGGGATGACGGGCGACACGGTCAATGGCTCGACGCGCAGCATCGTCGCCAACACTTGGGCCGGAAAGTTGGTTTCGTTTACCCTGCTGCACGAGCCGTTCCACGGCGTGCATCATATGAAAGCGGGTCTGCCGCACGCTGAGCTGCCGCTGCACGCAGAGAAATTGCTGCCAAAAAATCCAGGTGAGCTGCCGCAGTTTCCGAGCTATCGCCAAGCGTTTATCGACTTGATGCGGAAGCTGCCTGACCCCCGCGTGGGGCCACAGTGGCAAGCGGCCGAGGCGAGGGGCTGGGATCGCAATTCGTTAAGGAACGTGGCCGCCTAACGCATTGGCTGACTTTGCAGCTAAGGGCCAGACTCGTCTTTCCCTACGAATTCTAAGTGACTTCGCGGCCCTGCCTAACTAATCCGGTGACTTTAGCTTCTGCCAATTCAACACCTCTGCTCGAGGCGAAAGGTCTCACTCGAGAATTTGACGATGGCCAGGTGCAGGCTTTGCGCGGGGTCGATTTTGCGATTCACGAAGGCGAGTTCGTCGCCATCACCGGCCCAAGCGGCTGTGGAAAATCGACCTTGCTGCAATTGCTCGGCTCGCTCGATCGTCCGTCGGGTGGCGAATTGCTTTATCGTGGGGAATCGTTACCCGATCGCCCTGATCCCGCGGCTTATCGTGCGTGCGAGATTGGGTTTATCTTTCAGGCGTTTCATCTCCTGCCGACTTTTACCGCATCGGAGAATGTGCAGATCCCGATGTTTGAAACTAGCCGCTCGCTTTCGGAACGACGCGAACGTGCGGCGGAGTTGCTCAAGCTCGTCGGGCTCGAACATCGGCTCGATCATTTTCCCTCGAAGCTCTCCGGTGGCGAACGTCAGCGGGTCGCCATCGCGCGCAGCCTGGCCAACGGGCCGGCGCTCCTTTTGGCCGACGAACCGACCGGCAACCTCGACAGCAAAAACGCGCACGCCGTTCTCGATCTCATCGTGAGGCTGCAACAGGAGCAGGGCCGCACCATGATCATGGTGACACACGATCCCTCCATCGCTGAGCGGGCCGGGCGCACCTTGCACATGAAAGACGGCCGGGTCGTTTTGGATCAACTTTCCGCGCACGCCAGCTCATGACTTTTTTCACGGTAGTAATCCGCGGTCTACTACGGCGACCGGTTCGCACCTGTCTGACGCTGGCGGGAATTTCCATCGGCATCGCAGCGGTAGTGGCGCTGGTGGGGATGTCGCGCGGCTTCCAGAAAGGTTGGGAAGTTGGGCTTAAAGCACGCGGGACCGATCTCGTCATCAGCAGCAAAGGCGGCTCGCTCACGCCGAAGCCATTCAACGCTTCTTTGCGCGATCAGATCGCGAAGATCCCCGGGATCGCCGCCACCTGCGCGCTACTGGTCGAAGTGACGAGCGTGGAGGATTCCGACCTGATGATTTTGTCGGCGCGCGAGTGGGGCGGTTTTTCCTGGAGTAACCTGAAGCTCACCTCTGGCAGAATGCCGTTGAACGGCGAAGAACAAGTCGCCGTCCTCGGCACGACCGCGGCTGAGATTTTGAAGAAGAAAGTCGGCGACCCGATTCAAATCGAAACCGCGGAACTCAAGGTGGTCGGAATCGCGAAAGGCGGCGCACTGGTTGAAGACGGCTCCGTCATCCTGTCTCTCAGTCTCCTGCAAAAAATTCTTGCTTCGCCGAACCAGATCAACGCGATCGACGTCCGCGTCACGCCCGGTATGACCGAGGCCCAAATGCGCGACCTGATTCAGAGAATCCAGACTCAAGTCCCGGAAGTGCGCGCTGTGACCGTCGCTGATCACCTTAGCAACAGCGAAGGATTTCGCATGGTCCGGGCGATGAGTTGGGGCACTTCACTGCTCGCCGTGCTCGTTGGCGTCCTGGGCGTGATGAACACGATGCTCATGACTGTCTTCGAGCGAACCCATGAAATTTGCGTGCTCCTCGCGGTTGGCTGGACGCGCGGACGCATCATTCGCATGGTGTTGTATGAGTCCGCGCTTCTCGGATTTTTCGGGGGGGTGGTCGGCGTGACCATCGGCGCGCTCGGCGTGCAGGCGCTCGGGCAAACGCCCGCCCTCCGCGGTCTGCTCCAGCCGGATCTCGGCTTGCCGCTCTTGGGGCTGTCCGTGCTCATCGCGGTCGCGGTTGGTGTTTTGAGCGGACTCTATCCCGCCTGGCGCAGCTCCCGCCTCGCGCCCAGCCAGGCCTTGCAAGCGGGCTAATGGAACCTAACGATAAGTTGCGGCTCGCTCTTGATTCTGGACATGCGGAAGCATGTCCCTCCGGAAGGACGCGCTTCCGCACGTCCACTTTCGTCACGACCGTCTTTCCGATCGATTCTCTATGAAAAAGCTATTCCTCTTCACCGCGGGCCTCACTCTCTTCTCGATCGGTTCTCTGGCCGCGGCGGAACCTGCCGCGCCCGCGGCAGCCATGTCGGCCGACGAGTTGGCCTCTAAGATGGAAGCCGCGAATCACGGGAGCGCCAGCATTCGCACCCAACTGGAAATCCGAACAAACGAAGGCGGCAAGCGCGTGATGCAATTGCAAATCAAGCAGCGGCGCACGGAGGGCGGGACCGACCTGGCCTACTCCGTCATCTGGCCTAACGATCAGAAAGGCAACGGAGTGATCCTGCACCAGAAGGCGGGCCAAGCGCCGACCGGTTCGGTCATCGAGCCCACGAATAAAGTCCGTGCGCTCAAGCCCTAGGAGATGGGCGACGGGTTGCTCGAGAGCGACCTCGCTTACCAGGATGCGGTGGAAAATTTCTTTGCCTGGAAAAGCCAGTCGCTCGTCGGCACCGAGACGATCGACCGGGTGAGCTGCCAGATTCTCGAATCAAAGCCCGACTCCTCCTCCCAGACGATCTACGGCAAAGTGCGCAGTTGGATCGATCTCCGCCGCATGGTGCCGATGCGCGTCGAGAAATATTCTCCCTCGGGCAAACTCATCCGCCGGATCGACACCGATCGTGTCATGCCCGACGATCAGCACCGCCAGATTCCCGCGCGTCTGATTGTGCACGGCCCGCGCAAGAACACCGTGACGGAACTGAACGGCTCCGGCATCAAGCACGACGTCAGCTTGACCGACGCCGACTTTACGCCGTCGTCGATCCTGCGCTGAAGCGTTTCGCGCCAAGAAAATGGGCGCCGGCGCTCTCGGGAAAACGTCGCTTGTTGTGCTTGTGAATAACTGTTAATAACTTCCCGACTCATTTGAGAATGAGAATTTATCCTGCCCTGCTCGCCGCGACGGCCGCGTTGTCGTTAGGCGCCTGCGGCACCACGCGCAGCCTGCCTGAATACGAACGCCCGCTCGCCCGCGCGGACTTCCAGCAGGTTCGCACGACCGCCTACACCGATTCGGAGTCGGATCACCGCCAGTATGGCAACCGCACCGCACTCGGTGGCGTGCTCCACGCGGCGCCGTTCCCGTCGGTTCCGCGAGCGATCCCTGTGGCCGACAACGTTTTTCGAGGGCCGCAATCCGGTTACCAGTCGGTTGCCTACGTCACGCCTTCGCAGCCTTTTTCGGGCGATCGATTTTCCAATCAAATCTACGGAAGTGCGGCGGCCGATTGGGCGCGTTGGCCAGCCGGAACGATCTTCCGCGTGCTCTCGACCGGGCAACTTTACCGGGTCGAGGATTACGGCTGGGCGCTTTCCGGGCGCAACACGATCGACCTCTACATGGCGTCGACGCGCAATATGAATAATTGGGGTGTGCGCCAGGAGATGATCCAGGTGGTGCAATGGGGCGATCGGGAGGCCAGCCTGCGCAAATTGGCCTCACACACGAAATACCGCCACATCAAGCGGATGGTGCTCGAGCTGCAGGGCCGCGAGCGCGCAGCCGCTAATCTTGATTGAGCGTGGCTTTTCCCCTGGCCGACGAGGTGCTCGTTAGGCGACTGATCGCCTCCTGAAGACGATCCCAGTCGATGGGTTTGGTTAGATGCTCAGAAAACCCGGCGGCGTGGCTGGCGGCCAAATCCTCGTCGGTGCCAAAGCCGCTCAGGGCAATTCCGCGCAGCACGTAGGTGGCACTGAGGTGCTGCATGAGTTCGAGGCCGCTTCCATCCGGCAGGCCCACGTCGCTCATGACGAAGTCGAAATGCTTTTCGGCGGCGAGCTTCCGGGCCGCGCCGATCGTGTCGGCGTGTTCCACGACGTAGCCGATTTTAGCGAGGATGCGGCGGAG
>JBPCLK010000088.1:0-7025 GCA_051003355.1 Chthoniobacterales bacterium | reverse complement strand
CGCCGGCTATGACGAGGAGCGGGCCCGGCGCTGCGGTGACGGCGGCATGCTGCTGCTCGTTGAGCTCGCTCGCGTAATCGATGCTGATTGTCGACGCGGAAGGGGCGCGCTGGAGCGTGTATTCGCGAGACATTTGGCGTTTACGCTGCGGTCTGGCCCGTCGCTCTTCAACGAAAATTTTTCCCGCTCTAGGAGAAGCAGAGACGTTCGTTAGGCGCTCGCTTTTCCTTCCTCCGCTGCAAGGGGTAAAGGTGCTCTTCTGAAACCATTCTCGATGCACCGGACCACTTCCACCTGCGCTTCGAGACGCCTGGCGAGGCTCCGTTTCCCCGCGCGAAACAAATCCGTGGCAGCTCGTGGCAGGATTACTGCTTAAGTGGTTATAGAAATTATAGGAGATCCATAAACCTCCAGCTTTTTGCTTATGAAAATACTCAATCGCGACCGCGCCGATTTCCTAGTCATCGATGATGACCCTTCCATCACCCGTTTTCTCGCCACTTACCTGCAACAGAAAGGCCACACCTGCGCCACCCTCACGGAAGGTTTCCAGACCGCTGTCTGGCTCGAAATGAATGATTGTGAAGTGGTCGTAGTCGACCTCAACATGCCGAAGGTGGACGGCATTTCGCTCATCTCCTACATCCACGATCTGCAGCCGAATCTTCCCATCATCGTTTTCACAGGAGTCGGCTACGAAGAAGAAAAGATGCACGCCGCCCTGCGGGCTGGCGCCAACGGTTACGTGAGCAAAAACCTGCCCATCGAACAACTCTATTGCGTGCTCGCGCGCGTTCTGGCCACCTGCCGGCAAAAAGCGCGGCGAGAATCACTCCTTCGTCCAAGCCCGGCACTGCTCGGCGCAGCCTAACGAGGACGGACATCCCGCAGCAGCGAGCGCAAGCCCTCGGGGGAAAGCGTCTCGGCCCCTGACGCGCTCGCGGTTTCCTGCTCGAGATAATCGCCCGTGGCGACGATCAGCCGGTAGCGTTCGGCGTATTTGCTGGCCAGCCGCTCAATGATGGAGTCGGCCGTCTGGCCGGCCCGCGAGTAAAAGATCTGGATCTCGCCCGGGTGATATTCGTGGGAAACGATTGCACCGCGCCCGTCGAAGACGACCACGACATGGATTCCGCTCCAGTCCTGGTAATCGCGCAACTGACTCACGAGGGCGTCCCGAGCCAGCGAGGTGCGGCGTTCATGCAGCCGGCGCAGCTCCGGCCACGCGAAGATGACGCTATGGCCGTCGACCAGAAGATATTGCGGCGACACCGCTCACCATAGGGCGGCCGCCCTCATGCCATCAAGCCGCGTCTTCCGCGGGCACGCTCTTGGCGGCCGCAGCGGGTGGCGCTTTCTTGGACCGCGATTTGGCTGCCGGACGACGGGGAGCTTTAGCCGCGACGCGCTTGCGCTCGACATACGCCTTGCGACGACGGCGCTTCACTTTGACTCGGTGTTGTTGACCCATGAGGCAGTTGCTATAGGCCGGAAGAGCGAGTGAAGCAATTGCCGAATGTGATAGCACGTTCTGAGTCCGCCGGGCTTTGTTCCTCGAAGACTCGAAAAATTGCTGTTGCAATTTTTATCCCAGGCCCTCCAGACTCCAGATCTCCCGTGAACAGTCTCTCCCCTGTCCCGCTCAGGACGCAATCTCGTACCCTGCTTGGCTTCTCTCTCCTTCTCCTTATGGGGTCCTTGGTTCTGGGATATCTGAATTCAAACGTAATCAAAGGGCTGCGCGGTGAACTGGTGACGGCGAGCTCGGCGCGTGAAATGGCCGACCGGCTCCGCGCCGCGAGCGCCAGAAAATTGAAGATGCGGGAGGCGGAGTTCACCCTGGCGCAGACAAAGATGGCAGCGGCGGAAGCCAGGGCCGCGAGCACCGAGGCCGAGTTGAGCAAGGCGCAGAGCGACAAGGCGGGCCTCGAAGCCAAACTGCAAACGAGCGAAAGCCAAATCGACGATCTCCAGAGGCAGGTGGCCGATACCACGGCAGGGAGTGCGCCGGGCGCCTCGGAAGACACGTCCCCTGGCGAACTGAAAGCGATGCTGGACGAGACCAAGCAACAGCTGGCCGCGGCCGAAGAGGAGAAAACCATCCTCGCCGACAAGGTGAAGGCTGCCCAGGATCGCGCAGTCGCGATCGAGGTCGAGAAGAAACGGCGCGCCTCAGGCGTCAACGCCCCCGGCGTGCATGGCACCGTGCTGGCAGTGAATCAGGCTTACAATTTTGTCGTGCTCAACCTGGGAGACCGGCAAGGCGTGGTACCTAACTCCGAGATGTTGATCATGCGCCAGGGCGCCCTGATCGGGAAGATCCGCATCTCCTCAGTTGAACCGACAACCTCCATAGGCGATATCATGACCAACAGCTTGGCGCGTGGCGTCCAAGTGCAGCCCGGGGATACCGTCATTTATGCAGGAAGTAATAACTCGTAGCCGGCTCAAGCTCAGTCTCACGATCGTCCTCGCGGGCAGTGCCGCGGCTCTTTTCTCTTCGTGCGCGACCGACCAACCGCGCACCGCGTTAATTAATGATCCCGACGCGCAGAGGGAATCCGCGATTCCGTGGAACAAACCTGCCAAATGGGAGAGTGGAGCCAACGTCCCTGGCGGCATTGGCGGCGCAGGCGGCGGCCTGACGGGCAGCGCGCCGGGTCAGTAGCCGACGCGTTCAACGCTTTCCTCAAATCCAGAAACCGGCCGGGATGACCGCATCTTTCGGCACCACCACGATACCGTCTCGGATATAATAATTCGACGCGTCCACATTCGCGTCCTTGCCTTCCGGCGTGATGACGACGCCATCGCCAATCCGGGCATTTTTATCAATGATCGCTCGATCGATCACACAGTTGCGGCCGATCCCAATGGCAGGCACATCGCCGCCCGGGTCCGCCACGGCTGCCTCAAAGTGGTCGCCGCCCATGATCACACTGTTACGGATGGTCGCACCGCCCCGGATGACGCTTCGTACGCCGATCACGCTGCGCTCGATGTGCGCATCTGAAATCAGACAGCCGTCCGAGATGATGGCCTGGCGCAGGGTGGCGCCGTTGATCTTGCTCCCCGGCAGGAAACGCGGATGCGTATAGATCGGCGCCTGCGCTTCAAAAAAACTGTAATGCGGGACCGCGTTGGTGAGATCCAGATTCGCGTCGTAAAAAGCGCGAATGGTTCCGATGTCTTCCCAATATCCTTCGAAGATGTAGGCATTCACATGCCGCTCGCCGATGGCCGTAGGGATCACATGTTTCCCGAAATCATCCAGGTCGCCTTCGAGACAATCGATCAGCACCTGCCGGTTAAAAACGTAGATGCCCATGGAAGCCTGGTAGAGTTCTTCCTCCGGCTGCTTCCCGATGCTGGCCAGCGTCTCGCGGTCCAGTTTCAATTCGTCGAGCAGCTCCGGCTCCTTTGGTTTCTCCTCAAACCGGGTGATGCGGTGGTCCGATCCACTGAGCATGATTCCAAAATTTGACGCGGCAGTTCGCTGCACCGGCGTGACCGCGAGCGTGATGTCCGCCCCGCACCGAATGTGCTGGTGGAGCAGGACGCGGAAATCCATCCGGTAAAGCTGATCGCCACTCAAAATGAGGAAGTAATCGTAAGGTTGCTCGAGAAAATAGCGCAGGTTCTGGCGCACGGCATCGGCCGTGCCCTGATACCATTGCGTGCTGAGCGGCGTCTGCTGAGCGGCGAGAATGTCGACAAAGCTGCGCGAAAAATTGTCGAACTTGTAGCTCGCCTGGATATGGCGATGCAGTGACATCGTGTTGAACTGCGTCAGCACGTAAATCGAGCGCAGGCCGGAATTGAGACAATTGCTGATCGGGATATCGACCAGGCGATATTTACCGCCCAACGGCACCGCCGGTTTAGCCCGATCTTTGGTCAGCGGAAAGAGACGCGTCCCGGCCCCGCCACCCATGATGATCGAGAGCGTGCGCTGCGTTGTGCCCGGCGGGAGTGAAGGTTTTTGATTCGTGGCCACAGGGCCAGCTTACACTGAATCAAGAGGGTGTAGGCAAGCCGAAGTATGACAATTTCCTTACCTGTCTGCGACCTCTTTTCGACTCACAAAAGGTTCTATTCGGGGCCCGTGCTCAGGTATCGGTTGATGGTAAGGCCCTTCCTTGCGCCGAGAGGCCGTCGGTGTCACCCTTCGCCCTAACTTTATGTGTGGCATTGTCGGATACGTCGGTCGAGCGGAAGCAGCCCCCATCCTGCTCGATGGCCTGCGCCGACTCGAATATCGGGGCTACGACTCAGCGGGCGTAGCCATCGTGGATGAGGATCACATCGAGACCCGCAAATGCGCGGGACGTATCGCCGGTCTCTCGAAATTGCTCGCGGAAGAACCGGCCACCGGCACTTACGGCATCAGCCATACTCGTTGGGCCACGCACGGGAAACCAACTGATCAAAACGCTCATCCGCACTTCGACCAAAGCGGCAAACTGGCCCTCGTGCACAATGGCGTGATCGAGAATTACAAGCAGATCAGGGAAAGCCTCCTGCAGGAAGGCGAGCATCATTTCAGCTCAGAAACCGACACTGAAGTACTGGCTCACCTGGTCGGAAAAATTTACACCGACTCGGCCGTCGGAGTTTCCGATCCGCGCCGGCATAAAGCGCTCCTCGTCGAAGCCCTGCGCACTGCCCTGCAACAGGTCATCGGCACCTACGGCATCGCGCTGCTGCACGCGGATATTCCCGATTTCATCGTGGGCGCGCGCCGGGGCAGCCCGCTCGTGCTGGGCGTCGGGAAAGATGAAAACTTCCTGGCCAGCGACGTGAGCGCGATCGTCGCGCACACCCGCGACGCGGTTTACCTCAACGACTTCGACCTCGTCGCCGTCGGGCGCGACAAGTTTGAGATCAGCTCATTAGCCGGCGAGCGGGGCAAGCACGCCATCAGCAAGGTCGAGTTCACTGCCGAAGACATTAAAAAGGGCGACTACCCTCATTACATGCTCAAGGAAATCTTCGAGCAACCCGGCTCGGTCCGTGATGCCATGCGCGGACGGCTGAGCCCGGAAGAATGCACCACCAAGCTGGGCGGATTAAACATGACGCCATCGGAACTGCGCGACGTCGGCCGGGTCGTGCTCACCGGTTGCGGGACCGCACTGCACGCCGGCATGGTGGGCGAATATTTGATCGAAAAACTCGCGCAAATCCCCACGGAAGTGGAGTACGCGAGCGAGTTCCGACATCGCAACAGCCCCATGGCGCGCGACACTCTGGTGTTTGCCATCAGCCAAAGCGGCGAGACGGCGGACACCCTCGGCGCCCTGCGTGAGAGTCAGCGCAAAGGCTATCGCACACTCGGCATCTGCAACAACGTCGCCAGCACCATTGCGCGGGAAAGCGACGGCGGCGTTTACATGCATGCCGGACCGGAAATCGGCGTGGCCGCCACCAAGTCTTTCACCTCCCAGGTCGTTATCCTGACGCTCATCGGCTTATTGTTAGGCCGGATGCGGCATCTTTCTACCGCGGAAGGCAGCTGCCTCATCGAGGCGCTGGAGGGCTTGCCCGACAAGATCGAGGAAGTCCTGAAAATGAGCGGACAGATCAAGGCGGTCGCGGAGAAATATGTCGATGCCCCTGGCATGCTCTTCTTCGGTCGACAGCTCAATTTTCCCATCGCCCTGGAAGCGGCGCTCAAGCTCAAGGAAATCACCTACCTTTACGCCGAAGGCCACCCGAGCGCGGAACTGAAACATGGCATCATCGCGCTGGTAAAACCGGAGCTGCCCTCCGTCTTCATCGCTCCGGACGACGCCGTGTTTTCCAAGAACCTGAACAACATCGAGCAGGTGCGCGCGCGCAAAGGCCCGATCATTGCCGTGACCACAGAGAGCGGCGCTACCAAACTCAAGGGTATCGCTGACGACATCATCACCGTCCCCGACGCCGAGGACGTGGTCATGCCGGTTTTAACTGTGATCCCGCTCCAGCTTTTCGCCTATCATCTCGCGGTCGCCCTCGGCCGCGACGTGGATAAGCCTCGCAATCTGGCCAAGAGCGTGACCGTCGAATAGTCCCATCGCGCCTGGAGGGACGGGTGCTGTCCTGTCCCCAATTCTTGGACGACACAGCGGTCGTCCCCTCCAACCCCGCGCCTCTAACTGCGGCGCCCGGCAATCATCCGATAGATGAGCAGCAAAATCATCGCGCCCACGATGGACATGATCCAACCCGCTGCGTAATTCTGGCCCCAGAACATTTTGCCCAGCCAGGTTCCGACAAAGGCACCTGCGATACCAAGCAAAATGGTAATGATACAACCGCCCGGATCTCTCCCCGGCATGAGCAGTTTGGCGATCACGCCCACGACGAGACCGATGACGATGGTGGTGATGATGGCCGATAAAGAGGTCATACTCTTACGCTAGTAAACGAGCCTAGCGTCGGCAACGATTATCTGGCTACAATTCGACCACTTGCGCACTGTGAATGTCGTCGCTCGCAGCGATCTCGGCGAACAACTCGGGCGGCGGCGCGGTGTCCAGATTAAGGACGGTGAGAGCACGTCCGCCCGCCTGGTTTCGGCTCAAGGACATGGTCGCGATGTTGACCCCGTGTGCGCCTAACAACGTTCCGATTCGTCCCACCATGCCGGGTCGATCGGTGTTTTCCAGCACCAGCACCACGCCTTGCGGGCGAGCTTCTACCGGACGGCTATTGATGCTGACAATCCGCGGAGTTACGCCAAAAAAGGCACCGGCCACGGAGAGCGTTTTCCCTTCCGCCTCCGCCGTCAGCTCGAGCAGATCGGTGTAATCGCCCGGCGCGCTCAGCCGCGTCTCCATGATCTTGATCCCTAGTGTCTTCGCAAAAGCCGGCGCGTTGACCTCGTTCACGTCGTCGCCGCCCGCGAGCCGCAGAAAGCCTTTCAGGATCGAGCGGGTGATCGCCGTGGTATCGACTTCGTTCACTTTGCCGCTGTAGTTGATGTGCAAGCTCTCGACCCGTTTGGGCGAGACTTGGGAAAGGAAACGCCCGAGCTTTTC
>JBPCLK010000087.1:0-34345 GCA_051003355.1 Chthoniobacterales bacterium | reverse complement strand
TGGAACTGGAAATCCTCGCCCTGCTCTTCTTCGCAATTCTCTACGCACCCTTCGCGCCCGCGTGCAGGAGGAAGGCCGCCGGGGCCGCGGCTTGAATTCGCCTTGCCGTCGGAAACGCGCCCCGGTTCAATCGCACCATGCGATCGATCGCCCTGCTCTGCGTGATGCTCTCGAGCGCGACCGGCTTGCTGGCCCAAAACCCGGTCGATAGGCTCATCCCGTGGCTTCTTGAGGAGGACTCACAGCTTCGCGGCATCCCTTTTGCCGAAGTTATTCATGACACTACCGGCCACGAGGTGCGGCCACTCGATCGCCAGGACGACATGGATAACCAGGTCCTGAAGCAAATCTCGAAGGTCCTCGACGAAGTCGTTAGGCAGTTGAACGCCGATGCAAGCGAGATTCACAGGGTCGCCCGCATCAATGAAGTCAGCAGTCACTTCGAAAACCTTCTTCGTCGACTGCTCGACGCAGCCCCGGGACTAAGCTGCGACTTCCCGCACACCGCCGATGGCCGCATACAGCGCTCCGGTTATCCCGATCTCCGGATCGTGGAGGAGAAAACCAAGCGCGTTTATTATCTCGATCCGAAACTCTACGCCGCGGGCAGCCGGGCCAGCAGCTTCCGTACGTTTTATTTCGAGCCAAAAAAATCGACCAACAAAGTGCTCGATGACGCTGTCCATCTCATCGCAGGTTTCGAGCACGTACCTCGTCAGGATGGCCGTTGGAAATTCACTCGCTGGGACTTGGTCGACCTCGCGCATTTCCAGGTGAAGCTGAAAGCTGAGTTCCAGGGGAGCAACCGCGATCTCTACCGGCCCGAGGCGGTCGTGGCGACGAGTGCCAAGTGAATTCCCATTGCCGAGGGCGGGCGCGACGGCAATGGTAGCGGGTGATCATTCAGGCTACGGAAGCCTTCCAATTCGACACGATTGACGATGTGCTGCGCGATCTCGCGGACGGCAAGATCGTGGTCGTGACCGACGACGCCGATCGCGAGAACGAAGGCGACCTCATCATGGCGGCGGAAAAGGCCACCCCGCAGGCCATTAATTTCATGACCATGCACGGGCGCGGTCTCATCTGTGTGCCGATCTCGACCGAGCGGGCCGATCAACTCGGTCTGCAACGGATGGTGGCGCAAAACCGCGAAATGTATCGAACCGACTTCACCGTCTCGGTCGATGCGGCGAAAGGCGTCACCACCGGAATCAGCGCGCACGATCGTGCCGCCACCATTCGCACCCTCGCGCGCCCGAAATCAGTCCCGGAAGACTTGGTGCAGCCGGGCCACATCTTTCCCTTGCGCGCCCAAGAAGGCGGCGTGCTGCGGCGCGCCGGTCACACCGAGGCCGCGGTCGATCTCGCGCGGCTCGCGGGGCTGCAACCGGCCGGAGTTCTCTGCGAAATCCTGCATGACGACGGCACCATGGCGCGCCTGCCGGAGCTGATGCAGTTCAAGAAGAAGCACAAATTGCGGATCTGCACCATCCAAAGCCTGATCGCGCATCGCCGCCTGCGTGAGAAGCTGATCGAGCGCGAGCAGGTGGTGAAATTGCCGACCGATTATGGCGAGTTCGACCTGCACATGTATCGCTCCACCGTCGATAACACGCACCATCTCGCCCTCGTAAAAGGCAAGATTTCCAAGACCAAACCGACTCTGGTGCGCGTGCACAGCGAGTGTCTCACCGGCGACGTCTTCGGTTCGCGCCGCTGCGATTGCGGGAATCAATTGCACGCTGCGCTCGCGCAGATCAGCGAAGCTGGCGGCGTGCTCGTCTACATGCGCCAGGAAGGCCGCGGAATAGGGCTCGCGGCCAAAATCCACGCCTACAAATTGCAAGAACAAGGGCTCGATACCGTTGAAGCCAACGCCAAGCTCGGCTTTGCCGGCGACCTGCGCGAGTACGGCATCGGTGCGCAGATCCTCTACGATCTCGGCGTGCGGAAATTCCGCTTCCTGACCAATAATCCGAAGAAGGTGGTCGGGCTTGAAGGTTACGGCATCCAGATGGTCGAGCAGGTGCCGATTCGCAGCGAGCCGAATCCACATAACGCCAAATATCTCGAAACCAAACGAGTGAAAATGGGTCACCTGCTCTAGCGGGCGATCGCACAAGAAATGTCGCAATTCGTTCCGCCGCGTCCGCGGGTGCTCAGCGTGAAACGCGGGTTCGTGCTCGTCGCGAGCCAGTTCAACGCCAAATATGTCGATGGACTGATCAACCATTGCACCGACGAGCTTCATCTTCTTTCGCCGGCTTCCAGCGTCGCGCTACACCGTGTCCCCGGCGCGTTTGAAATTCCGATTGTCGTGCGTGAGTTGGCCACCAAGGGAAAGGTCGACGCGGTGGTAGCGTTAGGCGTGATTTTGGAAGGCAAAACCGCCCACGCCCAACAAATCGGCGCAACCGTGACTCAGGCGCTTCAGGAAATCGCCCTCGAATGTGGCGTTCCAGTCATCCACGCCGTGCTGACTCTGGAAAGCGAAGACCAGGCACGGAAACGTTGTCTGGAAGAAAAGATCAATCGAGGCACGGAAGCCGCCCGCACGGCGTTCAAGATGGCCCACCTGCTCGCCGAGCTACGGAGATAATATGGGCCGACGTCACTCCGCGCGCCGAGCAGCGCTCCAATTTCATTTCTGGCGGGACCTGCACGGAGGCGAAGGGCCGGAAACGATCGAGGAATTCTGGGAGCTATGCCCGGCCAAGAACAACGTGCAGCTCTTTGCCCGACCGCTTATCGAAGGCATGCTCGCGCACCTGCCGGAGATCGACGAACGCATCACTCGCTATTGCGAAAACTACGAGTTTAGGCGCATCTCCCCAGTGGACCGCAATGTTTTGCGACTCGGAATTTTCGAGATGTTCTATCGGGACGACATTCCACCCGTAGTCTCCATCAACGAAGCGATCGAACTGGCCAAGGAGTTCGGTGGACCTGATTCAGGTCGCTTCGTTAACGGCATCCTCGACCGCGTGAAAGACGACCTTTCGCGGCCGCTGCGCGAGCCCACCGCCCCGGCGAGTGCTGCCCGGGACGAGAATCGCGACACAGAGGAGTAAGGACCAATACCCTGGGTCGTCATCGTCTGCTCCTACGATTCGAGTAGCCGAAGCCGCAGTTCCACGCGGAGACCTGTGACTCCTGGGTCTACGTCTAAAACAGGCAGATAGAGCTGCGGGTCGACACCCACAATCCGTAAACGGAGATGCTCCGCGTGTGACAATCGCTCCGCATCCCCTGCCACGGTGATCTGTTCAAATTCCGCTTTGGTCGCGCAGGAGAAGTAGGTCCCCGCATCTGTGCGAAGAGCCATCCGCGCGATCTCGACATAATCGAGCGAGTGCATGAAATCGATGCGCAACGGCCGGGCTCCCGCGCCCGCAGGAAGCGGAACGACAAGATCCTGCCAGTCGCCCTCTTTCACGCCCACTACCAGTGAGGCTTCCTCGCTGTGGCCTCCATCGCCGGTATAATAGACCTGCACCGCCGCCTCGATCTTCTGCGGGACCGGATAAAGCCAGCGTCTGGCGATGGCGAACAAACCTCTCCGAGTCCGTTTGCCTAACGATTCCCGCAATTTCCGCGCAACCAGGATCGACTCATGCCATTTGTTGCTTTCGTCGTCGTATTTCTCCAGCTCTTTCCAGTGGGTGTGGGCCAGGAGAACTTCCAGCCCCGCGTAACGAGCCAGCGCGCGAAAGCCATCTGAATAAATGCGCCAGCAATCAACCGGGAAACGATGCTCGTTCCCGGTAGCCGGCGCGATAATGCAGCACAGACCGGCCGGCTTCAGGACCCGCGCGATCTCCAGCATCGTCTCCCAGAGAAACTCCGTGTGTTCAAAGGTCTGGCCTGAGACCAGCACATCCACGCTCTCGGTCTTGAGCTCCCGCCAATGGTAAGGTTCGCGCAGGATAAGGTCGACATTTTTGCCCGGGGAGAGGTCAGCTCCGATGTAACGCCATGGCTTACGCTCGAAGATTGGCCGGTAAGAGCCATTGTAGTCGCAGCTCCCCAGATCGATGATCGTCAATGGCTCATTCTTCCGGGCCTCCAGATAATCATGGCAAAACTCTGCCATCCGGTCGTAGGAACTAGGATGCATACTTCGAGCCTTAGACTCGTTAGACTGGCTTCTGAATCAAGCCAACTCCGCAAAAATCCTGATAAACCATCCCGGGCGTTTCCATGGCGGGGACCGTTCGATTTAACGAGATAACCTCAATGTCCGGGTGCAACTCGCGCCATTCCCGCAGCGCGCGATGAACGCCTCCCTCCCGTGTGACATCAAAGCTGGCCGCAAACTCACTCGTATCATGCAGCACGATCATGCCGCCGGGAGAAAGTCCGGGATACCACACCGCGAGTTCGTCGAGGGTCTGCTGGTATTCGTGCGAGCTATCGAGGAAGACCAGCTCAGGCGCACCGCCCAGATAATCCCGGGCCAGCTCAGATGCCAGGGGATCGAGGGAGCTCCGCAGCTCGACCCTCACATACGATTCAAGTCCAGCGCGGCTTAACCATTCCCGCGCAAATTGGCAAAGCGGTTCGTCAATTTCGAAGCTGAAAAGCCCATGCTGCGCCTGCATCTGCCGCAAAGAAAATCCAAGCAACAAAGACGAATAGCCGGCGTGCGTCCCAAGCTGCACGATCCGCTGGATCCCGCTGCCCATGATCAGACCCTGCAAGATCGACATGATTGGCACGACGCATTCGCCGATCAGATTTTGCCGGGTCGTTTCTGTAAACCATTCCTGGAGAAGGTCCCATTCCGCGTCGCTCAGAGTCGCATAAATGGGTGGAACGTAACGACTTCGCGGCAGTCGATGCCACCAAAGGCGCGGCTCTTTCGAGGTCGCGAAAGCGAGGGAACGCTGATTCGCCTCGGTTGCCATAAGCGTGCAACTTCAAGCTCCGCCCCCGATGCGCAAGCCCGGATTGCTCGTGATCATCTCGACATGGGCAAGGATTTCCGCTTGAGTTGTCCTGAGCGGTGGTGAATTCTCGAAGGGAGCTTCCGGACGCCAGACATGCCCATTGGAAAAACGCCGGTTATCTTTCAGGAATCGCAGCTTGCGCATCGTCTCCTGGATGGTCTTAAGGGTCTGGAAATCGGACCTGCCGCCCATAATCCTTTCGGTCTGCAAACAAAGAACGTCGGCCTTTCCCCCGAGCACGATCCGATCGATCACGAGTTTTTCCGCCAATCGCAATTAGATCATTGCGGCGACGTGGCCCCGATCCACATCGCGGCCGACGCGGCGAAGATTCCCGTCGCGGATGGAAGCACAGACTTCGTTCTTCATTCGCACGTCTGGGAGCACCTCCAGGAACCCTTGGCCGCTCTCGAGGAGTGGGTCCGAGTAACGAAGTCCGGTGGTTATATTTTTGTCATCGTGCCTAAACGCGAGGCCGCGGAATCGGACAAGGGCCGACCCGTCACGCGCCTGGCTTCGCTCGCCGAGACTTACGAACGGTTTCGCCGAATGGCCGGCCAAACTAAACCACCCGGCAGCAGTCGCGGACACCACACGGTCTTTTCCCTCGCACTTCTCCAAGAGATCGGAGTCTGGTTCAACCAATCCCACTTTCGCTCGCAACTGGAAGAAGTCGCCAGCCAGGAAACGGACGACAAAGTTGGGAACGGACACACAATCGTGTGGAGGGTGCACAAAACTGGCCTTCTGGGCACTGGCGGACGCCGGTTACTGGCGCTTTTAAACCATAAATCGAAACCTAAGACCGTGGCCCACCGCTAAGGTGACTCGTCCCTCCCTCAGCCGCCACGCCTATCTCCTGGCGCTGGCCATCGTAATCGGACTTAAACTCTGGCTCGTGCACGGCGAGGAGATTGCGGGAAGCGCAACGCAATACGACGCTCTCTGGTATATCCGTTCGGCTTCCCATTGGTACTGGGGCACTCCCTACGATTGGATCGCTTTCATTCGGCCTTGTGCCTATCCGCTATGGATCGCACTCATTCAGCTTATACACCTTCCGCTCCGTCTAGCCATTGAACTCCTTCAGCTGGGAGGTGCCTTGATCCTCATCTTCGGCTTGCGGTCGTTGGGCGTCAGCCGCTTGGCTGGCCTTCTCTCTTTCAGTCTTATCTGCCTCCATCCCATCGCATACCAAGAAAATGACTATTCGATGTCTGACACGTTCTACGCCGCGATGCTTTGGCTGGTTCTCGGCGGATTACTGTTTGTTCTAGCCCGACCAGGCTTTTGGCAAGCTTTTGGCACAGGCGTCGCCATAGCGATCTTATGGAATACTCGCGAGGAGGGATTATTGCTTTTTCTCTTACTCGCCCTGACCACAATCTTTGCTTTCTACATTAGAAGATTCAGTCTTCCTGGTCTGCACAGGAGTCAGAACTACAGGACGATCATAGTCGTGTGGCTCACCGCAACTACACTTATTCTTTCTGTCTATACCGTCAATAGATCAGTCTTCGGTTCCTTCGCGCGTTCCGAGATGACGGCGCCAGTCTTTCAGTCCTTATATCATAGCCTCCTTCGCATTAAGCCCGCCGAACCGAAGCCGTATGCACCGATCACGACTGATACCATTCA
This sequence comes from Chthoniobacterales bacterium, assembly GCA_051003355.1. GTDB lineage: Bacteria > Verrucomicrobiota > Verrucomicrobiia > Chthoniobacterales > UBA10450 > Palsa-1392. The sequence goes on along the minus strand of JBPCLK010000087.1, from coordinate 27,755 downwards.
GCGCGCCTTTGCCGTCAGCCCTACTTTTGCCAAACTCCGCGCGCCCCTCACCGGACCTCTAGGGGAATCCTGGAGAGTTGAGACCTATCGACGAACTGGGACAGCGAACGAGATCGGCGTCGGCTGGATTGTTTGGGCGACACGACAAGCCGCCGCCGCCGAGGGGTACTTTTCGTCCTCCAAGGCTGCTCGTCGCTTCTTTACGAAGGCCGCGGAAGAGATCAAGCGTGCCTGTGACACGGGGCGGCTGCCGACCAGGTTCGTGCTTGATGGATTCCTAGATCCTTTTTCCCAAAGCGGCGCCGGAGGGCGCCTCCCGGCCTCAGCTTTGCGAGTCGGCGCCCGGGTTTTCGGGCAATGGAACATCGTTGGGATCAGCGACGACACGATCCTGACGAAAGAGGAGGCGGCTCTCTACGACCGAATGACATGGCGCCGGAGCGCGGGCACTTTGCCCCGCCAGGGGTTGGCAGTGTCCGTCGAGAAAACGATCGGTCGCTTTCATTGGCTGGTCATGGTGTTACTGCACATTCTCGCAGGGGTCGCCCTCGTTAGTCTTTTAGTCTCTCGACGTCGGCTGGCAAATCAGAGTGGTATTCTGCTCGGTATCACCCTGCTCACGACGGCAATTTTCCTTCGCGGATCGTTGTTGTTTTGGCTGGACGCGACTGCCTTTGACGCGACCCAAGACAGATTTCTCCTTCCCATTCTGCCACTTTGGTCGGCCGTCCTCATACTTGTGATCTTTATTGGGTTAGCGCCCAGATCCGGGGTTTCGAGAACATGAATTGCAAGCGTCAGGCACTCATTCTCGCCGCGCTAACCGTAGGCGTTCTAGCTCCTTTCTTGAACAAAGCTTACGACATCGATGACCCACTCTTTCTTTGGATGGCTCAACAGATCGTGAAGCATCCGTTGGATCCTTACGGAGCAGTCGTGCACTGGTCCTCAACTGCCGAGCCTATGTGGATCGCGATGCAGAATCCGCCGCTTTGCGCCTATTACATGGCCGCCGTCGGAAGTGCCTTCGGCTTTGGGGAAGTAGTCATGCATCTTGCTTTCCTCCTCCCAGCGATAGGGGCCGTCCTGGGAACGTTTTCACTTGCTCGGCGATTTTGTAGCGAGCCGCTAACGGCGGCAGTGCTGACCCTCTTCACCCCCGTTTTCTTGATCTCCGCGTCCCACGTGATGTGCGATGTATTCCTCGTCGCTTTTTGGGTCTGGGCCATCCATTTCTGGATCGATGGAATGGATCGGCAGCGGTGGACAGGCTTTTTGTGCTCAGCCCTATTAATTACGGCTGCTACGTTTACCAAATACTTCGGTATCAGCCTGGTTCCTCTTCTTCTCCTTTACACAATTTACCGGAGCAGAAAACTCCGCGCCAACCTGCTCTTCCTGACAGTCCCCCTGAGCGCCTTGATTGCTTTCGAGGTGCTCACAAAGGAAAAATATGGAACACCGCTTTTCACCGGCGCGATGGTTTACCTCCGCAATGTTGCGGTTGACGTAAGAATCCCCGTGACCAATAAAGTCTTCACAGGCTTCGCCTTCATTGGTGGTTGTTTGATTAGCACGCTCTTCCTTGTCCCGTTGCGGAGGCTACGGTCCGCTCTCATCAGTCTAGCTTCATTATTGCTCTTTGGATGGCTTTTCTGGATTTACGTTCCGTTGCCCGCTGAGATCGACCCGTGGAATGCTATGGCTATAGGATTGCAAGGATGCGTCTTCGCCACGGTAGGACTTGGAATTCTGGCACTCACTCTGCGAGATGTGGCACTCCGACGCGATGCCGAGTCTCTTCTCCTGGCCTCCTGGGTCTTCGGCACCTTTGTTTTCGCCACTTTTATGAATTGGTCGATTACGGCCAGAACGATTCTCCCCATGGCGCCAGCGGTAGCTCTTCTCCTTGTACGCAGCTGGGAACAGAGGCCCAAATCGCCTCCTACCTTTCCAGCCAAAATGATAGGCATTACCGCAGCGTTGTTGGTCTCCTTAATGACTACCACGGCCGACTATTATGAGGCCGATGCCTCCCGGGCGGGTGCGCGAGCTCTCGAGAAGCGGTTCCGCCACTATGATAAAACGATTTGGTTTCAGAGTCACTGGGGCTTCCAATTCTACATGGAGCAGTGGAACGCGAAACCGCTGACCAGGGGCGCACCGACTCGGTCCGGCGATCTGCTCATGATTCCTTCTAATAATGCCGACCGCCTGCCGCCTGGTCGGCCAACAAATCCGCGCCGAGAAATCACTCGATCAGTGCTGCCTTGGGTGGCCGCATTCGCACCGGGCACGGGCACTGGATTTTACAGCAGCGTTCGCGGACCGCTTCCGTGGGCGTTCGTTAAGACCGCTCCGTATCGCTTCGAAGTCTTCCAATATCGTTGACGCTCCGACCATGTCAGACGACCGACCCATCCGCGCCCTTTTTTTCGCTCATGAAACGACCTGGAGCGGCGCGCCAATCCAGCTCTTCCACTTAGCCAGATGGCTCCAATCTGCAGGCTTGAAAGTCAACGTTGCCGTCCCAAAGCCCGGCAGCGCAGAGTCGGGACCAATTTCCGACGAGTTCGAGCGATCGGGCATTGAAATCCATCCGGTGATCGACTTATCAGTGCCACCCGACTTCGCTAGCCTCAGCATTCTTTGCCAGCGCTTCGACGTGGTTGTCGCAAACACTCTTGTCATGTGGTCAGCCGTGCAGGCCGCGCGCGTGGCGGGAATTCCAGTGGTCTGGTATATCCATGAAAGCCTGGTCGCCAAACACCTCATCGAACTGGTTCCAGAGATTCGCCCGACCCTCGATCTGGCGGACGCAGTTGTCATGCCGACCCAACGGACGGCTTACCTCTATGGCACTTGGACCGAGAGAAGAATCGAGGTGATTCCATACGGAATTCCGCCGTTAACAGGAGCGGATGAGCCTGCGGCCGGTCGGAACAAGCCGCTGACCTTTCTCCTCCTGGGAACCTACGAGCCGCGCAAAGGACAAGATGTGTTCCTCGGGGCTATCGCCTTACTTAATGAGCCAACCAGAGCTAGAGCCAGGTTTGTCATGGCCGGACGAGTTCTGGATCGCGCATTTTATGAGAGCCTCGCCCTCGAATCGAGGAGCCTGCCGAATGTCAGCCTGCTCGACTCCCTCAGCCATGACGAAGCGGCGATGGCCATCGCACAGAGCGACGTCCTCGTCTGTTCATCACGCGACGAAACAATGCCGGTGGCGATTCTTGAAGCCATGAGTCTCGGTAAAGTCATCGTCACGGCCAAGGTTGGAGGTATTACAGAATGGCTGCAAGATGGCGACAATGCGCTGTTATTTCCCCCCGACGATAGCGAATCGCTGGCGCATTCGATGAGTCTATGCATTAACGAAGAGTCTATCTTGGCTTCATTAGGCACCAGAGCGTCCCAAACATTTTTAGAACATTTCTCCCTGGAAGCGTTAGGTTTCCGCTTCCTTGCGCTTTTTGAGAGATTAATCCGGGAGAAGACGTTGTGACTTATCCGGAATGGTTCGAACGATATTCTCTCCTGACCCCGTCCGAACGCGTTGAGTTGGGTAAGAAGATTCGAGAGCTAGCGCATCAACCCCTTATCTCGGTCATTCTCCCGATCTATAACGGGCAGCTAAAATTCATCGACGAAGCGATCACTTCGATTCGTAAGCAGATCTATGAGAATTGGGAAATCTGCCTCGTGGACGATGCCTCGACTGATTCACGTATCCGACCCTTTCTGGAAGACCTCGCGGGCGGTCATCCTCGGATCAATCTTCATTTCCGCGAGGAGAATGGTCATATCTCCGCTTGCTCTAATTCCGCACTGGCACTCGCCCGGGGGGAGTGGTGCGCTTTACTGGACCAGGATGACGTTTTGGCCGAGCACGCGTTCGCCGAAGTGGTTAGCGCCATTGCTCAAGAGCGGGAACTAAACATCCTTTATTCCGACGAAGATTTTCTCGACGAACAAGGCATACACTCTAATCCTTTCTTTAAACCGGATTGGAATCCAGAGCTCTTCCTCGCTCAGAACTATCTGAACCATCTTGGAGTCTACCGGACCTCTCTGGTCCGGGAGATTGGCGGATTCCGAGAGGGATATGAGGGCTCGCAGGATTACGATCTCGCCCTTCGCTGCGTCGCGCGTTCTCAGCCGCACCAGATCCATCATATCCCGCACCTCCTTTATCACTGGCGAATGGTCAAAGGCAGCCTGGCTGATCAGCCCGATGCGAAACCGTACGCGCGGCACGCAGCCCGTAGGGCGCTGAACAGTTACTTTGCGCAGCAAAACATCGAGGCAAAATCAGAAGCGTGTCCGCAAAATGCAGAATCACATCGCACGGTCTATTGCGTTCGCAAGAACTCGCCGTTCGTCAGCATTATCACTCCGAACCTTAAGGCATTCGAAGACACTACCTACCCAACATTCGAGGTCATCAACTCGTCTGCCAACGCCGCCGCGGCGAATGCAGCCGCCCAGAAGGCACAGGGTGAAATACTGCTGTTCATCCTCCGACCGATCGAGGCGATCGAAACAGGTTGTCTTGAGGAACTCGTTAGTCATGTGGTGAGACCTGAGGTGGGTGCCGTGGGAGGTCGTCTCTGGTCGCGAGAAGGCCTTTTGGAAGATGGGGGTTTGATCCTCGGTTTGGGCGAGGTTTTTGCGCCCGCCTTTCGCGGACTTCCGAGAGAACATCCCGGCTACTTCAATCGCGCCTGGCTTCAACAGAACCTCTCTGCGGTGTCCTCTTCGTGCCTTGCCGTGCGGCGAGAACTCTTCCTCGGACTGGAAGGTTTTGATGAGCAAAATCTCCCTGATCAATTTTTCGATGTCGACTTTTGTCTTCGATTACGAGAGCGAAGCTGGCAGGTAGTCTGGACTCCGTACGCTAACCTCATCCTCGCGCACTCGGAGAGCGAGTTTCTTTCCGATCCGGCCTCAGGCGCCACCTACTTGCGATCTCGCTGGCAAAATGAGTTACGCCAGGATCCTTACTACAATCGTAATTTATCGCTCAATCTACCGGGCTTCACTCTCGCGCTTCCGCCAAGGACTCATCAGAGCCAGGTGGCTCGTACGAGATAGAAGATGGAAGCGACGTTGGCGAGACAAGAAAACGTGAGAGCAGCATAGGCTAACCAACGAAATTGGCGCAGCCACGCGCTAGCCAGAGCTGAGGCCAACAGCGGCAAAATCGGAATCACATATCTCCCTTGCCAACCTTCTATGCGTGGCGCGGCCACCTGGTTCCATGCCAGATAGACCACCACCGCCGTGAGGAAAAGGGCAGTCAGGGCAAGGATCAGCCACGCGCTCCTCAGGACTTTGGTCAATCGCACGGTGGCTGTATCCGAACTGCAGATTGTGATAAGAAGGCAGGTGGTCACACCTGCTGGGATCCAGATCGGCAACGACAAGTTGAGCCAACCTAAAACTCCAATCATTTGTCGCCAAAACTCATAGCCGAACTCTCTTAAGCTCCCGTAAAAAATCCCAAGAAACGCCAGAGGCTGGCTCGCGATGAATTGAAGCTGCGCTCCTGGATCAACGGCTACGTTCGGCCGCAGCTGCACTCGCAGACCTTGCACCACGGAAATCCAAAGCAGGCATGGCAAGATCAATGCGCCAAAAAAGAGAGCAAAGAAACGCCAACGAGCCGCCTTTGTTTCGCCAGTCAACGGCCTTGGAATGGCCAGGACCAACAGACCCAGCAGTGGATAAGGAAAGCGCAGCTGTGACAAAACCAAAGCCAAGAGTATCCATCGAATCGGAGTGCCTTTGGGACAGCTTTGCTGTCGCGCACTGAGTATTTCGGAGAACCAAAAAAAACAAATTCCAAAAGTCACCGCGTCGGAGGTCAGGTTACCCACCTGGAACAGACACATGGGAAACAGAGCGATCGTGGCCACATACGGAGCGCTCCTCCACAGTCGACGCAAAGCCAGTCCGATGAGGCCACCTGCGACCAGAGCATTGCCGCAGCGCGCCAGGTAAAAAAGAATGAGCGGTCGCGCATGCATCGCTTTCCCGAGGGAAATTCCTGCGGCCGCAGGAAGATAGACGAGCGGCGAATGCAAGGCCGCGCCAGGGAAAGGCACAAAGCCGCGATGGCTCTTGAGCTTTACCGCCCAAGCCCTGGCCATGGCGGCGCGATCAACGTGCATCTCCGGAACGAAAGGATAGCCACCCAAAATAAGCGCCGTTTTATCGAGACTATGCGGCAGCCAATCTCCCACGAATCCCCCCCCAGGCAGGGCCGCGATCAGGCGGCCTTCCGAGATTTCGTAGGCCCGAAAGAAATGATGCGGTTCATCCGGTGCTCGGAAGGGGCCGGTGGCGAAAGAATAGCACAGGGCCAGAAAGACAATCAGAACGGGCCAGAAAAGATCCTGCCACTGGAATTTCTGACCCGATCCCGCACCAGAGCGCACTTGCCCTAACGAGTCCGTAACCGAAACTTTCTCCGCCGGTAGTGACTTCCGCTTCTCCAAGGACGGTTGATACTGCATTCTGTGGCCGCGATGCAATGCTCGATCCACTCATGGAGGTGACGCCAGCGGTCCGGACGAACCGCGTCTTTGGGCTGGACTGCCTTCGTGCCCTGGCCATCGGGGGCGTGCTGTTCGCGCACGCCTTTGGCTTTCTTTATCCGCAAATGCCCGCCTGGTTCGGACTCCTCGGACACGGGGGATTTTACGGGGTTGAACTCTTCTTCGTCCTCAGCGGTTTCCTGATTGGGCGGATCTTGATCCGCCATGGCGCCCAGTTGGGAACGGGCGAAACCGTGGCTGTCTTCTACATCCGACGTTGGTTTCGGACGCTGCCGCTCTTCTGGCTCTTCCTGCTCCTGAACGTGCTGCTCGAGACGCAGACCAAGAACCACCAACTTTCGTTAGGCGAAATTCTTGAGCATGGATTTTTCCTCCGCACTTTGACCGCCTACCACCCAGTCTTCTTCCCGGAATCATGGAGCCTGGGGATTGAAGAGTGGTTTTATCTCCTCTTCCCGGCCGCAGTCTGGTTGGGGTTGCGCGCCGAAAGGCATTTCGTGCGGGTCTTCCTCACCGTAGCCGCTGCCTTTTATCTTTTCTCCACCATCGGCCGGATGCTCTCTGCTCACTCGGCGGAAGCCAGCTGGGCCCAGTGGCAGCGGGTCATTGTCATCTACCGTTTCGACGGACTAATGACCGGGGTCTTTGCTGCATGGATTTCATTGCGCTGGCCGGCCTTCTGGCAAGCGCGTTCGCGGCTGCTGGCCATCATTGGTTCCGCCTTGCTTGTTGGGCTCTACGTGAGTCTTTGGCGGTGGAACAACGGAGCGTTTGTCTTCGGTCCGGATGACTATTTTGCGAGGACATTTCGGTTCAATCTCGTCTCCCTCGGCTTCGCCTTTTTGCTGCCGTGGGCGTCTCTCTGGAAAATTGAGCGGGAGAACTTTCCGAGCCTCGCCGTGCGGAAGATTGCCCTCTGGTCCTACGCTCTTTACCTAGTCCATCTTCCTCTTTTCCAACTCCTCATGCACTTTGGCTATCAGGATTGGCACGACTCGCTAATCCATGCGCTCATCCTCTTCACCTGCATGATCGCCGGCTCGATTCTAGTGAGCGCGCTCCTCTTTCGTTCCTACGAGAGGCCTTGGACGAAATTGCGTGAAAAGGCGGCTCCGGTTGTCAGCAGAATCTTTCGTTCTACACCGCAGAGTTCCTCCCCCGGGTAAATCACCTTGCATTTGTTTCTCCCAGCGGAATTCTGAACCGCGATGCGCAAAACCAAGATCATTTGCACCCTCGGACCTGCCTCCGAGGATTCCGCAGTCATCCAGGGAATGATCGAGGCGGGTACCGATATTTTTCGGTTGAACATGAGCCACGCGAGACACGAGTGGGTGCGCGATATCGTCCCGCGAACCCGTACTCTGGCGCGCAACTCAGGTCAGGAGATCGCTTTCCTCCTCGACACCCAGGGGCCAGCCATTCGCACTGGCATTCTGGAACACGATTTGGTCCTGGCCGTAGGCGACATCCTGGAGATCACGGTGCGAGGTGCGCCGGCGATCGAGACAAACTCGATCAGCGTAAATTATGACGACCTGATCGATGACCTATCCGTGGGCGACACTCTCCTCCTCGACAACGGCCTCATGCAGGCACGCGTGTTCTCGAAGGGCAACGATCGGATGTTATGCAGCATTCTGACCGCGGGCACGCTCGGTTCGCGTCGCCACGTTAATCTTCCCGGAGTCCACGTGAAGCTGCCCGCTTTGACCGAAAAGGATCTGGCTGACGTGGCGCTCGGAGTGGAATTGGAAATCGAGTTCGTTGCGCTCAGTTTCGCGCGGAGAAAGGAAGATCTCGAGGAACTCCGACAAGTCCTGCGCGGACAGGGAAGCAATGCGGTGGTGGTGGCAAAGATCGAAAGTCAAAGCGCAGTACGCGATCTCGACGACATGATCTGCGCCGCCGATGCCATCCTGGTCGCGCGCGGCGATCTCGGCATTGAGTGTCCGATGGAAGATCTACCCATCATCCAGCGTCGCATCGTGAAAAATTGCCTGCGACTGGGCCGCCCCGTGATCGTGGCGACGCAGATGCTCGAGTCGATGATCAACCATCCGATTCCGACTCGCGCAGAAATTACCGACGTCGCTAATGCGGTTTTCGAGCAGGCCGACGCGATCATGCTCACTGGGGAAACCACCTCAGGTCGCTATCCGGTGGAATGCGTCAAGGTGCTCAATCGAGTCGCCGTCCGAATAGAGCGCAGCGGCGGAGCTGGTTACGGCAAGGACGCGATCCTGGAAGATGCCCGCCAAAAGACCGTGGCCGCGGCGGTGGCGCTGGCTGACTCGCTCACCCGCGCGAAGATTCTTGTTTTTACCCGCCACGGCACCATGGCGCGCTATGTCTCAAATCTGCGTCCAGAACGCGCTCCCATCTTTGCGGTCGCCTCCAGCTTGCAGATTTGCCGGCAGCTGGCGATTTGCTGGGGCGTGTTCCCGTTGCACATCGATTTTACCGATGACCCAAACGCCACCATCGAAGCCGCCGAAAAATATTTGCGGCAAAAAAAACTCGTCGCACCTAACGATAATCTGGTCGTCATCAGCGATGTCCGGGCCGGGCAGGCGCTGGTCGATTGCGTCCAGCTGCGCCAGGTAAAATCTATTCGTTAGGGTGGCACGTTCGCCAGGGGCCAGGCATTCTGGGTGCGCAGGTAGATAGCCCAACCTTGAAACGTGACAGGGCCGGGTAAATATTGGCTAAGTCGATCGTGCGGCCAAATCCTACATAATAAAATAGATGGCCGGAGGCCGCTCCTGGTAAGTCGGGTCAACGCCACCCTATGGCTCGACACCAGATGCCACATGAGCACGGCGGGCAGGAGGGCAACGACCCGAGCAGGAGCAGCGTCCAACGATTGATGGCGAACAGGCGCTCGCTTAATCTCATGGTCGAATGATAACGGCGCCAAGATGAAAGAATTTGCCGCTTGGGTCGACACCTCTTTCCCGCCAACGGTCCATGCATGAGTCGAACGGCAGATACAGGAAGAAATTGCCCATGAAACAGGCTTTGCGCTCCTGGGTGCACTGCGACGCCGAGGCGGCGACAGAGAGCGGTCTTCTCAGAGTCGATGGCTGGGTCTTTGCGGAAGGCGGCGCCACCATTACTCAGGTGCGAGCCCGCGCGTTGTCGAAGACTTGGCCAGCCATCCACGGAGTGCACCGTCCCGATGTGGCGGCGGCTTTTCCAGACGAGTCCTCAGCGAAGTCGAGTGGCTTCACCCTCGAGGTGGCAGTGAAGCCAGGCGCTCAATTTGAACTCATCCTGGAAGCCGAGATCGAAGGAGGCGCCTGGCAGAAGTTTCTTAGTCGAACGATCAAGATTCCGCGTGGAGCCATGCGCTTCTGGCGACCGCGTTTTGCCTCGGTGGCGCACACCCATATCGGTTATTTTATTTGGCTGGACGAACCAAAAGACTGGCACACGCTGCCGAGCCGTTTTCGTATCTCGGGCTGGTGTTTCTCGAAGACCAATCAAGCCCTCAACGGCATTCGCGCGTCGCTCGGTCGAAAATCCTTTCATGGGAATTATGGGATCTTCCGCGCCGATGTGGCCGAGGGCTACGAGGAACGCTCCGGGGCGTTTGGCAGCGGTTTCGAGATCGTAGTGGAAGCCCCGCGCGGTTGGGCCGACCTCCGAATAGAAGTCCGCCAGGTCAACGGCGCCTGGGAAGAAGTTTTCGTTAGGCGCATTCACGCGCCGTGGATCAATTTACGACCGATCGGCAATGCTCAGCTGTGGGAGATCGGCGATTACCAAACCTGGCTGAAGCGCTACACAACCCTCCGCCCCGCAGATCGGCGGCAGATCAAAACACATATCGCTAACTTTACCTCGCGGCCCCTGCTCTCGCTGGTGATGCCGGTTTACAATCCGAGCCCGGACCACCTGAAACGCGCCCTCGACTCGGTCCGAGCACAGCTTTATGCAGGCTGGGAGCTCTGCGTGGTCGACGACGCCTCTACCACGCCGCATGTCCGCAAGGTGCTGGAGCGCTACGCGAAACGCGATCGCCGGATTAAGGTCCGTTATCTGCAGGAGAATGCGGGCATTGCGCAGGCCTCGAACGAAGCACTTTCACTCGTGACCGGTGCCTTCGTCGCTCTGCTCGATCACGACGACGAGCTTGTGCCGGAAGCGCTCTACTTCGTCGCTTTGGAGATCCTGCAACATCCCGATGTTCAATTGATCTACAGTGACGAAGACAAACTTGACATCACCGGTCGGCGCGGCAATCCGCACTTCAAGCCGGATTGGAACGGGCCACTTTTTCTCACGCAGAATTACTTTTCCCACCTCGGCGTCTTCCGCGCAGAGCTGATCAAGAGCGTGGGCTTTCGGGCCGGTTTTGAGGGCTCGCAAGACTACGACCTCGTCCTCCGCTGTCTCGAGCGAGTCGATTCAGCTCATATTCGGCATATCCCGCGGATTCTTTATCATTGGCGCATGACTGCGCAAAGCGCGGCCCTCAGTTTCCACGCCAAACCGCACGCTCGCGAAGCCGCTACTCGAGCGGTAAGAGAACACCTGCAACGCCGACAGATCGCCGCGGAAGTGACCAGTTCGGGCGACGAAGACTTTCGTCGCATTCGCTATCAACTGCCTAACGATAAGCCGAGGGTCACAATCATCATGCCGACGCGTGACATGGTCGAGATGCTCCAACCCTGCGTCGAGAGCATTCTTCAGCAGACGACCTACCCCAACTATGAGCTGCTGCTGGTCGACAATGATTCGCAGACGATAGCTTCGTTAGACTTTCTCCGTCGAGTCACTGACGACCAGCGTGTGCGCGTTGTTCGTTACGCTGGTGACTTTAATTTTGGACGGCTCAATAATTTTGGTGTCTCGCAAGTAGGGTCAGTATTTGTCGCGCTCCTAAACAATGACTTGCGAGTGATCACACCCGATTGGCTGGAAGAAATGGTCGGACAAGCGCTGCAACCCGGCGTGGGCGCAGTGGGTGCACGACTGCTTTACCCGGACGATCACATCCAACATGCAGGGGTCATCCTTGGCGGCGGCGGCGTGGCCGGCCATGCCCACAAAGGTTTGCCGGCTGGTAATCACGGATATTTTGCGCGCGCGATTCTGGTCCAGGAACTCTCCGCCGTCACAGCCGCATGTCTTCTGCTACGCCGAAAGGCCTACCTGGAAAGCGGAGGCTTCGACGAAGAACATCTCAAGATCGCCTTCAACGACGTCGACTTTTGCCTTCGTCTCCGCCGGCGCGGTTATCGCATCGTCTACACTCCGTATGCGGAGTTCTATCATGAGGAATCCGCCAGCCGCGGCTTTGAGAACACGGTGGCCAAAGACAAGCGCTTCAAAAACGAGATTCAATGCATGCATGATCGCTGGGGTGAAATGCTGCTGCAAGATCCCGCCTACAATCCAAACCTTTCGCTCATTTCGGCCGATTTCACGCTCGCCTTTCCACCCCGCCTAACGACTCCATGGGCCAAACAGTGAAAGGAGACGATTCCACTCCTTCGAGCACGCCCACCGGAGCGCGTGATTACCTCTTTCATCTTGATGCTCTGCCCGAGCGGCTGACCTTTCACAGTCGCCTGGAGATGACCGGATGGCTTTTGCATCGCGCAGGGTTGCCGATCTCCGGCCTGCGCGCAGTGATTAAACCCCGCGGTCGATCGGCTCGCACTTATAAGGGCCGTCGTAAACGAGCACGACCCGCGCTTGGTGCGGCCTATCCTCATCTGCCCGACGCGGGCATGAGTGGTTTTTTGGTTGAGATCGACGATCTGCCCCTGGGCACTTATGATCTCACCCTCGACGTCCGCGACCACGAGAAAGCCTGGCATACCCTTTTTCGCACCACTGCTTCCGCGGTGCCGCTAAGTATCGTTAGGCGGCTGCGGTTTCCACAACTCGAGGAAACGTTAAGGTCAAAGCTCCAGCGTCACTTTCCCAAAAAGACACCTAATCTGGCTCTGGCCTCCGGGGAAGCGGAGGAAATTCGGCGCGAGATTGCACAGTCACTGACGGTAGAGCCTCTGCCTCCGCGCTCGATGCCGGTGGCGAAGGTCAATCTCTTCGTGACGTCAAAATCTAATCTCTTCATTCGTGAAATCGGAGACCTTGTTTGCGCGGGTTTTCGAGAAGCAGGCTGCGAATCTCAGTTGTTGATCGACCAATTTCCGGAAGCAGAAACCGACGCCGACACCTTGCAAATTGTGGTGACGCCCCACGAGTTTTATAACCTTTTCCTGACGCCGGCGCTCGCTGAAGATGAAGTCCGGCGGCGCTCGCAGAATTGTTTCCTGTTGGGGACCGAGCAACCCGACAGCGACTGGTTTCATAGCAATCTCGTCGTCGCACCGCATGCGCGGGCCATGCTCGACATTAACTCGTTAGGCGTAGCCGGCTACCGGGCCTGCGGGCTGCGTTGTTTCCACCTCCCTCTCGGTTTTCATCCTATTCTGCGAGGGAATCACAACCTGCCCGGGGCGATTCGGGACCTCGACCTTTGTCTGCTCGCCTCAATCACCGAGCGGCGTGAAAAATTCCTCGCGGCGCACGCGGATTTCTTCGCGCAAAGGCGGTGTCACTTAAGACTGGTGCCGCTCGGTTTCGCCAAAACGGAGACTACCAAGAGCTATCTGCCGGTCGCGCGACGGAATGAAATCCTGCAGCGTTCGAAAATCCTGCTCAATATTCACTACTCGGAACTGCGCTACTTCGAGTGGCACCGGATGCTGGTGGGGCTGGCCAACGGTTGCTGTATTGTCACGGAAACCTGCGAAGGCTTCGCTCCCCTTGTCCCGGGAGAACACTTCATCATGGTGGAAACTGAAAACCTGATTTCGACCTGTGAATACTATTTGAGTCATCCCGAAGAACGGGAAACGATCGCACATGCTGGCCGAGAGTTCGTCGAACAGCATTTCACCCAGGGTGGCAATTGTCGGGAATTACTGGAGCAGATTAGTAGCGGACACCCACACTCGTTAGGCGTGCGGCCAGACGATCGTATTTCGGTTTCGTCGACTCCTAATTCCGGGCGTGACCGTCATCCTTTTTGGAGAGCATTCTCGAGCGATCTAGGCAGCTGGTTCACTCCGCCGGAAAGAATGCCTGTCACCAGCCCGGAGGACGACGCGAGGACCGTTGCCACCATTCGGGAACGACGGCGTGGCTACGAGGAGAGATTCAAACAACAGGAAAACCTCTGCGAAGGACAGCGCGATGCCTGGCGAATCCAAGAGAACGAATCGTTCCGCCGGACGAAGGCACCGGCAGTAACCATTCTGATCACGCTCTACAACTACTAGAATTACATCATGGATTGTATAACGAGCGTAGCTAACGCCGAAACTGCATCAATCCAGGGTGGGATTGAGGTTTTGATCGTGAACGACGCATCGACAGATCGATCGCTCGCGACGGCCGAGGAGGTGCAGCGCAGGTCGCCACTGCCAATCAGGATCGTCGATAAGATGTTCAATACGGGTTTGGCCGACGCGCGCAATGTAGGCTTACAGCTAGCGCGGGCGCCCTATGTCTTCATCATGGACGCCGATAATCTCATTTACCCTCACGCGCTGGGCAGCCTCTTTCAGGCGATCACGACCAGTGGGGCGGCCGCTGCCTACAGTATCCTCTGCCGGTTCATAAAACGGCCGGGCAACCGCCAGGGACTACTCTCCTATTTCGATTGGGATCCGCGCATGCTGGTCGAACATCCCTATATCGACGCGATGGCCCTCTTTGATCGCCGCCAACTAATCGAACTCGGCGGGTATGACAATGACCTTTATCAGATTGGCTGGTTTGGCTGGGAAGACTACGAGCTATGGCTGCGCATGGCGGCAGCGCACCTGCGCCCGGTTTTCGTGCCGAACATTCTTTGTCTTTACCGGCACCACGAGTCAGCCATGAGTCGGACTACGAACCTCTTTGAGGTTGAACTCGTTAGGCATTTGCTCGCCAAGTATCAGTGGTTGATCGAAGAATATCAGCCAAAGGAACGGGTCTTCGGCGTCGAATGGGCACGACTGGAGCGATAGACGGGGTTGGCCTCTCTCGCTCGGCTAAGAAAAGACGTGGGCCGAAAGCCCGGGTTGGGGTGGGCGATCTCGCCCGACGACGAAGGCTGTCTCGTATTCGCAGTCTTTTGAAAGATTGTTTCGGCAGGATGCCGAACCCGGCGGGCAAGATGCCCAGTCTAGCAGGGACCCGAGAGCGGGGCGTCCCAAGAAAATGCGCGCGAAGGTTTCCCTCCGCGCGCTGTTGATTCCTTTGACCGTTCGCTAAACTTCCGCCGTCAGTTCGACGTCGACCGGGCGTTCTTTTTTGCTCAGGGCCCGGCGCAGTTTAGAAAGCGCAATGTTCTGCAACTGGCGAATTCGTTCGCGGGTTACACCAAATTTCTTGCCGACTTCCTCGAGCGTCTTCGGCTTTCCACCGTCGAGGCCGAAACGCGAGAAGATGATTTTGCGCTCGCGGTCGTCGAGGACGTCGAGTAAGCCGCCAACTTCGTTGCGCAAATTTTTGTCGCGCAGCAATTCGAAGGGCGTCTGCGCCTCTTCGTCGCCCACGATTTCACCAAATTCGGTGGAATCGTCGTCGCTAATCGGCGCATCGAGCGAAGCCGGGCGAATGGAAACGGTCTTCAGCTGCGAGACTTTGCCCGCGGCGATGCCGATCTCTTCACCGAGCTCGTCGTCGGTCGGTTCGCGACCGAGTTCCTCGCTCATTTGCAGCGAGACGCGGCGCATCTTCGAAATTTTATCGACGAGATGCACGGGTAGACGGATCGTCTTGCTCTGATTAGCCAAGGCGCGTTTGATGGATTGTTTGATCCACCACGCGGCGTAAGTGCTTAGCTTTCCGCCCTTGGCTGGATCGAAGCGCTCCACCGCTTTCATCAACCCGATATTGCCTTCCGAGACAAGGTCCAGGAGCGGCAAACCGAGGTTGGCGTAATCGTGCGCGATTTTCACGACGAGACGCAGGTTAGAGCGGATCATCAGGGCGCGAGCTTCCTTGTCGCCTTTCTTGATTTTCGCGGCGAGTTCAATTTCCTGCTGGGGCGTCAGGAGAGGAATCTGCCCGATTTCGCGCAGATAAATCTTTATCCCAGTGTCGCTATCTTCAGCGGCCATATAAGTTCTCATGAATTAAGTCGAAAGTTGCGTGGTAAAGCCACAAAAAACCGGCGACTTCGAAATCCCGGAATTTGTGGAATGCGTGTTGTAGCATTTGGCGAACTACTTAACAAGGTTAAATATCGCAATTGAGACAGCGCATGGATGCTTAATGTTCATTTGTTTTGCGACTGTCGAGCACCATTTTTGAGGCGGACAGGGGCGAGCAATTACTCCAAAATTAAGAGGTTGCCTGCCGGGGTTTATTCCGGATGAAAGTCAGATACCTTTTTGGAGAGCTGGGGATGCCTCTTCCCGAAGCAAACCGTTGATTCTGTGGGCGATGAAGTTTGGAGGAATGCGATTCTGGGTCCCTGCATCCGAAGCTAAAGGATCTGCTAACGCTCTGACGCTGCAGCCTCCAGTGGCCAGGTCCCAATGCGCTCCCAAACGGCGACGTCCGCAGCGCTCTCCACGGGAATTCGACATCGGACCGCGGCGATCGCATCGAAGGTCACAGTCGCGAAAGGCAGCCGAATCTGCTGTGCGAGTTGAAATTGGCGATCCTCTGGGAGATTCCGGTAGAGCAGGCTGAGGTGGGGGTCGAAACCTTGATTCGCAGTGTCAAGCCCTAACAACGCCTGCAGGCGCAGCAACTCCGGGTTGGCCTCGAAACGAACAAAAAGAGTCTGGGTGAATTTTGCGGTGTAAGCCACGCCGGCCACGGCAAGCTCGATCTTAGACGCCCGAATCCTAGTCCGGGTGTATTCGGATTTCTCAGAAATATCCGGGCCCACCGCCAAGGTCAAATGCGGCTCGAAAAGCGGCCCCTCGCACTCCGAGGCCAAGCCCCGGATCGTGGCCTGGAAAAATGCGCTTGCGGTCGACGCCGGTAACAGCCAGTAGGCAATGACAGAATTGCTTGTGACGACTTCGCGACTTTGCATGAAAATTTGGCTGGCGCGAGTAGCGTGCCGCGATGCTAACGAATGTTCTGGGAACCGACTTGCGGTCTTGCTGCGCCGATCCAGTGACCGGGTTTTTCCGCGATGGGTATTGTCGGACAGCCCCGGGAGACACCGGTCTGCACACGGTCTGCGCGGAGATGACGCGCGATTTTCTAGATTATTCTGTCCTGATGGGAAACGACCTGGTCACCCCGCATCCGGAATGGGGTTTTCGAGGGCTTAACCCCGGTGATCGTTGGTGCGTCTGCGTCACCCGTTGGAAACAAGCCCTTGACCGTGGGGTGGCGCCACCGGTTGACTTGTCTGCGACTCATTCCTCTGCTCTGGAGTTTGTCTCCCTCGAAGAACTCCGCGCCTGCGCACTCGAGTAGTCGCCTAACGACGCCGGCCGCGCACTCCCATGGCACCCAGGAGCGAGCGGGTCAGGGTGCCGGTGACGTTGACGGCCACACTGCGAATCACACTGCGGGCGACTGTGCTGCCGAAAATTTCTCCGAGCACGTTCTTTTGAGCGGCGGCGGGCGGAGCGGGTTTCGCGTAGGGCATGCGGCCGGGTTCCGGCGCAGCTTCGGCTGGCACGCCCAACGCGTCGTCGAGTTCCTTCGAGTGAGGCTGGGCCGCTCCCGGGGTAAACGTCCGACGCGCACTACCGATTCGCTGCGCCTGCTCGGGCGAAGCGGCGGTGGCGATCTTGCCGCCGAGAATTTCATAGGCGCTCTGAGAGTCCAGGGTATTACTGTATTTTTTCGCAATCTCCGACCGCTCCACGACCTGATTCAACTCATCAGGCGAGATAGGTCCCATCCGCGAGCGCGGCGCGCAGAGCAGCGTGGACACAAGCGGCGTGGGCACGCCGCGCTCGTCGAGCACGGTCACGAGCGCTTCGCCAATCCCTAGGTCGGTCAGCAATTGCTCAGTTTTGTAGAAGGCAGTTTCAGGGTAATTCTGTGCCACAGCCTTTATTGCGGTCCGGTCGCGCGCGGTAAAAGCGCGCAGAGCGTGCTGCACTTTCATGCCGAGTTGCCCGAGCACGTCATCCGGAATGTCCGTCGGCAATTGGGTGCAGAAGAAAATCCCGACTCCCTTCGAGCGGATCAGCTTGATCACCATCTCGATCTCGTGGAGCAACGATTTCTCCGCCCCGTCGAAGATGAGGTGCGCTTCGTCGATGAAAAGAACCAGTTTCGGCTTCTCCAGGTCGCCCACCTCCGGCAGAGTGGCGTAGAGCTCAGCCAGCATCTGGAGCATGAACGAGGAAAAAAGTTTGGGACGATTCTGCATGTCGGTCAGGCGCAGGATAGAGATGGCGCCGAATCCGTTGACCTCGCGCATCAAATCGCTCATCTCGAAAGAGGGCTCGCCGAAGAATTCTTCAGCACCCTGCTGTTCGAGCTCGATCAACTTGCGCAGGATGAGCGCAGTTGAAGTGGTCGGGACGAGCCCGTATTCGGCGGTCACGTTCGGTTTTGCTTCCCCGGTGATGTATTCGAGCACCTTCTTAAAGTCCTTGAGGTCGAGCAAAGGAAGGCGCTTGTCGTCACAGAATTTGTAGACCAGCGCGACGAGGCTCGACTGCGTCTCGTTGAGGTCGAGCATGCGCGAGAAAAGGAGCGGTCCGAACTCAAGCACCGTCGCCCGCAACCGAGCGCCAGGTTCGACGGAAAGCGTGAGAAATTCTACCGGATAGGCGCTAGGCGACCATGCCGAGCCGATCTTGGTCTGGCGGTCGGCAATCACTGGCGAATCAGTTCCGGGCAGGGCCAGGCCACTCAAATCGCCCTTGATATCCATGAGCAGAGTTGGGACACCGAATTCCGAGAGTTGCTCGGCAATCATCTGCAACGTCTTGGTTTTGCCGGTCCCAGTGGCGCCCGAGATGAGACCGTGGCGGTTCATGGTGCGCAGAGGCAGGCGAACAGGCGCTTGGGCGAACACTTCTCCGCCGCGGCTCGCCGCTCCTAGTAAAACGGAGTCCCCTTTGAAAGAGTAGCCATTCTGAATGGCTGAGACGAAGTCGGTGCTCATAGAGTGAGAATAGATTTCCGCTCACGTCCGTGCAAGCTCAGGGACGCGATCGGAGCAGAGCGGAGTTTGGCCAAAGGCGAAGCGCGCGTTGCTAACCGTGGTGGCAACCTACCTCAACATGTTGCTCAAATTTTATGGATGTTTCGATATTTACAATAAAAACAAGAGATTAAGGAATTCTTGATTAAATTTGGCAACCATCCCAAGTTTTCGGGCGAACTATAGGCACGATTCTTGTTCATCAGGAAGACCAACGGACCCACGATATCCCTTGACCAAACTGACAAATTGATGGCAATCTGATTACTTCGCGGTTGGAAAGGCCTTCTCTTTCGTCCAACACCTCAAAATTTATGTCTCGAAAAACATATCCCGTCATCATCATCGGCGGAGGCCCTGCCGGCGCTGCGACTGCGCTCTATCTCCTGCGCCTGGGCATCACTCCGGTGATCATTGAAAGATCGTCTCACCCAAGGTTTCATGTGGGCGAGTCACTCACCGGACCCACCGCAATCGCACTCAATAACTTGGGGCTCGGTCCGAAAATCGAGGCCATGAATTACCCAATCAAAGAGGGCGTCACGTTCTACGGACCCGAAGGCAAGAACGACTTCTGGGTTCCGCTCGTCAAACGGGACGAGAATTTCGATCAGGTGCCGAATTACACTTGGAACGTGATGCGTAGCACATTCGACAAAATCATTTTCGATGGCGCGGTCGAGCGCGGAGCGATTTGGATGCAGGCCACCGCGGTGGCTCCGATCGTGGAGAATGGAGAGGTCGTCGGCGTCACGATTCGAACCGCCGACGGCGCGACTGAGGACGTTTTTTCTGAAGTGCTAGTCGATGCCTCCGGCATTGCCACATTCCTCGCCAATCATCGCGTGACCGGAAAAAAAGTCCCGGGCAGTTCGGACAAGCAGATTGCTCTCTTTACCCAGTTTGCCAACACCGAGCGCGACAACGGACCCGATCGCCAGCAGGCGCCCGGCAACACCCTGCTTTATTATGAGGCTCAGTATCATTGGGGTTGGTTCATTCCCGTGAGCCAGGATCTCACCAGCGTCGGAATCGTGGTCAAGAGCGATTACTTCCGCAAGCTGGGCATGGCCAAGGAAGAATTCATGTTGCACATGTGTCGGCACCTCAGCCCGGCGCTCTCGAAGCGATTGCCCGATCTCACGCCGCAAGAGCCGATCAATACCGTCCCGAATTTTTCCTATCAGGTCATGGATTATACCGGAAAGGGCTTCCTTTGCGTGGGTGACGCTCACCGGTTCATCGACCCAATCTTTGCTTACGGAGTTTACTTCGGCGTGCAAGAGGGCGAATTCGCCGCCAACGCCATCGCGCGGCATCTTTCCGGCGATTCCAGTCCCAACGAAACAAATCCCTTTGCCGACTACGAACGTCTTTGCAACGAAGGCAACGACGTCGTCGAAGACACGATTGGCGTGCTCTGGGAATATCCCCTGGCTTTTCAGCGCATCGTGACGGCCCGCGATCGTGCGGCTGCTCTCGACCTGCTTTCCGGCAGGATTTATGGGGAAGAAGGCGCCAAAAATCCCGCCCGCATCGCTTTCGGCAAACTGATGGAAACTAAGCGCGGCAAAGACCGGCATTCCCGCGATCCGCGGATGACCATGCCTGCGCCTCAGCCGGCCTTGGCCGCTGTTGGTTAAGGCAGTTTTTCCGCGAGATTCTCGAGCGCTGCATTTGCCTTGGAGGGGGTCACGGGAAAGCGAGCGCCTTCCCCTTTCCCTGTGGAAGCGTAGATTGGCGGATGGCGCGTCAAACCACATCTCGCCCCAAGGCGCGACCAGCGGAGAGCGACGCGATCGTCGTCGAAATCATCCTCATTGATCAGGCGCCCCTGCGTGATCGCGTAGAGGCCGAATGTGCCAGTGCGATGCTGGAGCTCGAGGAGACACGCGCCAAATGGCGGCACTTTGAGCACAAGGACAAACCAGCTTTCAATAGGTGGCGTGCTCGCGAATTTGGCGCGCTGCTAAGTCAGGCCCGCGACGTCGAAACGCAGATTCGCTATGGCCAAGCCCTCGTCCACGAAGTCGAGATGGAGATGCGTCGATTATTTCAGGATCCCTTCACGGCCTATCAGCGCGTGATGGCGCGGCGTGGTCAACCCGCGGGCGAGCACAATGGAACGGAACCAGGGCGAGCAAGGCCGCAAGGAGGCGCGCGCAAGCTTAGCGAGTTCGAACAGGAAGCGCTTTTCCAGGAATGGGTCAGGAAATCGTTGGGCACGAATCCCGACAAGATGGATGACGAAGCCTACACAACTACGTTTGAAGCTTTTAAGACCCACATGTTCCGTGCGCCGATAGAGGAACCCAGACCAGAGTGGACCGCCGGCACACGAGAGCGCCCGCGACCCGCTCCGCAGGCCGAGCAGGAGTCTGCTTACACTCCCAACGTGGAAACCGATGCCCGAGTAAAGGAACTATACCGCCGGCTTGTGCGCAGGCTTCATCCTGACTTGCGGTCGGACGGTAACGTGGCCGTCTCCGCTCTCTGGCACGAGGTGCAGGAAGCCTATGCGGCCAGCGATGTGGCGCGGATGGAGATTCTCCTCGCGCTCAGCGACATCGAAGCGAAGCGCACGGCCGATCAGTCGATCTCGCAAATGCGCGCTCTGCGCGGCGAATTGGAGCGCGCTCTGCGGGCCCTAGGGAAAAGCTTGCTCGAGGTAGAGGGTGAAGATGCGTGGGACTTCGCCCGCCGCGGTCCGGACGCGCAGCTAAAGTTGCAGACCGAACGCCAACTCAAGTCAGATCTCGCGGGAAGGATGCGACATCTCGAAATCCTTAACCAAACGATTGCCGAGTGGGCGGAGGGTCGGCCCCGAAATCGCGTGGCTCACATTGCGAGGTAAGGCGGATCTTTCTCGGGCCAGAGCTTGCGCGGAGGTGCGACTAGGGTTTAGGTCTCATCCCCGCAACCATGCCTCGTGGTGTAATGGTAGCACGAGAGATTCTGGATCTCTTTGTCAAGGTTCGAGTCCTTGCGAGGCAGGGTAACCTCTAAGGTTCGAGGTTGTAGACTTCCACCAGCCCGATGCCAGGCGAGTAAGTGGCATCATGCACCAGCGCCGTGTAGTTACCCGGCGCCAAGGTAGCCACGACAGCCGCTTCCTGATCATTCGTCGGCGGAATGGTGGCCGCTATTTGCTGCTCCTGCGTGGAGCGCCAGTTGTCGTTGGAAGCGATCTCCGCTCCGTTCTCATCATAGATTTCCAAAACCGGATTGGACAATGGATTGGCCACACCGAAGGCAGCCAGCGATGGCCCGAGGGCCCGTGCGATGACTTCCGTGGACTCCGTCCCTTCGATGATAAAGCCGGCAATGATCACGTCGCCGGACGAGGCGATGCTGCATCTCGTGGAGATGTTGCCGATATGAGAACTTCCCGGTTTCACATCGTAGAGCTCGATCAGGCCGACGCCTGTCGTGTTGTTCACTCCCTGGAGAACTGCGGTGTAGCTTCCCTCCGGCAAGATTGCCGTGAGGAATGACTCGTTGGAATTGGACGGCAGCAAAGGATTGCTGACGCCAGTCAGCAAGAGACGATTGTCATTCGATTCGATCAAGGTCCCAGCGGCATCATAAAGTGTGAGCGTCGGATTCGCCAGCGCGCCGCTTACCCCAGCCTGGCCGAGCGAAGGCCCAATTCCACGCAAGACCACCCGCTTGCCCGTGGTCCCCGTGACGATGAAGCCGCCGACCATCACTTTGTCTCCCGTGCCGACATTGGAGCGGGCCGAGACGTTAATCAGCTTCTTGGAAAGGTCGGCGGGCACGGGTGAGGGCAACGGCGGGGGCAGCGGTGTTCCTGCGAAATTGGCTGCCAGAAAGGCCAGCGCCGTCGTCTTCGCGGGAGGCCAATTTGCGAACGAATGGCTTCCGCCCGAGAGGGAAAGCGCCTGATAATTGGTCGCTCCCACGGCATCCAGATGCGTCATGAAATCCGCGATCTGGATATACGGCATCGGATCTTCCAGTGTGTTCACGAGCAGTAACGGGGAAACGGAGCGATCCGCCAGCCAGGCAGGCGAGGCTGCACGCAATGAGGTCACATCCGTCGAAGGGACGTCCACGTAGTTAAGAACATTATCGGTGAAATTAAAAATGTTCGGGTTTGGGCTAAAATCGGAAAAATCGTAGGCTCCGGACAGACTGACGCCGACGTCGATCCGGTCTTCCCCCGACGTTCCTGTTGCGGCAGCGAAGGCCACCAGATAGCCGCCGGAGGAGCCGCCCACCGCGCCGACTTGAGTGTTACAACGAGGATCTGTCCTGGCTGCCCGCACCGCTTCCTTCACATCGTTACTTTGGTCAGGAAAACGCCCCGCAGATTTTTGCCCAGGAATGAATCCCGGGGGAGCCAACCGGTATTCGATGGAAAACGCGATATAACCGGCAGCGGCGAGGTCCTGCGCGCACGTGACTGATTCCGGAGACGAATCAGGTGAACCAGCCGCAAACCCCCCGCCGTGGATCACAAGGACCGCTGGCCAAGGGCCAGGTGTGGAGGGCGTATAGGCTTCCCAATGCAAGACTGTGCCGTCGGAAGCGAGGCCATAGACCTCGGTCTTCGGGACTGTTCCCGCTCTTAGCTGAGAGCAAGAGACGCCTATTCCGATCAGGAGCAGGCCCAAACTTAGAATATAAGAAAATTGGCGCATAAGAGAAGGCAAGACTTTCACGATTATACCGACAATAGATCCCACGAATCCATCCGCTATTGGAAACCACGAACCTGTCTCCATCGTAATTCTATGGAAAGGTAACAGACGATCATCACTCCTTGCCCCTCGCAAGAAAACCGGACAGACCTACTCGATTTTCGTTTTTGCCAGACGTTTTGCTCGGAAAAAACTTTGTAACAAATTCGCGCAGTCGTCGCGGAGGACGTCACCCGCGATCTCGCACTGATGATTCAGAGACGGGTTCTGCAAAAGATTCAGTAAGCCCCCAGCCGCGCCTCCCTTCGGGTCCGCGCAACCGAAGATCACGCGACGCATTCTTACGTGGACGAGAGCGCCAGCGCACATTGGGCACGGTTCCTTCGTCACGTAAAGATCGCAATCCGACAGGCGCCAATCGCCCACCGCGGCTTCCGCCTGGGTCAGAGCGAGCATCTCAGCATGAGCGGTCGCGTCTTTAAGCAACTCCACCCGATTCAAGGCGCGGGCAATAATTCTGCCTTCACGGACCACGAACACGCCGAGCGGCACCTCGTCCGCACCGTAGGCGCGCTTGGCCATGCGCAACGCTTCCGCCATAAAATATGCGTCGCTTTTCAAATCGATGATCGGTTCCATTTTTACCGCGCTAGTTTGAAATAAGCCTTCTCTCCGCTAAAGAACTTTGAGATGACCACGAAAAAAGAAAAATTTCACCCCTTACGCTCGTGGGGGCCCCTGTTCGTGCAAAGCTTTAAGGACTGGCTGGCCGATCGCGCGCTGCGTTTCAGCGCCGCGCTGGCATATTATTCTATCTTCGCCATGGCACCGCTGGTCATCATCGCGATCTCGGTTGCCGGACTCATTTTCGGGCAGGAGGCCGCCCGCGGTCAGGTTTATCAACAGATCGAGTGGCTCCTTGGGCATAATGGCGCCACGGAAATTCAGACCATGATCCAGGCGTCGAGCGACACGCAGAAGAGCCTTCTGGCCACGCTCATCGGCGTAGTGACGCTTTTAATCGGCGCTTCGGGAGTTTTTGGTCAACTCAAGGATGCGCTTAATTCCATTTGGGGAGTCATGCTCAAACCCGGCGGCATCATGGTATCAATCAAGGAATATCTCCTTAACTTTTCCATGGTCGTAGGCGTCGGTTTTCTCTTGATCATCTCGCTCTTGCTCAGCGCGGTCCTTCAAGCGGTGAACAATTTCATGGCTGACTATCTCCCGATTCCCGGCTTCGTCGGACCGCTCACCGCGATGGTCAGTTTCGTGGTACTGGTTCTGCTTTTCGCCCTCATCTTTAAAGTGCTTCCGGACGTCAAAATCGGATGGCGTGATGTTTGGATCGGCGCCGCGGTCACGGCTGTCCTTTTCACCCTAGGAAAATACCTGATCAGCCTTTACCTCGGAACGAGCAGCATCGCCTCCAGCTTCGGCGCCGCGGGAGCACTCATTCTCATCCTGGTGTGGGTTTACTACTCCACGACGATTTTTCTCCTGGGCGCGGAGTTCACCAAAGTATTTGCCAGTCGCTACGGTTCGGGGATTCATCCGACGCGCAACGCCTGCTTCGTGAGTGAGCACATGCGCAACGAGCAAGGCCTCGCGACTGAGGAAAGCAAAGCCATCAAAGCCGACGCAGAAATCGAACCAGAATAGCGCGGCGCGCGGCGAAATATCGATCATAGAAGATCCTTGTCTTTCTCTTCTCGCCTGTCTCTGCTGGTGACCAATGGATACGCTGTGACAAAACAGGAATCGTCGATTAATCGGCTCCAATGGCGAAGTGGTCGCGGGGTCAGTCGTTCGCGATTTAAATGCTGGGGTTATCCCGACGGCAGCGGTCTACACATACAGCAGAAGCAGAGGGTTGTGTGCCGTCGTCTCCCTTGAAGGAGCAATCATCCGCACCCAGAAGACCGCCACTCCCCGCTACCACGGACGCACGGTAAACGCTCGTTCGATCCTAAGCGGGCGCGTCTCTCTGCAAAGCGGGGCGCAGCATTTCCTTAGCGTGTTGAGGAGTTATTAGGATGTCCGCGATCCGCTTTTTTCTTTACAGGAACAAAGAGGCTGCCGCAGGGTCGGCCGCGTGCGGCTTCTCCTCTCCCTGGTAATCGTCATCTTCTGCACGGGCCCGCTTCGCGCCCAGGAGCAGGAAGACAAACTGGTGAACCGGCTGCTCCGACCAAACCTGTCTCTGGCTAGTCCAGAGCAGCACAAGAAATTTACCGGAACCGGGAGTAGCAATGTGAACAAGAAATTTGATGCTCGCTCTTTCAACGTCGGCGCAGAGAAAAATGCCCGCGCCTTCGCCGACACTCGCAGCATTTCGTCGAAATCATTCCCGGAGAGGAAATTCGATCAGACCAAGGCTATCGCGAACGCCAAACTTGGAGCCGAGCCGGCCGGCGCCCGCTCCGGCTTCCAGACCAAGACGAGCACGCTAATTCAATCATCCCCTCAACCACAAAAAAAGGTGCAGACCGGTGACTACGCCGAAAGCCGGCCCTTCCTCGGCCAGGGAACACGCCAGAAAATACTTAGCCAGCAAGGCAAGCCTCTCACGATTGACGAAGTGCGCGAGCTCTTGAACAAGAGCAGATGACAGCGGGCCCGGCCTGCGGTTGAAGCGACGCGAAGCTGAAGCACCTTGCGAGATGGATCCATCGGAAGCATTGGAACAGCTGCAGCGAGGCGCAGCCCAGGTCATTAGTGAAAACGAGCTGCGCCAAAAGCTGTCGTTAGGTCGACCCTTGCGGGTCAAGCTCGGAGTGGATCCGACCAGCGCCGACCTGCACCTTGGCCACACTCTGGTGCTCCGGAAACTGCGGCAGTTCCAGGATCTCGGTCACGAGGCGATTCTGATTATCGGGGATTTCACGGCCATGATCGGCGATCCGAGCGGCCGTTCCGTGACCCGCCCGCAACTGACTCATGAACAAGTTCTCGACAACGCGGAGAGCTATCGCAAACAGGCCTTTAAGGTGCTGGACCCGGCCCGGACGCGAATCGTTCACAACGGCGACTGGTTCAAAAAGATGTCGTTCGCCGACGTCATTCGGCTGAACAGCCGCGTCACCCTTCAGCAGATGCTTCAACGGGAAGACTTCAGAGAACGTATCGAAAAACAGCAGCCGGTCCGCGCGCACGAGATCCAGTACCCGATCATGCAGGGCTGGGATTCAGTCGAAGTTCAGGCTGATGTTGAGCTCGGCGGGACCGATCAGCTTTTTAATATCCTGGTCGGCCGCGACCTGCAGAAGGAAGAGGGTCAGGACCAGCAGGTCGTCCTTCTCACGCCGATTCTCGAGGGCCTCGCCGGCGTTCAAAAGATGAGCAAAAGCCTGGGGAACTACGTCGGATTGACTGATTCGCCTAACGAAATGCTGGGCAAATTAATGAGCATTTCCGATGAGCTCATGGCCCGCTACTATCCCACCCTCCTTGGTCGGCCCGTGCCCACCGATCTGCATCCGATGGCGGCCAAAAAACAGCTGGCTCGCGAGGTTGTCGAGACCTATCACGAGCACGCTGCGGGCGCCCAGGCGACAGAAGAATGGGAACGCCGTTTCAGCGACAAACGCCTCGATCAGGCTGAACTTCCCACTTTCTCGCCTTTGCCCGGCGAAGACAATTTGCTTTCGCTGGTGGTCGCGGCCTACGCCAGAGCTTTCAACCTGCCGAAGTCTCGTGGCGAAGCTCGTCGACTCATCGAACAGGGCAGCGTGCAGCTGCGCGGGGAGAAAGTGCGGGATGCGCAGGGAGAAATTGAGTTGCAAGCGGGCGACATCCTCCGTCTCGATAAGACACGCGCCGTCCGGGTACAATAAAAACGCGGTTTCGACCACCCAGCCGAAACCGCGCCCTTATAATGGAGAATTGTTATTCGTTAGGCCGAAACCGGCTCGAGCATGGCGAACATCGGTATCTGCTCAGCGACCGGCGCCGCGATGCCTTCGAAGTGCGAACGCAAGCTGCGGAGTTCGGCATTTAGAAAGGAGTCGACGAATCCAAACCGGCGATCCAGCCAGGCGTAGAGTTTGTTATTAATCTCGTAGTGGACCGCAATGGTCACTTCCGTGCAGTCCGGCCGCACCTCTTCGAAATCAACTAAACCGGTCAAATCGATGTTCCCGCCCCAGGATTCGAACGCAACCTGATCGGGACTGTTGCTACCAATGGTGGTCAACACCGTGTCAGCCTTGAAGCCCAGAGGCCCACTAAAGCTGAAGTCGAGCGTTTTAGATGACGTAACCGTCGCTTTCGTCACCCTGACGAACTGGCGGCGATAGGATTGAATGCTGGCGAGGCGGCTTTTGCACTCATCCAGCGATTGGCTCATGTGTAAGGTTTTTTGTAGCAGCATGATTAGTT
>JBPCLK010000086.1:0-6614 GCA_051003355.1 Chthoniobacterales bacterium | reverse complement strand
TGATCGAAACGCTGAAGGACGGGCAGGAGGGCTTCAAACAATCCGCCAGCGGGGTGGATGACTCCCAATTGAAAACGACCTTCGACCAGCTCTCGCTCCAGCGCTCGAAATTTGCGGGCGAACTGCAGAGCGAAGTGGTGAACCTCGGCGATCCCGATCCGGAAGATTCGAGCAGCACGACCGGTGCGCTTCATCGTACCTGGATCAACATCAAGAGCGCGGTCACGAATCGCGATCGGCACGCCATCCTCGCGGAAGCGGAGCGCGGTGAAGACAGCGCGGTCGCGGCCTACAGGGACGCGATGCAAAAAGATCTGCCGGCGCCGATCAAAGAGATCGTGATGCGTCAATCGACGGAAGTGAAAGCCGCGCACGACAAGATCCGCGGTCTGCGCGACGCCGCGGCGCAGAAGTAACTCAGACTTACAGGGAATCTTGGAGGGCGGAATGCTTCGGCATTCCGCCTTTTCTTTTCCCGAGTCGAAGCAGCGACGCTTTTGGCTTGCCGAGGCGGAACCGGTTCTGGCAGATTCGCCCCATGAATCCTCCCTACGAACCCGCTCCGCGGGATCGCTACTGCCGACTCTTCCCGTCGGCGAATCCCTCTTTCGATCTCGGAATCATGCAGAAGTTAGGCGCCTCCATGGAGGCCTCAGAAACCCGGATCCCGTCGGAACAACTCCGCCATCCGCTGCCCGCGGGTTACACTTACTTTGGACAACTGGTCGATCACGACCTGACGCTCGACGAGACCCCGCTTAATCTAGCGATTAACTACGCTTCCCTTCCGGTGGCGACCGAGAATGCCGCCGACGGGCGATTCAATCTCAACCATCTCTACGGAGCTGGACCAGGGTCAGTCCAGCACGGCTCACTTTATGAAACTGACGGCTGTTCGTTTCGTCTCGGCACCGTGCGGAGCAAAAGTGGCGAGACCTTCGACCTGCCCTTGGGTAAGGAAGGGCCGGAAGCAGCTGAGTCGCGGAACACCGGGAACCTTATCTTGCGCCAGTTATGCGTGATGTTCTTGAAGCTGCACAACCTGGCTGTGCAAGGGTTACCCGCGACGCTCGACCCATGGGAGCGTTTCAACCGGGCGAGAAATCGAGTCTGCTGGCAATATCAATGGCTCGTGCGTGAAGACTATCTCTATCAGGTGATAACTCACGACGTTTACGACCAGGTTGTCCCTCACTCTCGACACACGGTCGATTGGCTGGGGAAAGGCTTTGCCATGCCGGTGGAGTTTTCCCAGGCGGCTTTCCGCTTCGGCCACAGCATGGTGCGCGAGAAATACACCCTGAATCTCGATAATCGCGGAGTGCCGTTGCGCGCGATCTTCGATCCGCGACTGGGCGACAAGCCGCTTGATCCCGGGATGGCAATCGATTGGGCACGGTTCCTCGATATGAGCGAGTCGAGTCTGACCGGCCGCAACCGCGTGCCGGCGATGGCGATCGATACCACAATGGTGCCTCCGCTCTTTCATCTTCCCAGGGAAAAAGTGCACCACTTCACCGAGGCCGACGCGCCCGACCTGCCGGGGGCTCTGGCCGTGCGCACGCTCCTGCGGGGCGCCAGCACGAGACTGGCGACCGGCGAGGGAGTGACCCGCGCGATGGGGTTCGTGCCATTACAGGACCGTGGCTTGCCCGGCGGGAGCGCGTCATGGAAGAAACTCGATGAGTTAGGACTCAAAGGCCGCACTCCGCTTTGGTATTACCTCCTGCTGGAGGCGGAGATGGAATGCGGCGGCGTCTGCCTTGGCACGGTTGGAAGCCAGTTAGTCGCCGAAGTGGTCGATGGATGCCTGCACTCCGATGGAGCCTCCTATCTCTCATGTTTCGGGAGCAGTTGGCAGCCGGCGCCGTGGAAGATGCTGGATGGGACGATGAAATCGATCCGCCGTTTGCTCGATCTCGCGCGAGTTACCGGCCTAGCCGTGACGCCGTAGCTATTGATCCCAACGAGTCCAAGCCGCGAGCCAGACCTTCTCGACATCGAACTTCTCCCGGGTCCCTAACTGTCCGACCGGAGGGATCGCCAGGATATGCAGCCTGTCCCGGGCCGCCTTCGTGTCCTCGATCGCCCGCAGCTCGACATCCGCGGGCATGTTCTTGAAACCACCCGCTTGCACATAGGCCTCCCGCGACCGCGCGGGATCGGCCAGACATTCCTGACGCAATTGTGGGTCTTCATCGAGACGCTTAAGAAAGAGCCATGCGCCTTCCGTCCGATCGTCAGCATTATTCCAGTCACTCATTTTGCCTCCTTGGTGGTTTCCTCTTCGTGGGCGACAGAGGCCAAACGTAACTCCGAGATTCGGTCGGCCATCGCTTTCGCCAGAGCTTGAAAACGCGGCCGCGCGCGGACCGCATCGAATTGTGGGTCTAACTGCAACGACCGGTAATCCAGCTTGCCCATGGTAAAAGCGGCCTGCAGATACTTAAGCGACTCCTCAGTCTTGCCTAAGGAAGATAGAACACCGGCCAGCCGATAGGCCAGTTGCGGGTTCCCCGGCGCCTTTTGATATTCGCCCTGGGCCTCGGCGAGGGATTGGTCGAGCAGAGTCTTACCCGCTTCCGCCTCACCCAGGGCGAGCCGGATCCGCCCGAGCGCGGCCGGCAAGGGAATCGCCCCTTCCCCCATCGCACTCTCCGGGTTAGCCTGGACCAGCTCCAGACAGAGTCTTTCCGCCTCGGGCCAGTTCCGCGCGAAAAATTCTATCCGGGCCGCGATGAGCTTGGCGGAAGGAAAGCCGGGGAAGTTGTCGAGATGCTCACGGTAAAGCTGCCGCGCGGCATCGAATCGACCTTGCATTAATTGTAGGTCACAGAGCCCGATCCAGCCTTCCGGCTGATCCGGATGCAACGCCAGGACACGGCGATAAATTTTTCCCGCCCGCGCATCCTCGCCGAGCGCAGCCCACAGCTCGCCGGTGGCATATTCGAAATCGCCGGGACCTTCCTGCACCGCCTGCGCGATCTGGCGCCAGCGCAGGGAAAGATCGGGCCGGCCGGCGAGAGCGGTGTTCTCGGCCGCACCGAGCACGGCGCCTTCCACCGGGCCGCCTAACTCTACGGCTTGTAAGTCCTGTTCCAAGCTGCCGACGGTATCTCTCTGTTGATAAAGAGCAGCAGCATAAGCCCGGTGAGCTTCCGGGAGCGTGGGATTAAGTTGGAGCGCTTCCAAGGCCATAGGCTTGATCCGCTCGGCTAAACCTGGCGGAGGAGCAGCCATATTAATCCGTGCTACCGCCGCCATCGTGAAATAAGAACGGGCCAGCGCGGACGCAGGTTCCGCGTCGATCGCCTGTTGAAAGCAGGTCAGCGCGCGATCGAAATCGAGCTGGCTACGCCGTTCCTCGAAACGGTGACCAGCGCGGATGTATTCGCTCGCGGTCTGGTTGCGTAGCGCCGGATCCGTTTCCGCGGACAGAGCGTGCGGATCCTTTTCCAAGGCGGCCGAGATTTCGCCCAAGGCGAGGAGAGATAGCGTCGACCCCGAGGAAGCGTCCGCTTTTAACTCAAAGAGTCTGTGGAAAAGAATTTCTCCCGAGCTGGCCTCGACGAGCCGAAGGGAAACGCGGAGCCGGCCGTCCTTCTGTCGGATTGTTCCGGTGAGGACGGTGCGGCTCGCGGCCTTTCGACTGGCGAGCCGGATGTCATCTCCGTCGCCGAGTGCAGCGGAAAGCAGCCCTAAGTCTTGGTAACTCTCGGCCTGGGACGGCCCGATCCGATGCATGTCTTTCTGCAGGGCCGTGGCCAGGGAATCAGCCAAGGTGGAGTCAGGCAGGACCGTATCGAGGTTGAGCAGCGGCAGGACGGCGAGAGAATGTCGATAAGTGGTTGTCTTATCTACCGTCCGGGCGAGATTCCCTCGTGCGGTCACAAAAAAGAGTGTGGTGGCCGCGAGGAGAGCTATGACAACGCCGGAGCTCGCCGCGATTGGATTCCTTCGCGACCAACGCCAGAGGCGGACCGGCGGCGAGAGCGGTCGGGCTTTGATCGGTCGTCCTTCGAGCCAACGCTCCAAGTCTTCTGCGAGATCGCCGGCGGAGTGGTAGCGGGCTTGCGGCTCGCGTTCCAGGCAGCGCTCGCAAATGGTTTCCAAGTCCCTGCTCGCACCCGGAACCAACGAACGTAACTTGGGTGCCGCTTTCTCAGCCGCCTGCCGGATGACCGCGAGTGCGTGCTCGCCGAGAAACGGGGGTTGACCTGTGAGAAGACTGAAGAGAATAGCACCCAAGCTGTAGACATCCGCGGCCGGGGTCAGGTTTGCGGCAATTCCCTCCGCTTGTTCCGGCGCGATGAAACCGGGCGTCCCAAAGATCGTCAGGCTCCGGGTGAGATCGCTCGTGGTGTCGAGCCACTTGGCGAGACCGAAATCGCTGACCAACGCCTGACCGCTGCCATCAAGCAGGACATTCCCCGGTTTTAGATCGCGATGCAGGATGCCCTGCCGATGCGCGCATTGCACGGCACGGGTAACCTGCGCGACCAGCCGGACAACCTCACGCGGATTATCGCGCAGCGCCGGGCCGACCTCCTGAAGGCTGCCGCCGGGCGCGAATTTCATGCTGAAGTAGGGCACGCCTTCGTCGCTCTCGCCCACTTCGTAGATCGGTAGGATGTTCGGGTGATCCAGTCGGGCCGCGGTCTCGGCTTCGCGGCGAAAACGCGCCAGCGTTTCCCGCGAGTCGCTATGATGACTCAGCACCCGCTTGAGCGCGACGATGCGACGCGAATGGCGCTGCCGGGCGCGGTAGATCACGCCCATGCCGCCACGCCCGATCTCTTCGAGGACTTCGTAATTCCCCAACTGCCAGTGGGTATCGGCGACCGGCAGTGCAGAGAGCGTCGCGCTGAATTCGTTCCCTGCGAGATCGTCCTCCCCGACCCCGAGGCCCAGAATGCAGCCGAGGCAAAGCCCGGCCCCGATCTCCATCATCGCTCCGCACTCACGGCACGCAGTGGGATCGCTGCGCCCGGTAGCGAGCGAGTCGGTAAGTCCGGCGAGGTTCATCCGAGGGATCGTTCTTTAAAGCTTCGAAACGCGCTCCTAGCTCTCGCCCGCGGCTAGCGCTGAGACCAGATAGCGCAGCTCGCTGTCGATTTCGTCGGGGTTTTCCACGGTGGCGGCCACTTCGTGTCGCAGCAATTGCTTGTAGCGCTGGCGTAAACGATGCAGGGCATTCCGAACATCCGGCACGCTGACGCTCAACTCGCGCGAAAACGCCTGATAGGAAACCTCTTCCCGGCGGGCAATGAGAGCGCCTTGCAGGGTATCGAAAACCCGTTGTCGCCCGAGACTCGCGCACTCTTCCTGCAGGGAGCGCAGAGCGCGCTCCGCGACCGTCGCCGCCCAGCGCACGTCGAAGATGCGCTCTGCCGTCCAGGCTTCCATGGCTGCGGCGGGCACGGTCAGGCGTGAGGGGGCCTCGGCCAGCCATTCATCCCAGGAAATAAGTTCCACCTTTCCCCCGCGCTTTTCTGCTCCGTTTTTGATTTTCGCGTTCTTCAGGAAATTTTGCAGCGACGTCAGCAGGAGCGAACGGAAACGTCCGCGTTCAGGTTTCGCCTGTCGGAGAAAATCGCCTTCGAGGATCATGACGAAAAAATCCTGGGTCAGGTCCTGCGCATCCGGCACCGAATATCCGCGCCGGCAAATAAAGGCGAAGACGGGCCGCCAGTAGGTCCGGCAGAGATGACTGAGCGCGACGCGGCTCTTGCTGCCATCGTCGCCCTCCTCGGGCGAGAGGAGGATACTCCAGCGAGTAGTGTGGAAACTGGTGCGTTTTTCCACGTCCTTCGCTTTATCTGAGGCCACGGGCGTGAAGGATGAGAAGCGCGCCCGCCCGCGACAAGCCAAAAACCCAGGTCGATCGGGCAGGCAATTGATTTTCGAGAAATGCAGGTCATGACTGCGGGCCATCTCTCCGAAACTCTCGCAGGGGAACTGGCAACCCGGAGGAGGCCGCGCGAGAGCTTTCGGGAGAAATTGTGGTGTTCCTACGTTTCTACAGATTTTCTGGGTCGAGATTTCAAAAAAAGTTCAACTGACCTGAAAAAACTTCCGCGCGCAGCCGCACTGCGCCCCCTCCCGAGGAGCCTGGAAGCGCTTTATTCGAACGCATTTCCCTCGGATTGGTCTCACCATGCCTATGAATTCAACGCAGGAAGTCACCCAGCAGGTGCAAGAGCTGGGGCAATGGATCGCGCCGCTGCGCGAACAGGTCGGACGGGTCGTGATCGGGCAGAAATACCTCGTCGACCGGCTCCTGCTCGGCCTCCTCGCCAACGGCCACATCCTGCTGGAAGGCGTCCCCGGCTTGGCTAAAACTCTCACGGTCAAGACCATGGCAGCTTGCATCCAGACCGGTTTCCAGCGGCTGCAGTTCACGCCGGACCTGCTCCCGGCGGATCTGATCGGCACCCTCATTTACAACCCGCGCAGCGGGGAGTTCACGACCAAGCTCGGGCCGATCTTCTCCAACCTCATTCTCGCGGACGAAATCAATCGCGCGCCGGCGAAAGTGCAGAGCGCGCTCCTCGAGGCGATGCAGGAACGCCAGGTCACGATCGGCGACACCACCTATCAATTGCCCGACCCGT
>JBPCLK010000085.1:0-17208 GCA_051003355.1 Chthoniobacterales bacterium | reverse complement strand
ATCTTTTGTCCGGCGGCGTTCGGGTGGATCATGTCGCGCTGGTTCAACTCTGGATTCCCGGCCACACCGGCGAGGAGAAAAGGCAAGAGCTCGGCGGAATTGTGGCCCGCCAGTTTGCCGTACATTTCGCCAAATGAGGTCAGGTCGTCATTCACCGTCGTCTGGGGCAATTGCATGCCGACGATGACGATGCGCGCCTGCGGATAGCGCGCGCGCGTCAGATCGATGATCTTTTGCAGATTCGTAGCGATCTGCACGACGGGCACGCCGCGGAAGATATCGTTAATGCCCAGCTCGAGAATCAGGACATCGACGCGGTGCTCGAGCAGACTCGGAAGCCGGTGCAGGCCACCCGCGCTGGTATCGCCGCTAATCCCGGCGTTGATGATGTGGAGCGGCTGATCGCTGCGGGCGGCTTTTTCGGAGAGCAGGGCAGGGTAGGCCTCAGCCCGCTTCACGCCATAGCCGGCGGACAAGCTGTCGCCGAGCACCAGGACATTGGGAGTTTTCACCGCGTCGCGCACGGGGTCTTCGGTTGGTTTTTCCGCCAGAGTCGCAGACACGGCGAGACTGAAACAAAGGAAAGAGACGAGGGTTCGCATGAGCGAGGTTCGACGCCGGCCGGGGCAGTTTTGTTCATTCGCTTGCCTCAGCTTTCGGGGCGTTCTAAAGATAAGGCCCGCGTCGCAGTCGGCGCCTGAACTAACAACCACCAACTCAGTATATTTCTATGGCTAATTTCGGCATCAACGGCTTCGGCCGCATCGGGCGTAATGTCTTGCGCGCCATGTCTCAGGATCAGGTTAAACAAGTCCGCGCAATCAATGACCTGACCGACACTCACACTCTCGCGCATCTCTTGAAATGGGATTCCGTCCATGGAAAATTCGACGGCGAGATCAGCTACGATGACGAGAACATCATCGTGCGCGGCCATAAGATTAAGATTTTCAAGGAGCGCGACCCGGGAAAGCTGCCGTGGAAAGACCTGAACGTGGACGTTGTCCTCGAATCGACTGGATTCTTCACCACCCGCGACAAAGCCGAACTGCACCTCGGTAGTGGAGCGAAAAAAGTGCTAATCAGCGCGCCGGCGACCAATCCTGACGCGACCATCTGTCTCGGCATCAACGACGACATCTACGACGCGGCGACGATGAAGATCATCTCAAACGCGAGTTGCACGACCAACTGCCTCGCGCCGATGGCCAAGGTCCTGCACGATAATTTCACCATCGTGCACGGCTTCATGAGCACGATTCACAGCTACACGAACGACCAGAGCATCCTCGATCTGCCGCACAAGGATCTGCGGCGCGCGCGGGCGGCGGCGCTGAGCATCATTCCGTCGAGCACCGGCGCGGCGAAAGCGATCGGTGAAGTTTTGCCCGAACTGAAAGGCAAACTAAATGGCGGCGCGTTCCGTGTCCCGACGCCGGATGGTTCGGTGACCGATTTCACCGCCATCGTGGAAAAGGAAACGACGGTCGAAGCGATCAACGAAGCCTTCAAAAAGGCGGCCAGCGCAGCGAGCTACAAAGGTGTGCTCGAATTTAGCGACGAGCCGCTCGTTTCACAGGATATCGTGGGCAACCCGCACTCCTGCATCTACGACAGCAAGCTGACCATGGTGACCGGCGGCAAGATGGTGAAATTCGTCGGCTGGTACGACAACGAGTGGGGCTATAGCAACCGCTGCGTGCAGATGCTGGAAATGATTTCGTAATCTCGCGTGCTCCTGCTCCTAATCGAACTCAACCTGTAAACGATTCCTGACAAATTTGAGTATGAGCATGAGCACAAGTGTCGCGGACGCGCTTAGAGAAGAGGAAGGGAATTATCAGGTCGATTACGATTACGATTACGATCAGGAGAACTAGTAAATGACGAAGCTGACCCTCCGAGATCTCGAGGTGCGTGGGAAACGCGTTCTGGTGCGCGTTGATTTCAATGTCCCGACAGAAGAACGCGACGGCGAGGTCGCCATCACGGACGATACTCGGATGCGGGCCAGCCTGCCCACGATCAATTACCTGCGCGAACACGGAGCGAAGACCGTCCTGATGGCGCACTTCGGGCGTCCGAAAGGCAAGCCGGTCGAGAAATATTCGCTGCGGCCAGTGGGCGTTGCACTGCATGACCTCATCGGTCATCCGGTGGCGTTTAGCCACGACTGCATTGGTGTCGACGCTGAGAAAATCGTCGCCGAGATGAAAGACGGCGACGTGACGCTTTTGGAAAACGTCCGTTTTCATCCCGAGGAGGAAGCGAATGATTCCGCCTTCGCCGAGAAGCTCGCAAAATTGAGCGACGGCATCTACGTCAACGACGCTTTTGGAGCCGCGCATCGTGCGCATGCCTCCACTGCTGGCGTGGTGAAATACGCCCGGCAAGCCGCCATGGGCCTGCTCATGGAACGCGAGCTGAAGTATCTGAAGGAAGAATTGGCCGATCCGGCTCGCCCATTTCTCGTCATTCTCGGCGGCTCAAAAGTCTCTGATAAGATTGGCGTGATCAAAGCGCTGATGGAGAAGGCCGACACTATCATTATCGGTGGCGCCATGGCCAACACCTTTCTGGAAGCCAATGGCATCGCCATGGGAGACAGCCGAGTCGAGCGGGACAAGCTTGATCTCGCCCGCGAATTGATGAAACTGGCCACGGAAAAAAACGTGCGCCTGCTCCTCCCGATCGACTTGTTAGGAGCAGAGGAGATCAAACCCGGCGCCGCCACCCGGCACAGCGGCCGCATTACGCCCAACTACGCCATCCCTACCGGTTACCAGGCCATCGATATCGGACCGGAGACGATCACACTTTTCAAATCCGAGATCGCTCGAGCTAAAACGATCTTGTGGAACGGTCCACCGGGCGTGTTCGAGATTCAGGAATTCTCCGCCGGCACGGAAGCAGTGGCGGAAGCGCTGGCGGCGTCGGACGCCACGACCATTATCGGCGGAGGCGACTCCGTGACTGCGGTCAACCAGGCTGGTTTGGCCGAGCAGATGACTTTTATCTCAACCGGCGGAGGGGCCTCGCTCGAATTGATTGAAGGCAAGGAGCTGCCCGGAGTGGCCGCCTTGAGCGACAAATAGGAACTTTTCTCATTCCCCAGCAGGACGAATTTCATGCGTAAAAAAATTATCGCCGCGAATTGGAAGATGCACATGACTCAGAGCGAGTCAGAAGCGTTCATCACGACTTTCCTGCGGGAGATCGACGACCTCGACGAGGTGGAAATTGTGATCGTGCCGCCCTTTACCGCCATTCCCAAGGTGACGGAACTGCTGACTCAAACGCAGAGCATCAAAGTCGGCGCCCAGAACATGCATTGGGAACGTAGCGGAGCCTTCACCGGCGAGATCAGCCCCGCGATGTTACGTGAATTATTCGTGCGCTATGTCGTGCTCGGGCACAGCGAACGGCGCGCCATGTTTGGGGAGACCGATGAAATTGTGAACCGCAAAGTGCGAGCGGCCCACGAAGAGTTGTTGCGGCCGATTCTGTGCGTGGGCGAAACCTTGGAGCAACGCGATCGCGGTGAAGTCGAGAAGATCATCTCCTCGCAATTGCGGGGCAGCCTGGCCGGCGTGGAACCAAAGGAACTGCTCGAAACGGTCATCGCTTACGAACCAGTTTGGGCCATAGGCACCGGTAAGACCGCGACGGCCGCGCAAGCCCAGGAGGTGCACGCCTTCATCCGGAAAACTCTGCGGGAAATGTCGGATGAAGCGACGGCGGAAAAGATCCGCATTCAGTATGGTGGAAGCGTGAAGCCGGCCAACGCCCGCAAACTTCTCTGGCAACCCGACATTGATGGCGCATTGGTAGGCGGGGCCAGCCTCGACCCGCGCAGTTTTGCCCAGATCGTGCAGGCCGGCGTGGCGGAGGAATAAAAGCGCAGCTGTGCCGAAAAGGCAGTGCGACACTCCGTCGAGCCGGGAGAGTGCCGCTGGTGAAGAGGTGCCCCAGCCCAAGATCGGAGGAGTCTCGCCGCGCCGGAGCTAGGGCGTCAGAACGTAGACTTCCACCAAGCCCGTGCCGGTCGCACTGCCAACCCCCGCAACAATGGCCGTATAGCTGCCGGGAGCCAGGCTACGCAGAACAGCTGCTTCTTTTGGATCGGTCGGCGCGAGGTTAGTCGCTTCGATTGCAGCTGCATCGGGGCTGTTCTCCCAGTTATCGTTGAAACCGATCTGGGTTCCTTGGCTGTCGAAAACGGTGAGCTTGGGATCGGAAAGCGCTCCGCTCACTCCCGCGGCGGTAAGAGAAGGTCCGATCGCGCGCACCAGGACGCTCTGGGATCCCGCACCCGAGATGATGAAGCCGCCGATCATGACATTGTCTCCCGTTTGCACGTTGCCTCGGGTAGAGATGTTCAGGACGCTCGACCCCGGACCCGCATCGAGATCGTAAACCTCCACCAGTCCCACACCGCTGATGCCGGACCCGGTATTGAGGACTGCGGTGTAGGCGGAGCCATCACTGGTCGCCGGTAGCGTGGTCAGAATGGCGGCTTCCGCCGGATCCTTGGGCGCGAGCCCGCTGTTGATGATATCGCGCTTGTTCGGCGCATTTTTCCAGTCGTCATTCGACGCGAGCAGAGCGCCAGTTCCATTGTGCAATTCAAGGACCGGATTAGTCAGTGCGTTGGTCACTCCCGCGTCCGTCAGCGAAGGCCCGATCCCGCGAATCATCACGCGCTTCGACACCGTGCCGCGAACGATGAAACCGCCGATGACCGCGTTCTGCCCCGTGCCTACTTCGACGCGGGTGGAAATATTCGCGGCGTGGATCGGCGTGCTCTCGACGGTCACGTCAAAGGATTGTGAAGCGGTCGCCCCGTCCGAATCTGTCGCGGTCACGGTGATGGTGGCGGTCCCGAAACTTTTGCCCTGCACGAAAAGATCGACTGAGTCCACGCTCGCAGTCGCGATCGCCGGATGATCACTCACCGCGGTAAAAATCAGAGGACGCTTAATCCCGGGGATCTCGATAAGGTTGGCATCAGTAGGAGAACCGGAGGTGTAATTGCGAAGGGGCAATTCGGTGAAGGCTGCACCGTAGATGCCGCTCGCGTTGAAAACTGGCACGTTCGCGATCGCGTCGGCGGTGGTCATGCCGGCATCAGAAATAGTTCCGAAGACCGTGAAACCGCCGTTCGTGGTGTCGAGAAAATTTGGATCCCCGCCGTTATCAGCCAGGTTGATAAACCACTGGCTGGTTGCGCTGTCCGGATCGGTGGCCAGTTTCGCCATGGCGATGGTGCCTCGCACATTGTGCAAGTCTGGCCTCGCTTCGTTCGGGATCGGGCTAAAGGTTGTGACTGGACCAGGAGCGATGGCGGGAGGGTTGAACGGATCTTCCGTGGCCACAAAGCCGCCGCTCTGGATCACGAATCCCGGCGCCGAACGATGAAAGAAGAGCGGAGCAAGGCCGGCGAAATTAGGATCGGGCGGGAGGTAGGCTCCCGTGTCGATGTAGCGGAGGAAGTTATCGACCGTGATCGGAGTCTTCTGGTCGTAAAGGGTGATATCGATCGTCCCGAGATCAGTCGTTAGGCGGACGGTGTTCGCCGGGAGGCTGGGATCGTTGAATTTGGTGTTTAGATCAATTTCGCTGGCGGGGGTCGTGTTGAAAAGTGTTTGGTCAGCGATTTGCGTGGAAACCACTGGCGCCGCGCGGAGCGTGGCTGTTCCCGAGAGGGCGAAGGCAGCTGTGAGGACAAAGAAAGTTCGTCGAACGAAAAGCATCCGGATTAATACGTTCTTTTCGGTTTTGCTCAACCACCCTCGGATGCAGCCGACCGCATTCGCCACTGAGAGGCGCCTTATTTTTTAATCTCGAGATAGCTGCGCGAGCTGACTTTGTCCGTGCCCGGTTGCATCTCCTCGATCCGCATCTGTTTGAGGAACCAGCGCCCATCGATCTTCTGCGCGGAAACCACTTCGAAACGTTTGATCAGTTGGTTCCTCAGGTTGTAGCCTTCTACTCGCATGAGAGCGCCGCTCTCTTTGTCGACCCAGAGGAGGACAGTGGCGTACTGAGAGTCTTTGGAAGGCGCGGTCAGGCGTAGTTTCCAGCAATTGCGCGTGCGCAGGGTATCCGCGCCGATGACCTCAGCCTTCGGCCAATAAAGAAATTTGAGCGCGAGGTCGCCGTAAGTGACGGCGGTGCCGCCGATCTTTTCATCTAAGCGCGAGGCGGAGAACTTTTTCGTGCTGTTGAGCTGCACGAGGTCCAGACGAGCGCCATCGGTGCCCAGGCGCAATTGCACCACTTCCGGTGGATTGGAAAACGTGTAACGGATGACCGGCCCGGTCTGGGTGATGCGGAAGGGAATGACCGTCGCGTCGGACCGGAGCTGCCCTTGCAGATCGAGCTGCTGCTGCGACTGCTGCAGGCGTACCTGATCGAGAATCTGCCGGGCTGAGGGGGCCAGGTCGGCGTGGCTGAGGGCCGCGCCGACGAAAATGATCACCGCCGGGAGGATGCGGTTAAGCACTTGTTTCGCGCCAGTGCGCTTCTTATCGTGGCGCACTGCACGGCGCGCGCCGGCCTCATGGATCAATTCGTGTTTCATCTTATCAACGAGCAGTGGACGAACCCTGTCCTCGACTTGTTCATGGCCGCGATCAGCGACCCCGAGATCTGGAAGCCGTTACTCATCCCGGCCGTGCTCTTTGCGTTAATCTTCGGCGGTTTCAAGGGCCGCGCGCTCCTTTTTTGTGTCGGCCTTACGCTCCTGGTGAACATCACCGTTACTTCCACCCTGAAGGATGTAGTCGATCGCCGGCGGCCCAAACAGGCGCAGCGCGTTCGCCTCGTTCAATTGGCCAAAGCTAATCCAAGGTTTCTCACGCTCTTCAAGCCCGTGACGATTCGTTATTCCGACCAGCGGGATCGTAAAAGTTCCGGGCCCTCATTCCCGTCCGGCCATGTGACAAACAACGTGACCGTGGCACTTGTTCTGGCGTTTTTTTTCCGGCGCTGGGGCTGGCTCTATTTCTTTTTCGCGATCGCCATCGCCTGGTCGCGGGTTTATCTCGGCGCGCATTGGCCGAGTGATGTCACGGCGACCTTTTTTCTGGCTATGGGCGAGACGGCGCTCATGCTGGCGCTGCTCGAGTCGCTCTACCGCGCGCTCATCTCGCGCATGGCGCCGGAATTTTTTGCGCGGCATCCGCGGCTTATTGGAGACGCCATCGCATGAGTACAACGCGCGCGGTCTGGATTTTCTTGCTCGTCCTCACGGTGCTGAGACTGGCGTTGCTCAGCGCGACGCAATTGTCGCCGGACGAGGCGTATTATTGGATGTGGTCGCAGCGGCCCGCTTTTTCCTATTTCAGCAAAGGACCGGGTGTCGCATTCGTTATTCGCTCAAGCACCTTCCTCTTCGGCGATAACGAGTTTGGCGTGCGATTTTGGACTCCGCTCCTGGCCGCCGGTACAAGCCTGCTCTTTTATTATTTTGCGCAACGGCTGTTCAGCTCGCTGGCCGCTTTCTGGACGGTGGTGGTGTTGAATGTCACACCCATCTTTAACCTCGGCAGCCTCGTCCTGACGATCGATCCGCTCTCCATCTTTTTCTGGGTGGCGGCGCTTTACACGTTCTGGCTCGCCATCGAAAGGACGCCAGCCTTCTCCTGGTGGTGGCCGCTCACGGGTTTGCTCATCGGCCTGGGGTTTCTCTGCAAATACACGAATGCGCTCCAGTTGGTCTCGATTCTCCTCGTTCTCATCCTGGCCCGCCGGCTTCGGCGCGAGTTTGTCCGGCCAAATCTTTACCTGCTTCTTCTCGTTTTCGGTCTTTGCACGATCCCGCCGATTCTGTGGAACTCCGACCACGCCTGGATCACGCTTAATCATCTCAGGGAGCGGGGCAGTCTCGAGCAGGCTCCAGGCTTTCATCCGCTCGAGTTCTTGAGCTTTTTCGTGGAGCACTTTGGCACGTATTCGCCGCTTCTTTTTCTGGGACTGGTTTGGGCTACGGTGGCGAGTTGGGGGCGCGCGCAACGCAATTTCAAGGTCCTTTACCTTCTCTGGTTTTGCCTGCCGGTTTTCCTTTTCTACGCCATTCTCTCCTTTAACAAAGCCGCCGCTCCGAATTGGGACGCGCTCGCCTTTTTAAGCCTCGGCATTCTCGCCGTTTCCTATTGGCGCGAACGCGCGGCTTCCCGGGTCGGGGCGCACTTTTGGACGAGCGCGGCCATTGTGCTGGCACTGGTCATGACTGCGGTGCTCGTTGGACTCATGGTGAATCCAGTGGGGATTGACCGCCGCGGTCGCGATCCAGCCGATCGCCTGCGGGGCTGGCGCGCTTTGGGAGTCGCGGTCGATAAGGTCCGGCGCGATTTTGAACAGAAAACCGGCGAGCGCGTTTTCCTCATCGCCGATGAACGCGATCGCGCTTCGGAGCTGGCGTTCTATTTGCCGGACCGCCGTGTCGAGGGTCCCGGGCATCCGCCAGTTTATATTCCGGAGTCTCAGGACATGGTGAACCAGTTTTCCTTTTGGCCGCGCTACGACGAATTTGTGCCTCTCCCACCAAACGCCAAACCGGATCCCGACGCCGTCTACACGGAGGAGCAAGGGGTGAATTTGTTCGTGGGACGCACCGCGCTCTTCCTGCAGATGGGCAAAAAAGGACGGCGTCCTCCACGTAGTATCCGCGGCGGCTTTGGCCGCACCGAGCAGATTGCCACCATCGAGGTGCGGACCTCTGGCCGGCTGCTGCGCGAGGTGCAGGTCTATGCCTGTTACGACTATCGCACGATGCCGCTATGACCGAGGAAACTCCGCCACCCGCTGTCTCCGTGGTCGTCCCGCTCTTCAATGAAGAAGAGAACGTTCCGATCCTCCAGGCCGAACTGAGCGCAGCGCTCTCCGGGATCGTCCACGAAATTATTTTTGTGGATGACGGCTCGACCGATCAGACTCGCAACCGTGTCCAGCGAACGCCCGAAGTTCGCATCCTCCCATTCGAGAAAAACGCCGGGCAGAGCGCCGCGATGTATGTGGGCGCCAACGCGGCGCGCGGCCGCACGGTCGTCCTCATCGACGGCGACCTCCAGAACGATCCGGCCGATATTCCGCGGCTCCTCGCCGAGATCGAGCGTGGCGCGGATCTGGTTTGCGGTTATCGCGCCAAGCGCAAGGACACGGTGGTCAAACGCCTGACGAGTCGGATTGCCAATTTCGTCCGCAGCCGCTTCGCCAAGGATGGTGTGCGCGACACCGGTTGCACGCTCAAGGCCATGCGACGTGAGTGCGTCAGCACGCTGGTGCCCTTCAAGGGGATGCATCGCTTCATTCCTGCGCTGATCAAGGGTGCCGGTTACCGACTGGTCGAGGTGCCGGTCAATCATCGCCCGCGCCGATACGGCCAGAGCAAGTATGGCCTCGGCAACCGGGCGGTGCGGGCCACCGTGGACATGTTTGGCGTCCGCTGGCTCCTCTCGCGGCAACTCAGTTACAAGGTCCGCGAAGAATAACGGCTGTCTCGGGGATTGCTGCCATTCGCCCTTGTCATCCACAACTCGGACGCTAAACTTTCGCTCCACTCGGAGAACCTGTATGTCTTTGGCCAGCCTTTTAACGTCCGAGCAGATCATCCCCGAGATGAAGGCAACCGAGCGCTGGCCGGCCATCGTCGAGCTCATTGATGTGCTGGTGGAACAGAAGCGCATCGACCCGTCGAATCGCGAGAGCATCCTGGCGGCGCTCAAGCAGCGCGAGGAAACCATGAGCACGGGCATCGGTTTTGGCATCGCCATCCCGCACGCTTCCTCGGAAGCAGTCACCGAGGTCGTGGCCGCTTTCGGACGTTCGTCGCAGGGGA
The DNA here is from genome assembly GCA_051003355.1 of Chthoniobacterales bacterium. Taxonomy (GTDB): domain Bacteria; phylum Verrucomicrobiota; class Verrucomicrobiia; order Chthoniobacterales; family UBA10450; genus Palsa-1392. The sequence continues at coordinate 7,367 of JBPCLK010000085.1, read as the reverse complement.
TTGAGTTTGATGCACTCGATAACGCTCCGGTGAAGTTCGTCGTGCTTTTCGTCGTTCCGAAAAACGAGTTTCAAACGCACCTCCGCACCCTGGCCTCGATCGCGAAGTTTCTAAACGATCGCTCCGTGCGGGAAAACCTCGCCCAGGCTGGAACCAAGGAAGAGATTCTATCCGTCTTCCAGGACCGCGCGAAGAATTGACCGACGCTCGTGTCTGAATTCAGTTCGCCGCTCGCTGCGAACTTTCCCCGCCTGTGCTAGGCGGCGCTCTTAAAGCCATGGAGACTTTTCAAACCATCCTGACCAGACAACTCTCGCAGGCCTTTGCAGCGGCTGGCTTTGCCACCGGCGCGGAGGTGGTTCCCGCGACCGACACACGCTTTGGCGATTACCAAACCAATGCCGCGCTCGTGCTCGCGAAACAGCTCGGCGAAAATCCGCGAAACCTTGCGCAGAAGATTATCGAATACCTGAAGGTGGCCGATTGGTCGGAGGAGCCGACGGTGGCCGGCGCGGGATTTATCAATTTCCGTCTGAAAGCGTCCGCTCTCAGTCGGCAGATTGCACAGCTTTTGCAGGACGACCGGCTCGGCGTGCCTCTGGCGAACACTCCGCATCGCATCGTGATCGACTTCGGTTCGCCCAACGTTGCCAAGCCAATGCACGTGGGCCATATCCGGAGCACTGTCCTGGGCGATTCGCTGGCTCGTATCGCCTCGTTTTTGGGTCACGACGTGATCCGCGATAATCAAATTGGCGATTGGGGAACGCAGTTCGGGATGGTCATCTACGGCTGGAAAAATCTCCTTGATCGCGAGGCGCTGGCGCGCGATCCAATCGCGGAACTGGTGCGCATCTACAAGACCGCGAACGAGCTGACCAAAGCCGACCCCGGCGTGCGGGATGCATGCCGCAACGAGCTCGTGAAACTGCAGGCCGGCGACGAGGAAAATCTCCGCATCTGGAACGAGTGTGTGGCTCTTTCCATGAAGGAATTTGAGAAAGCCTACGAGATTCTCGACATCCATTACGACATCCAGCGCGGCGAAAGTTTCTACAACGACCGCTTGCCCGCGGTCGTCGATCGGCTGCTCGAATCTGGTCTGGCGGAGAACAGCGAAGGCGCCGTCTGCGTTTTCTTTCGTGATATTCCCGAGCTGGCCGACCGGCCTTGCATGATTCGCAAGAGCGATGGCGGCTTCAACTACGCCACCACCGATGTCGCTACGGTCGACTACCGGATTCGCGATCTCGGCGCCGACACCGTCTGGATCGTGACCGGCGCTCCACAGCAGCTTCATTTCAAGCAGCTCTTCGAAATCGCGCGCCGGGAAGGTTACACGGCTGACTTCCGGCACATCACGCACGGCAGCATCCTGGGCGAGGATCGCAAACTGATGAAAACGCGATCGGGCGACAACGTGCCGCTCCGCGATTTACTCGAGGAGGCGGTGGAACGGGCCAAAAAAATCGTGGCGGAGAAAAACCCAGAACTCGACAAAAAGGCTCAGAGCGCCATTGCCCAGACCATCGGCATCGCGGCGGTGAAATACGCAGACCTCTCGCAATATCGTATGACGGATTACGTCTTTTCCTGGGATCGAATGTTGTCGTTCCAAGGAAACACGGCGCCTTACCTGCAGAGTGCCTATGTGCGCATCCGCTCGATTTTCCGCAAAGCGGGCGAAGAATTTCGCGCGCCTAACGAACTGGTTCTCGCAGAGTCGGCCGAAATAAATCTGGCCCGGCGCCTCGCGCAGTTTGGCGAAGTCGTCCCGCAGGTGCTGAATGATTTTCGACCGAACCTTCTGGCCAATTATCTCTTCGAGCTGGCTAACGCCTTCCACAGCTTCTACGAAGCGTGCCCGGTCTTGAAAGCGGAAGAACCCGCCCGCTCGACCCGGCTCGCACTCTGCGAACTGGCCGGTCGCGTCCTGCAGCGCGGGTTGGCCTTGCTCGGGATACAGGTGCCGGAAAGGATGTAGGGCATCGGCTGTCCGAGCCTTCCAATCCTGTTCATCCTGTAAATCCTGTCTAAACTCCCCCTCCCGTGAGCCAGCCGCACCCTCGTATTCCCAGTTCTACTTATCGCCTGCAATTCAATCGCAACTTCACGTTCACGCAGGCCCGCGCCCTTGTTCCTTATCTCCACGCGCTCGGGATCAGCGATTGCTACGCGTCGCCCTATTTCCAGGCGCGCGCCGATAGTCTGCACGGCTACGACATTAGCGACCACAACAAGCTTAATGAAGTGGTCGGATCGCGCGCTGAATACGACGAGTGGGTCGGGGAATTGCGGCAGCGCGATATGGGACAGGTGCTGGATTTTGTCCCGAACCACATGGGTATCAGCGAACCGCAAAACTTGTGGTGGGCCGATGTGCTCGAGAACGGTCCGAGCTCGGCTTACGCGCCCTTTTTTGATATCGACTGGCGCCCGCTGAAGTCGGATCTGCGCGACAAAGTTCTCATCCCGATTCTCGGCGATCAATATGGACGCGTGCTGGAGCGCGGCGAGTTACGGGTGCACTTCGATGGCGGTCGCTTTTTCTTGCGCTATTTCGATCACGAATTTCCCATCGCGCCTGGCACCTACCGGCACGTGCTGGAGATCGCGCTCGAGCAGTTGACGAAGCACAAGAACGAAGATTTCTATGCCGAGCTGCAGAGTATTCTGACCGCGCTCGAGTATTTACCCCGCCGGGCGGAGACGGGTCCGGGGCGCATTGCGGAACGCGCCCGGGAAAAGGAAATCATCAAGCGGCGGCTGGAACGGCGTTGCCAGGAAGCGCCCGCCGTCCAGGCCGCGGTTGAGCGCGCACTCGCCATCATCAACGGCACGCCGGGCGATCCGCGCAGCTTCGACGCGCTCGACGCGCTCTTGAGCGATCAGGCCTATCGACTCGCCTTCTGGCGCGTGGCGGCGGAGGAGATTAATTATCGGCGTTTCTTCGACATCAACGACCTCGCGGCTATTCGGATGGAGTTACCGGAGGTCTTCCACGAAGCGCACCGTTTGCTGCTGGAACTCATCGCGGCCGGCGCAGTCACTGGTCTACGCATCGATCATCCGGACGGGCTCTGTTTGCCGGACGAGTATTTCAAGAAACTGCAGGCCCGTGCGGCGGAAGCATTGCAGGAGCCGCTGCCGGAGGACGGCCGGGCTGTTTACGTGGTGGTCGAGAAAATCCTGAGCGGGGACGAGCAATTGCGGACCGACTGGGCTGTCCATGGCACCACTGGCTACGACTTCATGAACGACGTCATCGGTGTGCTCGTGGATGGCCCGGCCGAACGGCCCATCATTGCGGCCTATCACAAATTCATTGGTCACAGCCTGCACTTCGGGCACCTCGTTTACGCCAAAAAACGGCTCGTCATGCGCCTCTCACTGGCTAACGACGTCAACGTGCTGGGCGCGATGTTTGACCGGATCTCGGAAAAAAATCGTTGGTATCGTGATTACACGCTGGATGCTCTGACGCTGGCGGTGCAGGAAACCATTGCCTGTTTTCCGGTTTACCGGACTTATCTGGCGCCGGGCCAGTCCATCAGCGAGGCCGATCTCACGGTGATCGAGCGCGCCGTTGCCTCTGCCAAACGTCGCAATCCCGCGCTGGAAGAATCCGTCTTCAATTTTCTGCGCGATATCCTGCTCTTCCGTTTTCCGGAGAACTTGGATGAGGCTGGGCGCGAGGAGCACATCCAGTTCGTGCTCAAGTTTCAGCAGATCACCGGACCGATCATGGCCAAGGGTCTCGAGGATACGGCCTTTTATATTTACAACCGGCTCGCTGCGCTGAATGAGGTCGGCGGAGAGCCCCAGCGCTTTGGCTTGAGCGTGGAGGGATTCCACCAACGGAATCTCGAACGCCGGCAGGAGTGGCCGGCGAGCATGCTTTCCACTTCGACCCACGACACCAAGCGGAGCGAGGACGTGCGGGCGCGCATGGCGGCTATCTCAGAAATGCCGGAGCCGTGGCGTCGTTCGTTAGGCCGCTGGCGCACGGTGAATCGGCGCTGGAAACGGGCCGTGGATGAGAACGAGGCGCCGGATGGCAACGAAGAGTATCTGCTTTATCAGACGCTGCTCGGTTCCTGGCCGCTGGAACCATTTCGCGAGCTGAGCTCTGAGGAGCACCGCGATTACGTCGCGCGCATCCAGGCTTACATGGCCAAGGCGCTCAAGGAAGCGAAGCTGAATACCAGTTGGGTTCAGCCTAACGAACCCTGGGATTCTGCGGTGGCGAACTTCATTGCCAAAATCCTCGATCGTTCTCCGCGTAATCGTTTTCTGGAGAGCTTCATCCCTTTCGCCGACGAGGTGGCCCAGGCGGGCGCCCTCAATTCGCTTGCGCAGGTCTTGCTCAAGCTCACTGCGCCGGGAGTGCCGGATATCTACCAGGGGAATGAGATCTGGGATTTTAGCCTGGTCGATCCGGATAACCGACGCGCGGTGGATTACGAGCGCCGCCGGGAAATGCTGGAGTCGTTAGGGACAGCGACTCCGGAGGACTTGTTAGGCAATTGGAAAGACGGCCGGATGAAACTTTTCCTCACCCAGCGGCTGCTCGTTTTCCGGCGCGAACATCCGAATTTGTGCCACGAGGGAAGTTACGAACCACTCAAGCTCACCGGCGAGTTCGCCGACTGCGGCATCGCCTTCGCAAGACAGTTTGACGGAAAATCGCTCGTAGTGATTGCGCCACGGCTAAGCACGCGAGTCGGCTTTCCGGCGGTGGGCGATGTGTGGCGGGACACCTCGGTCACCCTGCCGCCTGGCTGGAGCGACGGCCGCCATCTTTTCACCGGCCAGACGATTTTCGCCGACGAAGGAGCGCTGCGCCTGGCGGACGCTTTCGCGCAATTGCCTTTCGCTGCCCTGGTTTCCTAGGGCGCGCCGCGGCTGAAGGACTCGCAGAGCGAAACGACGGTGTGCGAGAAGTTCGCCACGTTGCGCACGACGTCCGCGCCAAAGTTTTCAAAAGTGATCCGCGGAGAAACGATCACCAGCAGGGCGCTGAGCAGCAGAAGATTCATCAGATAGATCACGACGAGGGAAAAAATGGTACCATTGTCAGCCAGATCGCTCTGGTTTTTCGGGATCATCCAGCAGGTGAAAGTGAGGTGGAAAGCCCAGGTCACGCCGACCAGCGCGTAGAGGATGCGGCCGTAAGGCTGGACGTTCATGAACAAGCTCCACGCGCCGTAGAGCGCGAGGACCATGAGGCTGTAGAGGGGGAAAAAGTAGGGCGCGAGCGCGATGAGGAAGTTGTTCTTGTCCGTCAAAATGTGGCCACCGTCGCGGCTCACCCGGAAGTGGCTGACTCGTCCGCCCATCATCCAGACCCAAAGCGCATGGGTGAGTTCGTGAGCAAAGACGTAAATGAGAAGCGGACGCGGCAGACCAAAAAAAGCAATCAACCAAAGAATTACCCCTAACGAGAAGGACCAGAATTCTTCGCCCGCCCAGAGTCTCTCGGTGAGAGTGGCGCGGGCGAAGGAAGTAAAAAAGGTCTGGCTGAGCAGCACGCAAGCCGGAAGAAGGAAAAGGGCGACCACGAATTTCACCCACTTGGTCGGGACCATGAGCGGAGCCGCTGCCACGCTCCCGCGGCGGGTGGGAACGACAAAGGGTGCGACTTTGACTCGGCTGCGCAGCGGCTTGCGCCGGGTCGATGGGCGGGGCCGCCGAGAGGCCATTCGTTAGGCGCGACCCATATAGGCGCCCGTGCGGGTATCGATTTTCACCGTTTCGCCTTCGTTTATGAAAAGCGGGACATTGACTGTCTTGCCCGTCTCGAGAAGGGCGGGCTTGGTCACATTGCTGGCGGTGTCGCCTCGCAGTCCCTCGGGCGCTTCGACCACCTTGAGCTGGACCGAGGAGGGCAGCTCCACCTGGACCGGCCGGCCTTCCGTAAAGAGCACTTCCACCGGCAAATTCTCGACCAGGTAATCTTTGGCCTCGGTCAGCAGAGATTCCTGGAGGCTGATCGTCTCGTAGGTCTGCGGATCCATGAAATGGAAGCCGGTGTTGTCCTTATAGCTGAACTCCAGAGTAGTCCGGGAGATATCGACTAATTCCACTTTGTCGGTCGAGCCGAAGCGGACATCCGCACTTTTGCCGGTGTTGATATAGCGAATGATGGCCTGGACGAAGGCGCGCAGGTTGCCGGGGGTGCGGTGATGCACTTCGAGCACGATGGCGGCGTTGCCGTTGTATTTGATTGCCATTCCTTTGCGAAGATCGTTTGCGGCTGCCATAGAGGTGAGATTCTTAGTTGAGGGCGAACGGATTTACAAGCTCATCCGGGTTCTGTTTCGTTCACAGCAGTTTCAGCTTGGTTAGATCTTGCGAATCGACGATTCCGACGGGCACGCCGCTATCGTCCACGACGACGAGATCGTCGATGCGATGCTGTTCGAGAAGATTCAGCACTTCGACCGCCAGCTTGTCCTGGTGCACTACGACGGGGTTGAGCGTCATCAAGTCGGCGACCAACCGTTCGCCTACGCGCGGGTCAGTCTGGAAGTGGCGGACGAAATCTCCGTGGGTGAAGATACCGAGCAACTGTTCGTCGGGCCCCGCGACCACGGCGGCTCCGGCCCGCAGAGAAGTCATCAACTCGAGCACGGCGCGGATATTTGCCTCCGGTTTCACGAGAGCCAGAGCGGTGCGTGGTCGCATGATCTGATGCACGCGCACGAGCAGACTCCGCCCGACCATGCCGGCCGGATGAAACTTGGCGAAGTCTTCTTTTTGGAATCCGCGAGCTTCCAGCAGGACCATGGCCAGCGCGTCGCCCAGAGCCAGCATGACGGTCGTGCTGGAGGTGGGTGCGAGGTTCAAGGGACAGGCTTCCTGCTCCACGTTGACGTCCAGCAATACGTCGCAATTTTTTGCCAGCGTCGACTCCGGCGCTCCGCACATGGCGATTACGCCAACCTGAAAGCGCGCGATCGCCGGGAGAATGCGGAGCAATTCTTCCGTCTCGCCGCTGTAGCTCAGAGCCAGGACGATATCGCCGTCCGCGACCACGCCGAGGTCGCCGTGCAGGGCATTGAGCGAATTCAGGACGACTGCGGGAGAGCCAGTGCTCGTCAGAGTCGCGGCGATTTTCTCTCCGATATGTCCGGATTTCCCCACCCCGAGGACGATCACCTTGCCTCGCGCCTCGACCCTCTGCTTGATCAAATCAACGGCTCGGACGAAGCTATCTCCCAAGCGCCCGCGGAGCCGCTGAAGTTCGGAGATTTCCAAATCAAGCACACGTGCGGCCTTTTCAATGTAGTCCATCGATTTATAATTGTGGGGCGAGGGCCGAGCGCGAGCAAGCCAATGCGCGCAGGCTCAAGTCTTAGGAAAAC
>JBPCLK010000084.1:0-4676 GCA_051003355.1 Chthoniobacterales bacterium | reverse complement strand
ATCCGAACTTCGTTTTTACAGTTCTGATCATTTGTTTCTCCATTGGTGTTTGGTTAGGTTTGGCGGTGAGGATTAAAGAAGAATTCCAACCCTCGCAAGCGTTTTTTTTATTTTTTTTAAAATATTTTTGAACGCCAGCCCGGAAAGGCATGTCTCATAGGGCTGTTCCGAGGCTCCAAAATTGGTTCGGTCACCCAGTCAACGAGCAGCTTCGACGCCAGAATACCAATTTTCCGCGCCTCGTCACGCAGACGCTGCTTCCCGCCTCGTCGGACAGCCATACTGAGAAGGCTTCTTCCACTGTTCGAATCCGACGATCGCGGACACGATAGAGGCTGCCGAGTCCCCCTCCATTTCCCGTTAGGGAAATTTCGCCCTGAGTTCCTTCGATTGAAGGTTCAGGAAATGGAGTTCAATTCCCACGCTCTTGACGTCGGCCCGCTGGGGCAAGCTATTCTCCTCGACGCATGTTCACGGGTTTGATTGAAGAAGTGGGGTCTGTGCACTGGATTCGCGCGACCCAGGAAGGGACGCAGTTGCAAATCACAGCCCCGGGCATCGCCCCGGGTTTGCAAGTCGGGGAAAGCGTGGCGGTGAATGGCTGTTGCCTAACGGCGACTTCGATTCGTGAAAGCCAACTGACTTTCGATCTCCTCCAGGAAACACTCGACCGCACCAACCTGGGACGCCTGCGTCCAGAGAGTCGGGTGAATCTTGAACGGGCCCTGGCCGCTGACGGGCGCATCGGGGGTCACTTCGTGCAAGGTCACGTGGACACGACCGCAAAGATCTTGGATTTTACCCCGCACGGCGCAGACTATCGATTGGAAGTGGAGTTACCGAACACTTTCTCACGATATGTCGTAGTGAAAGGCTCTATTGCCTTGGACGGCGTGAGCCTGACGATTGCCGAATTGCGAGCTGGCAGCCTGACCGTCTGGATTATCCCGCACACCCGGACCCAGACGCATTTTGCGAGCCTTTGCCCTAACGATGTTCTCAACCTGGAGTTCGATCTCATCGCGAAATACGTCGAGCGTATGCTGCCGCAAAGATAAAATAGAACCCGACCCCCGGGCTGACTACTTCGCACCCAGACCAAGGAGAACTGCCGGGATCGTGCGGAGAAGAATTCTCAGATCCAGGCCTAACGACCAGCAGTCGATGTACTCCAGATCCAGCTTCACCCAATCGCGAAAATCTCTCACCTGGCTGCGCCCGCTGATCTGCCAGAGACAGGTCAATCCGGGTTTCACGCTCAGACGCCGGCGCTGCGCGGTATTCTCAAATTTCTCGACTTCGTAGAGGGGCAACGGGCGCGGACCGACCAGGCTCATGTTCCCGGTCAGGACATTAAATAGTTGCGGCAATTCGTCCATGCTAGTGCGACGCAGCCAGCGGCCTAACGGCGTGATGCGAGGATCCGCTTCAAATTTAAAGACCGGGCCAACCATCTGGTTGTAGGCCGAAAGTTCCGCGCGATGCATCTCGGCGTCGCTCGACATGGACCGAAACTTATACATGACGAAAGGCTTCCCGTTTTTCCCGGCACGTTCCTGGCAGAAGATGATGGGCCCTTTCGAGGTGAGCCGAATACCGAGCGCCACGATCAACATCGGCAGAGCGAAGATGAGCAGTCCGACCAACGCGCCGATTCGATCCATCAGACCTTTGATTCGAAAAGCCCACGACACATCAGGAGTCGAACGGAAGACGAGCATGGGGCGCCCCCCGAATGCGTCGAAATCCGGTTTCGCGATGGCCGTCTGGATAAAGTTCGCGACCAGCCAGGCCGGCACGCCTTCGATTTCACAGGCGCCGATGGCTTCTTCCACCCGATTGAGCTGGCTATGCCCGGCGGCAAAAATTACCCGTGAGACCGAATGCTTGTGCATCGCCTCGACCAAGTCCGCGATCGGCTGCCTCTCGATGTCGATGCGATCCACCACTTGCAGGAGAATGCTCTCCTCACGCGTTAACGAGGCTTCAAGCGCTGCCATATCCTGAGCCACTCCGGCCAGCAGGACCCGCTCGCGGATCTGACCTCGTGCCACGCGCCGCCGGATGCGTCCCGCGATCAGGCGGTCTTTCACGAGCAGGGCGACCGTCGCAATCAAGATAAAAAGAAGCGGGACAGCGCGGCTGGTCAGCGGCAGCCGCAGAAAGATGACGCAGCCACTGACCAGAATACTCAGGTAGATCATCGTCCGGGCCACCATGACGAACGACTTCCCGAGCGTGCGATTGAAGGGAGATTGGTAAAACCTCTGAAAATCAAGGAAGATCGGCCCGAATGGCATCAGGACGATGAGCATCCACTGGTAGTTCTTAAATGGATCGATTGAGTAAGGCAGGTTGAGCCAGCCCGTGCCGTAGAAACGCAAGGCATGCGCAGCGAACAGTGAAAACGCCATCAGGAATGCGTCCATCAACTGCCAAAACTGAGTGTTTAGTTCCTGCTGACGGTTCTGCATGGTAAAGGTCGCCGCGAACATTCTACGATCGTAGGGTGCGCTCCCGAAGGGAAAAATGAGCGGCACGACCATCTTGACACCTTCCGAGACGCTTCCACGCCTCGTGGGAGTCATCGCTTCCGCGAGAGATCTTCTCCGGGCGACCCGCATGCGCCGGCCGCCGGATTTTTTTGAATTACGCCTCGACGCTCTTCGGAATTCCCTCCAGGAAATCGAACGCGCGATCCCGCGTTTGTCTGCCCCGCTCATTCTCACAGCACGGCATCCGGCCGAGGGAGGTGCTGGTCATCTGCACCTCAGTGCTCGCCGAAAGCTAATCCTTCAATTTCTCGATCACGCGACCATGGTTGACCTGGAACTCCGCTCGCTTCCGCAGATGCAATCACTCCTCCACGAGATGCGCAGGCGCCAGATCGGTCTGCTGCTTTCAAAACATTTTCTGGACGACACACCCTCCCCCGGAAAGTTGCACCAGTTCGTCCGATCCGCCCTTCCCTCAAAGCCGACAATCTTGAAACTTGCCGCCCGCACCGACCAGCCCGCGCAGCTGGAACGTCTCGTTTCGTTTTTCCTCGAGAGGCCCTGCCCGGAGACGCCCTTGGCCGCAATGGGTATGGGGAAATTTGGACTGGAATCGCGACTCCAGCTCGATCGTCTAGGCTCCGCTCTGACCTACTTCGCCTTCTCGGAAGCCGGCATCCAAGGTCAACCTTCTCTCACCCGCCTCCGGCGCCTCCGAAATGCGTATAATAAGAAAGACCCGCTTCGAGATGCCTGAGACCGTTGAATTGCCCAAAGTCGTTCCCGTGATGCCCCTCACCGGCATTCTTCTTTTTCCCAACGCCTTGCTTCCGCTGCACATCTTCGAGCCTCGTTTTCAAGCCATGCTCGCCCAAGCGCTCAGTGACAACCGGATGCTCTGCGTCGCCCTCGTCAAGCCAGAGCGCGAGCGCTGGCGCACCAGCGACGACTTCTTTCCCGTCAGCACCGTGGGCCTCATCCGAGCCTGCGTGGGCCGCACCGATGGAACCTCAGACCTCATTCTCCAGGGAATCCGCCGGGTAAAATTTGATGATTTTGAGCAGGAATCCCCCTTCCCCATGGCGCGAATCAAACCGCTCAAGACCCGCACCAAACTCACCGTCGAGACCGACGCGCTCGCGGCTAAGGTGCTGGAATTTTATGCCCGGCTGAAGGAGAACGGTCGCCAGCTCCCCGACAAGGTCGATCGCTATCTCAGCGAAATGGACGACCCGGAGATGTTGGCGGATCTCATCGCGGCGACCTTCATTGGCGACGCCGCGCGCCGACAGGATCTACTGGAGGAACTCGACCTCAACGAGCGCCTCCGTCTCCTGATTCAATATCTTCGGGAAGAAACACTGTAGACGCCTCGCTTTACAGTTGCGCAAATTCCTCGAGCAAATAGCGATCGGTCATGCCCGCGATGTAGTCGCAGACCGTGCGGTGCAAGCCTTCGCTTTCGATGCGCCGGGCCGCGGCATCCCCGAGCCGCTCCGGCGCCTCCAGATACGCTGCAAAAACCGTGCGCAACATGGCGCAGGCGCGCCGGTTCACCTCCGCCACCCGCGGATGGTGATAGACATTCTTGTAGAGAAACGCGCGCAACTCTCGATTCGCAGCGCCCAGCGCGTCGCTGTAACGAATCAGTGGTTTCTCTTGCTGCCGCGCTTCCTCCACGCTCTGTGGGGCCGCGGCAGCGATGGCGCTGGCGCTCGTGGCCACCACGTCCCGCACCTGCAGGTCGATGACATCCCTGATGATATTCTTGTGCAGCTCCGTGCCTAACAAATCAGGGTTCCGCCGCGCCACCCGCGCGTGACTTCGCTGCCAGATCGCGCTGTTATCGAGCTGATCGCTGTCCAGAATCGCAAAGTCGAGCGCGTCGTCCAGATCGTGACTGTAATAAGTGATCGCATCCGCGAGGTCGGCAATCTGGGCCTCGAGCGAAGGCGGCGTCCCCTCATTCCGTTTTCGCAGCCCCTCCAGCACCTCGAAGGTCAGATTCAATCCAGGGAAGGCCGGATACGCCGCCTCCAGCAACTCCACCACGCGCAGACTCTGCCGGTTGTGTTCAAAGCCGCCATGCTCGCTCATGCATTCCGCCAGCATCTCCTCACCCGAATGCCCAAACGGCGAATGACCCAGGTCATGGGCGAGGGCGATCGCCTCGGCCAGGTC
>JBPCLK010000083.1:0-44424 GCA_051003355.1 Chthoniobacterales bacterium | reverse complement strand
TGGCTCAAGGGAAGTCGTCTCCAGTTACAGCAGCGCAACTGCTCCCGATTTTCACGGGATTTCTCGCGCCGATCCACTGATCAACCCCGAAGGTTTTCGAGGTCAAACTCGCAAAGAACTGCCGCGACCATGCGTAGTAACGCGGCTTCCAGCAAGCCGAATCTCCGTTCGCGACCAGAAAATTGACAACCGCTCAAGGTATAGTAAGCACTGACATTCCTTCGTTGTGAAACTCGAATTCTCCAGACTCCTCGCGGAAGACGGCCATGCGCCGCCCCTCAACGGCACGCCATTGCGCATCACCCAGGCGGCTCTCGATCTCTTCGCCGAGCACGGCTTCAATGGCGCGACCACGGATGCCATCGCCCGACGCGCGAACGTGACCGAGAAGACTCTATTTCGTCACTTTGGAAGCAAGAAACGCCTCTTTGCCGAGACCGTTTATCCCGCCATGTTGCGCATGCTTGAGCCGCTGGCTTTCGACAGTCTGCGCACCGTTCTCCAGAGCGAATATCCGACGCTGCGCGAACTCCTCCACAGCGTGATCACGGATCGCGTCGCTTTCAATCGCAAGCATCCCGAGATCCTCAAACTTCTTGCCCAAGGTCTCCTTTTGCACCCCGATTTTCGCGACGCTTTCGCGAGTTTCTGGAAATCGAAGATGCTGCCCGCGAATAAGGAAATGCTGCGGCGGGCCCGGTCCCGCGGAGAATTGCGCAAGCTGCCAGATGAGGCGGTCCTGAGGTCGATCATCAGTCTAACAGCTGGTTTCGCCCTGAACCGATTGCTCTTCGAGCCGAAGACGAAACGCGATGACGAAAAGGAGGTTGCTATCATGGTCGACATCCTCATGGACGGAATCAACGTCTGCCCCAAGGCACCCGCGCGAACGAAAAAAAGAGGTCAATCCAAATGAGCGACGACAAGAATCACGATGGCGCGACCGAAACGCGTTCCCTCGATCGCGGAAGCAAAGAGCAGCCTAACGGTCGCTCTGCGAAAGAGCGGCCTAACGACGATAAAGGATCATCGGAACAGCCGAAGAAGGAAAAAAAGGGCAGTGGCAAGCCGCCGAAGAAAGTCTTGATCATCGCGGCGCTCGTCTTCGCGATCCTGGCCGTGGGTGGCGTTCTATACTACCTGCACGCCCAGAATTTCGAATCAACCGATGACGCTTTCACCGCCGGTCATGTGCATGAGATCAGCTCGCGAGTGGCCGGCACGGTGCAGGCCGTCCTCGTGAATGACAATCAAGCTGTGCACAAGGGCGACCCCCTGGCTTCGCTCGATCCGCGCGAGTTCAATCTGGTCAGGGAAAAAGCGGTCGCACAAGTCGCCCAGGCGCGCGCCATGACCGAGCAGGCCAACGCGGAGCTGAGCCAGCGGCAGGCGGCAACCGCGCAATCTTCAGCGCAGTTGGAGAAAGCGATGACGGATTACAATCGGATCGGCGCGCTTTATCAGCAGGACATCAAGGCCGTCGCAAAAGCCGAGGTCGACGCAGCCAACGCGCAACTAAAGACCGCCCGCGGCGCCTTCGAAGCGACCAAGGCAAACGAGACCGCGGCGCGCGCGCAGGTCGCGGTGGCGCAAGCCGGCGTCACGACCGCGGAGACCGCGCTCCACGACGCGGAATTGCAATTTTCTTACACCAGCATTGCGGCGCCAGTCGATGGCTTCGTAGCCAAGAAGAGTGTGGAGAGCGGCCGACGTATTCAGCCGGGACAGGCGCTCATGGCTGTGGTGGAACGCCATGTCTGGGTGGTGGCAAATTACAAGGAAACACAGCTCGCTCAGATCAAGATTGGGCAGTCCGTCGCGATCGACATCGATGCCATCCCCGATCACGAATTCAAGGGTCACGTCGACAGTTTCCAGCCAGGAACAGGCGCGACGTTCTCCCTCCTTCCACCAGATAACGCGACCGGTAACTTCACCAAGATCGTCCAGCGCATTCCGGTGAAAATCGTTTTCGACCAGGAGAGCGTGCGCAGTTTCCACAACCGGATCGTTCCCGGACTTTCCGTCGCGCCGACGATCGATCTCCGCACGCGCTGACGAAAATGAGCGCAATTTCATCGCGCCGGCTGGCGTTACCTTTTCTTTTTTTCGCGCTCACGGGCTGCGTGGTCGGGCCGCATTACCAAGGACCGCCCGCGGCAGAGAATCAGCGCCCGCCTAAATTCAAAAATATCGGTCAGTGGAAAGTGGCCCAGCCAGCCGATAAAGAAGCACGGGGGCCTTGGTGGACGGTCTTCGACGATCCGACTTTAAATCAGCTCGAGCAGGAAACGATCGCGGCCAACCAGGATCTACGGATCGCGGCGGCGCGGATACGCGAGGGCCGCGCGCAAGCCCGCGTAGCAGCGGCCGATTTTTTCCCGTCAGTGGATGTCAACGCGCGCGCGGAACGCCAGCGCAATTCCAACACGCTTCCTTTCCAGAAAGGAAAACTGCTCGGAAACAATCCATTCGGCGGCCCCACTGGCGGCGATACCGAGACGGTGATCAGCACGCAGCCGCTGAGCACGATTCAAAATGATTTTCGGATCCCGGCCGAGCTGAACTGGGAACTCGATCTCTTCGGCCGGGTGCGCAACGAATACACCGCTGCACGCGCTACTGCTGCGAGTCAGGAAGCCGACTTTGAATCGATGCGGCTGAGCGTGACCGCGAATGTGGCGGCGAGTTACTTCATGCTCCGCGCGCTCGATGCCGAGTTGGACGTGCTCGAACGCTCGATCAAGGCGCGACGCGATTCGCTCCATATCGCAAACGAGCGACTGCAAGCTGGCCTCACGAGCGAACTGGACGTGCGACGAGCGGAAGCCGACCTGGCCCAGGATGAAGCGAGCGGATTCCAATTGCAGCGGACGCGCGGCGAGATGGAAAATGCGCTCGCGACTCTCCTCGGTAAATCGGCCAGCGAATTGCGCATGCCGCATCGTCCGCTGGCGGGTTCGCGACCGCGGATTCCAGCGGGCCTGCCGAGCGCGTTGCTCGAACGACGCCCCGATATTGCCAGCGCGGAACGCACCCTGGCCGCGGCCAACGCGCGCATCGGCGTGGCGACGGCGGCATTTTTCCCGCGCATCCGCCTGACAAGTGCGGGAGGTTTCGAAAGCGCAGATCTTGGTTTGCTCTTCAACGCCGAGAGCCGGTTCTGGCAGATCGGGCCGAGTATTTCATTGCCGATCTTCGAAGGCGGACGCAACGCGGCCAACCTGGAAGCAAGCAAGGCGCGTTACGAAGAAGCGCTGGGACAATATCGCAAGCAATTGCTCGTCGCATTCCAGGAAGTCGAGAACGCGCTGGTCGATCTGCGCACGCTGAGCGGCGAAGCCGAAGCGCAAGGCCGGGTGGTAGAGGCGGCGCGGCGTTCGTTCGATCTGAGTCAGCAACAATATCAGAAGGGCGCGGTCAATTACCTCGATGTGCTGGACGCGCAACGCACGCTTCTGCAAAGCGAGCGTGCGCGAACCGCGCTTCTCGGCCAGCAGATGCAGGCCACGGTGCAGTTGATCAAAGCGCTGGGCGGCGACTGGGGCTAAATCGTGCCTAACGACGACGACAAAGTCAGTTTTCGGCAGTGGATCGGGGTTCTCGGGACGATCCTCGGCGCCTTCATGGCCGTGCTCGATATCCAGATCACCAACTCGTCACTGCGCGACATCACCGGCGGAATTGGCGCGACGATCGACGAAGGTTCCTGGATTTCGACCTCCTACCTGATCGGCGAAATCGTCACCATTCCGTTAACGGCCTGGCTCTCGCGCATCTTCGGCGTGCGCTGGTATCTGCTCGGGAACGTCCTGCTTTTCCTAGCCTTCTCGATGCTTTGCGGAATCTCGCAAAGCCTGACGGCCATGATTGTCTTCCGGGCCGCGCAGGGATTCACCGGCGGCGTGATGATCCCGATGAGCTTCACCGTGCTCCTGCAAAATCTGCCGAAGAGCAAGCAACCGATCGGGTTCGCACTCTTCGGCATTACCGCGACGCTGGCGCCGGCTATCGGCCCGACGATTGGTGGTTATCTCACCGACAGCTTTGGCTGGCCGATGGTTTTCTACGTCAATCTGCTGCCCGGCGCGCTCATGCTGGCCGCCATTCTGTATGCGATCGATCGCGAACCCATCAACCTGAACCTTTTCAAGGAAGGCGATTGGTGGGGCATCCTCAGCATGGCCCTCGGACTCGGCTCGCTCATCGCCATGCTCGAGGAAGGACAGCGCGAAGACTGGTTCGGCAGTCGGTTTATCCAAATCTGCGCGCTCCTGGCTGCGATTTTCATCCCGATTTTTATCCTCATCGAATGGTATCGAGAGAAGCCGTTCGTGAACCTGCGGCTCCTCCATCATCGCAATCTCTGGGCCGGCTCGATCGTGACTTTCGGAATGGGTTTCGCTCTCTACAGCAGCGTCTATCTGCTCCCGCTCTACCTGCAATCGGTGCAGGGCTACAACGCCTACCAAACTGGCACGACCCTGCTCTGGATCGGGCTGCCGCAGCTGGTGATTTTTCCCTTTGTCCCGCTGCTCATGAAGAAGTTCGACCTCCGGGTGCTGGTTTGCTTCGGCGTGCTGGTTTTTGCCTCGAGCTGTTTCATGAATATCAGCATGTCGCCTGATTACGCGGGTCCGCAGTTCTTCTGGCCGAACATTGTGCGCTCGTTAGGCCAGCCTTTTACCATCGTGCCGCTCTCCGCCCTCGCCACCGGCATGCTTTCGCAAAAGGAATCGGCCGACGGCTCCGCTATTTTCAACATCGCGCGCAACATCGGCGGCTCGGTCGGGATCGCGCTCGTCTCCACCATCATCACCCGCCGACAGCAATTTCATGATTTTCGCATTGGTGAATCGGTCACGGCTTACAGCGTGCCGATGCAACAACGCGTGCAGAACCTGACCGATCGCTTCAGCACCCGCGGCTTCGATCCAGTCATGGCGCTGAGCCAGGCCTACACGGCGATCAAGGGCGAGATCCGCAAAGCGAGCTACGTCATGGCGGTCAACGACGCCTTTTTTCTCATCGGGTTTTGCCTCATCCTTGGCGGCGCGCTGGTCTGGATTTGCAAAAAAGCCGAGGCCAAAGGCGCTCCCGCGCACTAGGTCCGAGGAGAGCGCTGCTTGCGCTTCCCCCACAGGGATTTATCTGTCAGTTTTCGGAAACCCCGTGCGCGTTTTGAAATCAAACACTTCCAGCTATCTCGTCACCGGCGGCGCGGGCTTTATCGGCTCGAACCTCGTCCTCGCGTTGCAGGAGAAGTTTCCCGACGCGCGCCTTACCGTGATCGACGATTTTCGGTCGGGCGATTTCAAGAATCTTCGCGGATATCGCGGCGACTTGGTCGCGGCGGATCTGGCGAAGCTTGATTGGAACGAGAAATTTGGCGGGCAAAAGTTCGACGGCATTTTCCATCTCGCCTCGATCACGGACACGACCGTGCACGATCAGTTTCCGCAGGTGCACGACAACGTCGAGAGTTTCCGTCGGGTGCTCAGTTTCGCCCGACCTAACCGCACTCGGATCGTCTATGCGTCGTCGGCGGCCACCTATGGCGCGGCGAGCGGCGTGAACCTCGAAACGGACGCAGCCGCGCCGGCCAACGTCTACGCTTTTTCCAAGGCGATCATGGATAACCTCGCGCGCCGCGCCGCGACAGACGACCCAGATTGGAAAATTGTCGGGCTGCGTTACTTCAATGTTTACGGCCCGCGCGAGGCACACAAAGGGATGCCGGCGAGCATGATTCTGCATCTCTCGCGTCAGATGACCGAGGGCGATCGCCCGCGCATTTTTAAACATGGCGAGCAGAAGCGCGATTTTGTTTACGTGAAAGACATCGTGCAGGGCACACTGCGCGCGCTGGAAGCGAAAGAGAGCGGCATCTATAATCTCGGGTCGGGCCAGGCGCGCTCGTTCAACGAACTTATTGCGATCCTGAACGATTCGTTAGGCACGAAGTTCGAGCCGGAATATTTCGACAACCCGCACGCCCATTACCAGAATCACACCGAAGCCGACCTGACGAAGGTGCGGAAGGCGTTAGGCTACGAACCGCAGTTTCCGCTCGAAACCGGCGTGGCCGACTACATGAAATGGCTTTATCCCGCCGTCCAGAAGTGACCCAAGAAATGAAAGCCAAACGAAGCTCAAAAAGCCCGGAAGAAACGAACGCCGCGCTCGCCGCCAAAAAAGGGCCCGTCTCCAAATTCATCGCGCGGAATTATCGCCACTTTAACGCCGCCGCGCTGCTCGATGCGGCCAAGGGCTACGAGGAACACCTCGCGGCCGGCGGCCGGATGTTGGTCACGCTTGCGGGTGCCATGTCGACCGCGGAACTGGGCATTTCGTTAGCCGAGATGATCCGTCGCGACAAGGTGCACCTGATCGTCTGCACCGGGGCGAACCTGGAAGAGGACATCTTCAACCTCGTCGCGCACGACCACTACGAGCGAGTGCCGCACTACCGGCAGCTCACGCCCAGGGACGAGGAGCGACTGCTCTCCCGGCACATGAATCGAGTGACCGACACGTGCATCCCGGAGATGGAAGCGATGAGGCGGATTGAGAAAGTGATCCTCGCAGAGTGGATCGCAGCCGATCGCGCCGGAGAGCATTATTTCCCGCACGAATTCATCTACAAAATTCTGCGCAGCGGGAAGCTGAAGAAGAGCTACCAGATCGATCCGACGCACTCCTGGATGGTCGCGGCCTGCGAAAAGAACCTGCCCATCATCGTGCCCGGCTGGGAGGACGCGACGCTCGGGAACATGTACGCAGCGGCGGTCATCCGCGGTGACGTGAAGGACGTGCACACCGTCCGCACGGGCATCGAATACATGACCTGGCTCGCGGAGCACTACACGAAGAACGCGAAGAAGCTGCGCAACAAAGAGGGCTCCATCGGTTTCTTCCAGATCGGAGGCGGCATTGCGGGCGATTTTCCCATCTGCGTGGTCCCCATGTTGCATCAGGACCTCGAGCGCACCGGCGTTCCTCTGTGGGGTTATTTTTGCCAGATCAGCGACTCGACCACGAGCTACGGCAGCTACTCCGGCGCGGTGCCTAACGAGAAAATCACCTGGGGTAAGCTTGCGTCTTCGACTCCGAAGTTCCTGGTCGAAAGCGACGCCACGATCTGTGCACCCTTGATCTTCGCTTGGGTGCTCGGGCAATAGGAAACGACAAGCAGGACTTGGTATCGTTAGGGCGAATTGAGACAGGATTTTGCAGGATTAGACCCCAAAAAATCCTGTTTGATCCTGTAAATCCTGTCCAAAAATTTGCCGCGCGCAAAGGGCTCGAACATCCTCAGCCTTCCCAGAAAAATTCTGTCGACCGCTCCATCCCCGCCGCGAGACTACGATGGACTGGGCAACCGAGCGCCGCTTTTTCCAACCGCTCGCGCTGCGGATGATCGGGCGGCAGCGGCACATGCACCTGAGTCGTTAGGCGACCGATCCGTCGCGGAGCGTCGGCCATTTCCTTGCTCACCTGCACCGTCATCCCTTTCAATTCCACCTCGTGCCGCTCGGCCACGATCGCCATCGTCGTCGCAATGCAGGTACCCAGAGCGGTTCCGACCAGATCGGTCGGGGAAAATGATTCGCCTTTACCCTGATTATCAGCCGGGGCGTCGGTGGCGAGAACGGTGCCCGAGGGGCCGTGGGTCGCGTTGCAATGCAGTTGTCCGGTGTAGTCGATCGAGATCGTAACCATGGCGAATGATCGAACGCGCGGCGGCCTCAGGCAAAGGAATCTCTTTGCCTAACGACATCTCCCGAGAACCGGAGCTCGCCGCAGGCACTCGCCGCTCGACCGAGAGGAACGGCCTAACGAGCAGCGGAAGGTCCGCCTTTGTCCCGCGCCCGCCGCCACGCCACCAGGGCCGCCGCGCCGACCGCCAGCAGGCCAAGCGACCCTTTGGCAGGCACTTCTTCCGGCCTCGCATCGGTCGTTTGGCCGGCGACAATCGAATCGCCGGGATCTCCCCAGGCGTAATCCCTGACGATGAAGTAGACGTCGTCCGTGAAAATCTTGAGCCCAGTCGATCTGACGCGCGCCCAGCCATATTGCCGGCCGGCGCCGTTATTAAATACGAACCCAACGTAGCCCCCTCCGCGCTTCGTCCACTGGCCCCCGCTCAGGTATCCATAAACGAGCAAGGCCGGGAACTGCCCTGCCGGGAGAAATTTTCCGGAGGAGGCCGCTTCGCCCAGATCGAGTCGGCCGACATAAGGGAATCCAGTGATCTTACCGGGCCGTCCCCGGAAGCTGGCTGAGACGGCCGCGTTGACGACATTGAAACCCAGGTCTTGGAAAAAGCCCGAAGAACTCTGATACCTTGAAAAGGAAAGACTGGCTCCGCCGGAGAGTGGAAACTTCCGCGAGACATCATCTTCAGTGAACTTGGAGTTGACCACCCCCGAGTAGTGGATACTCCCCTCGGCGACATTCGAGCCAGCCAAAGCAGAAGCGGCGCCCGCTATGACATAAGCGCCCCAGCGCGATGGCGTCAGCTTGAGAGGTTTATGCGATGAAAGCGAAGTTTTCATGATCTTCGATAAAAAATTGGCGCACCGAAGTCAAGGTCCAACCCGCTGGCCTTCCTCCGCCTTCCCAACACGCGGTTTCAGGAATCGCAGCGGCGCGGCCCGGTCTTTCAAAGTCGTCCAAGCCAGATGACGCCCGCGATAACAACCAGGAAATATGGAACGAGCGCGGCCGCGCCGGGATACTCCTTGGCCATGCGTTGGCCAAAAAAGAGCGCCAACAGCGCCAAACCCGCCATCACCACACCGTAGAAAGCGATCGTGGGATCATGCCGGAGCAATATCATCACACAACCAAGGGCGCTCAGGCCGCCGGCCGCCAGTTCCATCATCGTAATCACGCTGAGCAATAGCGGCACTATTCCCGCCAGCGGGCTTTTGGCGAAGTGACCGGTCAACCAATCGAGATTGCCCTTGCGATCGACCACCTTGTCGATCCCGGATTGGAGAAACAGGATTGCGAAGAACGCCGAGATGAGAACTTGGAGCACGAAGACGGCGCCGGTCGAGGAGTGGAGAGTCAGCATGCAGCTGATCTTACAAACTGCGTCAAGTTCGCGCGCCCTTACTCGGAGAATAGGCCTTGCGCGCCCGGGACCCGTGGACATTATTGCTGTCCGCCAAATTCGGCGGGCTGCGGGTGTAGCTCAGTGGTAGAGCACCTCCTTGCCAAGGAGGACGTCGCGAGTTCGAGTCTCGTCACCCGCTCCACTCCCCGTTCGGGGCCGCTTCGGTTCGCCGAGCGTGGAAACTTCGAGGGCTGGCGTAAATTCTCGCGTTCCTGCGAAAGAAGTTGAATCCAAATCGGCGACTACTTGCATCTCACTAGCAAACCAATGATTATGAAAACGACATTCTTCAGCGGCCTCTGCGCGGTGGCCCTCGCTCTCACGGCTTCAGCTCAGACACCCACACCTTTTGATCCGGCGACCGCAACGGCGGCTCCGGGGGACGTCACCACCCCCGCTCCCTACGCCACACCGGCCGGGGCAGCCGCTTCGCTGACGCCGGCTGTTGCTGCCACCGTCGCACCAGTCGCCACTGCTGCACCGATCGCCCCCCCTGCGCCAGTCGCCACCTTGGCCCCGACAGTCGCTCCTTCGGCCAGCCCGGATAATGAGGACGATTTTGACAAAGCGATCGAACGCAAGATCAACAAGCACTTCAAGATCAACCTCGACGGCAGCGACCACGTGGTTTCCGGCGAAGACGTGCCTTGGATTGCCATTCCGATCGTGCTCATCGTTTTCCTCACCATCTTCGGGCTGCCGGTCGCCATTGTCGGCATCATCCTCTACTTCAGCTTCTCGAGGAGCCGTGCCATGCACAAAACCGTTCGCATGATGGTCGAGAAAGGCCAGCCCGTCCCCGAGGCGCTCCTCAATCCTCCGCCCGTCATCCGGCAGCGATCCGATCTCCGCCGCGGAGTCGTCCTCCTCATGATCGGCACAGGCCTGATGGTCTTCTTCGGTGCCTGTAACGACTGGGAAGGCGGCGCCTGGAGCCTCGGCGCGATCCCGTTCCTCATCGGCCTTGGTTACCTGCTCGTCTGGAAGCTGGACGTGCGCCGCGAAGACACTTCCCCAAGGGTGTAAACTCCTGAGGTGCCGCTTAATGATACCGATCTGGTCGCGCGGGTTCTGCTGGATGATGATCACCACGCGTTTGCGGAATTGGTGCGCAATCATCAATCCGCCATCCGAGGTCTGCTCCGGCAACTCACCCGCGGCGACCTCGCTCTGGCGGATGATCTGGCCCAGGAAACTTTTCTGCGCGCCTATAAGAACATCCGGAGTTTTCGGGGCGAGGCGAAGTTTTCGACCTGGCTTTACCGAATCGGCTACAACTGCTTTCGCGAAGACGCCCGCAAACGGAAGGAACTGGTCGGGATCGATGAAAACCAGCTCGAAGCTGAGCAGGACCCGCAAACCGTCGACCCGGCCCTGCGCCACGATCTGATGCAGGCACTGCAACTGCTTCCTTTGCATGAGCGCTCAGCAATTTTGCTTTGCTGCCAGAATGGCTTATCGCATGATGAAGCAGCACGCGTGCTCGACATACCGCTCGGCACGGTGAAGACGAACGTCTTGCGCGGCCGGGAAAAACTGAAAAAAACGCTCGCCGCCTGGAGCAACACCTAACGATGGACCACGAACTACAGGAAGACTGGCTCGACCAACGCCTCCGCGACGAGGCGCCCTACATCGACGATGCCGGGTTCACCGCAAACGTGCTGCAGAAACTGCCTGCGCCCCAACGCCAACCTTCCTATCGCGCCGCCATCCTGCTGTGTTTCACCCTCCTGGCCAGCGGACTCGCCTACCGAATTTCCGATGGCGGCCGCTTCCTCGTGGTCGAAGCCTACCGTTTCGCCGGGATGCCGTTGCTGGTCGTTAGTCTGGTTGCGGTCGCGGTCACCCTCGTCATGACTGCGGTCGCGGCCGGTGCGGCCTGGACAAACGCGCGCGAGCGGCTTTAAAAAGGCGGGCCGGTTAACTGCGGGCGAAGATTTCGCGCGCGGTCGCTACATCCCGGCCGATTTGCTCGCGGAGCGCGGCCAAATTCTCGAACTTTTTCTCGGGCCGTAGATAATCCAGGAAGCGCAGCTCGATATCTTCGCCGTAGAAATCGCGATCAATATCGAAAAGGTGAACCTCCAGGACCCGCTGCGGCGCACCCTCTGCCACAGTGGGCCGAACCCCGAGATTAACCACGCCGCGCACCGTTTCGCCCCCTAGGGAGCCGACCGCCACATAGACGCCGTTAGGCGGAAATTGCTCGCTGTGCGCGCTGAGGTTCGCGGTCGGGAAACCGAGACTGCGCCCCAAGTGCTGTCCCTCCTCAACCGTGCCGAGAATGGCGTAGTCCCGGCCAAGCATCCGGGTCGCGGCAGCGAAATCCCCCGACTCGATCGCCTTGCGAATCGCCGTGCTGCTCACGATCGCGCCGTTCGAGGTGACCGGCTCCACCCCAACCACGTTGAAGTCCATTTCCGAACCAAGCTTCTTCAGGAGCGCCAGGTTGCCAGACCGGTTCTTTCCGAATGACCATTCCTGACCAACGCAAATCTCGCGCAGCGGTTTCGCGGCGGCGACCAGGCGCCTGACGAATTCTTCTGGTGGCGTGGCGGCGAAGTCACGGTCGAACTTCAAGACGAGCAGATGGGAGACACCAAGCGCGCGAATGAGCTGGATCTTATGTTGCGTCGCGGTCAGCAGGCGCGGACTTACTTCGGGGCGCAGGATTTTCACCGGATGCGGATCGAACGTCACCACCACCGCTGTGCCATCCGCCTCAGTGGCATGGCGCGCCGCAGTCGAGATGACTTCCTGATGCCCGAGATGGACACCGTCGAAAACACCAATGGCGAGAAAGACCGGACCGCGAACCTGTGCCAGCTCCGGAATCGATCGCAGGACGCGCATCTTCTTCGCCCGGTCAGGCGCCGCGCATGCGGGAGACCTCGGGCAGCGTCAGGATCTTTTCGAGAATGTCGACCGGAGGCTCGGTCTTGATCTGCTCGACCGTGACGGCCCGGGTGAGATCGAAACGGCCGGAGCGTGTGCGACGCAGTTCCTGCAAATGCGCACCGCAACCAAGTGAATCCCCGATATCGTGCGCGTAGGTGCGCACGTAAAAGCCTTTGCTGCACATGACGGTGAAATCGATCTCCGGCGCACCGATCCGGTCGATGTTGTAGCGGTAAACGTGGACCAGTCGCGGCTCGCGCTCGACCGTTTTGCCCTGCCGAGCCAATTTGTAGAGCGGAACGCCGCCTTGCTTGATCGCCGAAACCATGGGCGGCATCTGGTAGAAATCGCCGCGATATTTGTCGAAAGCTGCGCGGACGGATTCTTCTGTTAACTCCGGGACTGGCTTTTCTTCTACCACCTGCCCGGCGCGATCCTGCGTGTCGGTTGATTTGCCTAACGATAGCGTGCCGACATATTCCTTGTCTTCGCTCATAAGCAAGTCCTGGATCTTGGTTCCGCGCCCGAGGGTGAGAATAAGGAGACCGGTGGCGATCGGATCGAGCGTGCCGCAATGGCCGACCTTCTTGATCTGGAGCTGTCGCCTCACGAGTGCAACGACGTCATGCGACGTCATGCCGGCGGCTTTATCGACCAACAGAACACCGTCGGGAGTGGCGGTAAGCGACACGATTTCTAAGACTAGCTCTTGATCGATTCGACCGTGGCGACCGCAGCGGCGATCACCTTCTCCGATGCTTCATCGAGCGGGCCGGGCATGCGAATGCCGGCCGCCAATTTGTGGCCGCCGCCTTTGAAGCTGACGCAAATGGCGCAGACGTCTGCCCGCTCGTCCTTCGAACGCATGCTGACACGGACCTTGCCGCCTTCGAGTTCTTCGAAAAAAATGGCGATGATCACGCCTTCAATGGCGCGGAGTTGATCGATGAGACCTTCGTTGTCTTCGGGGATCACACCAAGTTCGTTAGCCGTGGCGATGGGCAGACTGAAGCTCGCCACCTTGCCGCCGGCGTCGAAACGCATCCGATCAAGCAAAGCGCGGAGCAGCTCGATGCGGCGGCGCGGGTAGCTCTCGTAGAGTTTTTGGCTGAGCTCGCCGACCTTGATTCCGCAGCGCAGGACGTCGGCCGCGATCTCAAAGGTCCGCGCGGTCGTGTTTTGATATTGAAAGGAACCGGTATCGGTCGAGATGGCCGCGAACAGGTTCTCCGCAATCGGTTCGTCGAGCGGCAGCTCCTGGCTCTGCAGAAATTCGAAAAGGATCTGGCCGGTTGCAGGCGCGATCGGGTCGATGTGAACGAGATCGCCATACCGCGGATTGCTCGGGTGATGATCGATATTGATCCAGAGTTTCGCATCGCCCACCGCAGCGAGGCAATTGTCGCCCAGCCGCTGCCGCGTGGCCGTGTCGAGCGCCAGGACGACGTCGAAATCTTCCGGCTCGTCAGGCGGAAGCGAAACCAGCTCGCCGCCGGGCAGGAACGAAAATTTCTCAAGCAGCCCTTCTTCGTTCCAGACTTTTACTTTTTTACCCATCTTCTGGAGCGCGAGCCCCATGGCGATCTGGCTGCCGAGTGCGTCACCATCCGGCCGGACGTGACTGAGGACGACAAAAGTGTCGTGGTCGCGCAGAGCCTGCGCGATCTCAGCAAAAGTTGAGTTCGTTAGGGTGGTGGGTGGTTCGACGGTCGTAGCATTCATTGGTTTTCGTCGCTGAGGGGAGGTTCAATTTCCTGTAGAATCTCAAGGACGCGCGAGCCGCGCTCGATCGAATCGTCGAGGTGGAAGACGAGATGCGGGGTGTATTTCAAAACGACATGTTTCGACATGCCGGCCTGGAGGGCAACGCGATTCGCTTCGAGCTTGGGTAAGACATCCTTGCGTCCGTTGCCGCCGAGCACGCTCACATAAACGTGAGCGTTCTTGAGGTCGGGTGTGACATTCACCTGGTTCACTGTGACGAGTGAATTCTCAAACGTCATGTCGCGCACAATCAGCGCACTCAGCTCCCTCTTGAGCAGCTCGTTAACGCGTAGCATTCGATGTTTCATGGCAAATGGGTGACGCAAGCTTGCAGCTGGCTCCATGCCAGCGCGCAAGTTGAGACGCGCGCTACAGCTTCTGCGCGACCTGTTCGAGCTGGTAACACTCGATGATATCGCCGACCTGGTATTCGTTAAAATCACCCAGCTTGATGCCGCACTCGAGGCCGACGCGAACTTCTTTCACGTCGTCCTGGAATCGGCGCAGGGTGGAAAGACCGCCATCGTAAACCGGCTGGCGACGACGGAGAACGCGCGCGCGCGCAGTCCGGCTGATGCGTCCATCCGAGACGAGGCAGCCAGCCACGATGCCGCGGCTGAGCTGGAAAACCTGTTTCACTTCGGCATGACCAATGACGGTCTCGCGATGCTCCGGATCGAGCATGCCGGCCATCGCTTCCTTAATCTGGTCGATGAGCTCGTAGATGATGCTGTAAAGTTTGACCTGCACGCCTTCGCGCTTGGCGGCTCCGACGGCGTTGCTCTCGACCTTGATGTTAAACCCGACCACGACCGCGTTAGAAGCGCTGGCCAGCAGGATATCCGATTCCGAGATGGGGCCGACGCCCGCATGGATCATTTCCAAGTCGATCTTCTTGCTCTGAATTTGGCCTAACGAAGCCACGAGCGCTTCGAGCGAACCCTGCGCATCGCACTTCAGCACGAGGCGGAGCACTTTCTTGCCATCATCCGCTTCGAGCAGGCTCTCGAGAGTGGAGCGCTGTGGGACGCTCAGTTTCTCCGTCCGTTTGGCCGCGAGGCGTTCTTCGCTCAGGACCTTGGCGGATTTCTCCGATTCCATCACGAGGAATTCGTCGCCGGCGTCAGGCAGACCGGAAAATCCGAGCACTTTGACCGGTGTCGATGGACCTGCCGATTTCACGGGCTTGCCGAGATCGTCGACCAGCGATTTCACCTTGCCGCCGTAATCGCCACAGATGAACGGCTCGCCAACTTTGAGAGTGCCCATTTGCACGATGATCGTGGCGGTGGGACCGCGACCGGCCTCGACCTGCGCTTCGATGACGGTGCCCCGCGGAGTCTGGGTCGGCGAAGCTTTCAGCTCCATCACTTCGGCCTGCACGACCATGTTTTCGAGCAGGTCGTCGATGCCAGTGCCCTTCGTCGCAGAGACGGGCACGGCGATGGTTTCGCCACCCCAATCTTCCGGAGTGAGATCGTGTTCCTGCAATTGCTGTTTCACACGGTCGATATTCGCGCCCGGCAAATCGATCTTGTTGATCGCGACCATGATTTTCACATGCTCGGCTGCCTTGGCGTGGTTAATTGCCTCAATCGTCTGCGGCATGAGGCCGTCATCCGCCGCGACGACGAGCACGACGATATCAGTCACGTTCGCACCACGAGCACGCATGGCGGTAAAAGCAGCGTGACCGGGAGTATCGAGAAAAGTGATGCGCGTGCCTTTATGGTCGACGGAATAGGCGCCGATGTGCTGGGTGATGCCGCCAGCTTCGCCGGCCGCGACCCGTGTCTTGCGAATCGCGTCCATGAGGGAGGTTTTGCCGTGATCGACGTGACCCATGAAAGTGATGATGGGCGCGCGGAGCTTGAGTTCTTCTTCCTTCTCGATGACCGGCGGCGGCGGAGCGACCACGACCTGCTCGACTTTGTGGACGCCACCGCCTTTTTCGCGGCGCTCCATCTCGAAGACGAACCCGTACTTGTCACAAATCTTGGTCGCCACTTCCGGCTCCACCGTCAGGTTGGGATTGGCGAAGATATTGAAGTCGTCCATCAGCTCCTTAATGAGCTGGAAATTTTTCAGGCCGAGCTGCACCGCCAGATCCTTGACGATGATGGGCGGCTTAATGTGGATGATCTTGCGGCCATCCTCCGTTTCAGTTTCGACCTCGCCGAAATCATCCTCGTCGGCCGAAACCACGGGCGCGGGAGTCGGCTCGCGCATCGGTTCGGGAGCCGGCGAAGGCGTTGCCCGGATCCGAGAGATCGGAGGGAGAATCGACTGCTTGGCTGCCGCATCATCGGCGGGAGTGCGCTTCTTCGGCGTTTGCGGATCGATCAGCGAAACGGTCTCCACCACGGGTTTGGGAGCCGGCTCGTCCGGAGGAGGAGTCGCGGTCTTGGCGGGCGCTCTCTTCGCGGTGATCGGCGCGAAAGCCGACTTGGTCGCGACGTTGGCCGGTTTGGCGGCGGCCGCTTTGGGCGGTGAAGGAGGCTTCGGTGGTGGAGCAGCGCTCACAGGTTTGGTGGCGGGTGCGGCTTCGAGAGTCTGGGCAGCAGGTTCGGCCTTCTCCTTCACCTTGGTAGTCTTGGCTGTCTTAGCCGCGGTGGTGCGTGGACGAGTAGACGACTTAGCGGAAGCGGCAGGCTTGGCCGCTTTGCGGGCGGGCGACTTGCTCGCCGTTGATTTGGTCGTCGTTTTCGTTGGCATGTAGGATATCTAAAAACTTGCTCATGGCTGAGAGCGATTAGGCGCAGCCATTTCGTTAAGGGGAAACAGGTTCACGATGCACTGCCTCGTAAATCTCGCGGGCTTTATCCTCCTCGACTCCGAGAATATCGACGAGGTCCTGCAACTCAGCGTCGCGCAGACCCTCGAGGTTGGTAAAGCCTGTTTTCACCAAAGTCATCGCCTGCTCTTCGCTGATCGGCAAGGAAGTGGAGAGCGTTTGGGCGGCATGCGCCACTTTCTGCTCAACCGCTGTCGTGCTCGGTGCTTCCTTCTCGATGTTAATCTCCCAACCGGTCAGCCGTGAAGTGAGCCGCGCATTCTGGCCCTTCTTACCGATGGCGAGGGAAAGCTGATCTTCATCGACCGAAATGGTGGCGCTCTTTTTCTCCAGATCGAAAACCAGGTTTTTCACCTTAGCCGGCTTGAGCGCTTCGAGGACGAACTCTTTCGGATCGGAGCTCCAGCGAATGATATCGACTTTCTCGTTGTTAAGTTCGCGCACAATATTCTTGACCCGCGAACCGCGCATGCCAACGCACGCGCCGACCGGATCGACCTTCGGATTATCGCTAAAAACCGCGATCTTCGTCCGGTAACCAGCTTCCCGAGCAATGCCGCGAATCTCCACGGTGCCGTCCGCGATTTCGCTCACTTCGAGTTCGAAAAGTCGCCTGACGAAATTCGGATGGCTGCGAGAGATAATGATCTCCGGGCCGCGCGCACCATTCTCGACCGCGACCACATAAGCTCGGAGCCGGTCGCCGACATTGTAATCTTCCACCACGACGCGTTCGCGTTGCGGCATGACGGCTTCAAATTTGCCCAGATCAAGGATGACGTCCGAACGATCGAAACGCCGGACCGTGCCACTCACGATCTCGCCCGCGCGATCCTTGAATTCCTCGTAGATCATCTCTTTCTCGACCTGGCGAATGCGCTGCATCATCGCCTGCTTGGCGGTCTGCGCAGCGATGCGGCCGAAGTTCTTGGGCGTGACCTCAACTTCAATGTCTTCTCCGACCGCTGCGTCGGCCTTGATGCGCCGGGCTTTATCGAGAGATATTTCGTCCTGCGGATTGGTCACGTTTTCGACCACCAGAAGATTGGCGAGAGCGCGAATCTCCCCGGTCTTGGGATCGATATCGATGTGCAAATCACGAGAAGCACTGACGCTCTTTTTCGACGCCGAGAGAAGGGCGTTAGAGACCGCCTCGATCAGGATTTCGCGTTTGATTCCGCGTTCCCGCTCCAGGTAGTCGAGCATGGCAATGAATTCGGCGTTCATAAGTGAAAGGCCCACAGACAAAAAAGAGTGGGACACCGGCTCCCACTCCAATCCACAGCGGACTAGGCGCAGAAGTTACTTTTGCGGGGGGCCTTCGTCAAGTTGACGTTTGCCTAACGACACCTGAATCTCCGCGGAAGCCCGTGATCGCGCTGGAGCTTAAATTTACCGCAGAGAATGCCGAGGGCGCAGAGATTGAGTGAAGGCAATCTTTCTCTGCGCTCTCTACCTTCTCTGCGGTTAGGATCCAGCCCATGTCGCGCGCACGGGCTTTACCGCTAGTCATCCTCATCTGGGCGGCGATCTATCTGCCCCGATTGGGTTCCCTGGAGATCAAAAGCGAGGAAGGCCGTCGCATTCTGCCGGCCGTGACCATGCTCGAGACTGGAAACTACATCGTGCCTCAGGTCGGGAGCGAGCCGTATCTGCGCAAGCCGCCTCTGGTAAATTGGCTGGTCGCCGCCTCCTTCAAGCTCTTCGGCACGCATAACGAATGGACGGCCCGTCTCCCCTCGGTGCTCTGCGTGCTGGCCGTTGCGCTGGCCTTCGTCGCGGTCGCGGGCCGCAGCCTCGGCCCCAACGGCTCACTCGCCGCCGGGCTTATGTGGCTGACCAATTTCGGCCTGCTCGAAAAAGGCCGCATGATCGAGATCGAGGCTCTCTACGTTTCACTCACGGCCCTGGCGTTGATCTTTTGGCTTAGTTGGTGGAACGAATCAGAACGGCGCTGGTCCACCTGGATCGTCCCGGCGCTCTTCCTAGGGCTCGGCTTGCTCGCCAAGGGGCCGTTGCATCTCATTTTCTTCTACGCGGTCGTGGTCGCGGTTCTCTGGCAGGCGGGTGAGCTCAAGCGATTGGCGAGCGTTCCTCACTTCGTTGGCGTGGTGCTCATGCTGGGAATTTTTGCGGCCTGGGCTATCCCCTGTTTGCTCATGGTCAATGCCGGGCATGCCACCGGCGTTTGGTCGAGACAACTGACCGGGCGGGTCGCAGGAGACGACTTCAAGTTTGCCGACTGGATTCTAAATATCCCCCGAGGCATCGGCTACCTGCTGCCGTGGGCGGCCTTCCTGCCCTTCGCCCGCTTCGCCATGCTGGAAAACGAAGGCGATCGAAAACTCTGCCGAGCCTTATCGTTAGGCGTGGGTGTTCCCTTTGTGGTGGTCAATCTGCTGCCGGGCGCATTGCCTCGCTACACTATGCCGCTGCTCGCGCCCGCCATTTGGTTGCTGGCCGTTTTCATCCGCGAACACGCGCTGGTCTGGCCTAAGGCACTCCGCAAGGTCATCATCTGGATGGTCGCCATCATCACCGGCGCCATGCTCATTTACTCCGTGGTCATCATCCCGCTCTTGCAACGGCGGGCCAAAGTGCGGCCCATTGCAGAAGAGCTCGACGCGGCCATCCCGGCCGGTGAATCGCTCTATGCGGTTGATCCGGATTACCAGCCCTTTCTCTTCTATCTCCAACGCAAAATTGTCTACGTGAGCAAAGCTTCAGAGCTCCCGCCGAACGCCCGCTACCTGCTGGTCCAGCCCGAGAGAGAGAAAGCAGTCGCCGAGTCGAAACTTTGGCTGCCGCGCCAGGCCCAGCCGATCAGGAAAATAAAAGACTACCGCGGCCGCAAGGTCATTCTCCTCGAAGTGCGGGAGAAAGATCCGAGCCTGAATTGACAAAAGCGCGGCTTGAGATTCGTTAGCATGCTAACGATGGCCGCGATCGATCCAGAAACCATAGGGCAGCTCGTTCAGGAAACCGCGCGGGTCTGGCGGCACAAGCTCGACCAGCGCCTTCGTCCACTTGGTCTGAGCCAGGCCAAATGGCGCACCATCGCGCACCTCGCGCAGGGCGAATTGAAGCAATGCGATTTGGCCGAACGTCTCAGCATCGAGGAACCAACCCTGGCCCGACTCCTCAGCAGCATGGAGACCGGCGGCTGGGTCAAGCGAGAGAACGCGCGGCAAGATCGGCGCTGTAAAACCGTCCACCTGCAACGTAAATCGAGCCGCCTGCTTGAACGAATCGAGGGGACGGCCCGTCAATTACGTCACGAACTGTTGGCCGAAATTTCACCCAAAGACTTGCAAGCCTGCCTGCGCGTCCTCGCCGAAGTCCGGCAAAAGGCCGCCACGGTCGAAGCCAAGGCCAGCAACGGGCAAAGGGAAATACGAAAACCGTGATCACCGCCAACAAAGTCAACGTCGCTCCTCGCGAGCTGGGTGGAACTCTCGAACGTCGCGCCAGCCGCAAATGGATTTACCTTGGCTTCGCTGGCCTCGGCCTCGTCGCCCTCCTTTTCGTTTTCCGTGGTTGCAACAAAACCGAAACGTCTTCCGAGCGTCCTCCGCGGCCTGTCACCGTGGCCAGGGTCATGACCAAAGATGTCCCGCTCTATCTTGATGAAATCGGCACCTGCGCCGCCTTTGAAAGCGTGCAAGTCCAGGCCCAGGTCAGCGGTCAAATCATCGAGCGCCATTTCCAGGACGGCGCGGACGTGAAGAAGGGCGACCTTCTCTTCACCATCGATCCCAAACCCTACCAAGCCGTCCTCGACGCCGCCAAAGCTGACTCCATGCTGGCCGAGGCCAACCTGAAGCGGCAGGAAGAACTCCGCTCCAAAGGCGTCACTGCCACCCAGGACCTGGATACTGCCAAGGCGAATGCCTTGCGGACGCAAGCCTCAGTCGCGGCCGCGCAAACCAATCTTGATTACTGCTCTATTCGCTCGCCCATCAACGGTCGCACCGGCCTGCGCCAGGTCGACGTCGGCAACACCGTGACCTCGGGCACCAATGGCGCGGTTCTCGTCAGCATCGATAATCTCGATCCGATCTACACAGACTTCACGGTGGCCGAACCCGATTTACCGCTCGTTAGGCAATACCTCGGTGGGCCAAATGTCAAAGTCCTTAGCGACGCTGAAGGCGATCACATTCCTCCGCGCGCCGGCAGCCTTTATTTTCTCGCCAACACCCTCCAACCGGGCACCGGCACGGCTCAGGCCCGTGCGGTCACACCAAACGCGGACCACGCGCTGTGGCCCTCTCAGTTCGTACGCGTGCGACTGATTCTCGACACGATGAAGGACGCAGACCTCGTCCCAAACGGCGCCGTCCAGACGGGCCAGAACGGGCCCTACGTTTTCGTGGTGAAAAAGGATTTAACCCTCGATCTGCGCCAGGTCGTCCCCGGTCAAAAGCAGGATGGCAATCTAACGGTTATCAAAAAGGGCCTGCAACCTGGGGAAACCGTGGTGGTTCGCGGGCAGTTGCAGCTCGCCCCGGGCACCAAGGTGGTGGTGCAAAAAGAGGAGGAAACTCCTTCGCCTAACGACGCCAAGACCAGCGATCCTAACGCCGCCCTCTGACCCATGGCAACCACCAACGACCACGGTTGGAGCGACCCGCCGCAAGATGGCAATGGAGCCGGGAAAAGCACGCCGGCCAATCGCGCTCAGGGGAAAAGCGAAGGCACGCCGACGCCGAAGCTGGTGCAATTTTCCTCTGGGCTTTCGCGCCCCTTCATCCAGCGGCCGGTCATGACCATGCTGCTGACGGCCTCACTCATCGTCTTCGGCATCCTGACCTACAACGAGCTGGCGGTGAACGATCTCCCCGCGGTCGATTATCCAGTCATCCGCGTGCAGGCCAATTATCCGGGCGCCAATCCGGTGACCATGGCGAACACCATCGCGACACCTCTGGAAAAACAGTTCACCCAGATCCCGGGTCTCGAACTTTCGACCAGCTCCAGCTCCCAGGGAAATACCCAGATCACTCTGCAGTTTGCGCTCAGCAAAGGAATCGACGCCGCCGCCACCGACGTGCAATCGGCCATCCAGAGCGCTGCAGGACAGTTACCTAACGACCTCCCCAGCCCCCCAAGGTTCACCAAAACCAATCCAAACGACCAGCCGGTCGTCTACGTTGCCCTAACGAGCGATACGCTGACCGACGGCGAGCTCTATCGTTACGGCACCACGGAGGTATCTCAGCGGATCAACGTTTTGCCCGGCGTCTCTGAGGTCAACATTTACGGCGTCAAAGGCGCCATCCGCATCAAGGTCGACCCGGGCAAGCTCGCTTCGCGCAACATGACCTTTGAAGAATTGTCGACCGCGATTCGCGCCGCCACATCCTACTCGGGCGCCGGGCAGTTCGATGGCCGGAACAAGTCGATCACCCTGCGGCCTAACGGGCAGATCGAAGACGCCGAAGGATATCGCAACATCATCATCAAACAGGGCACCACCGGAGCACCCGTTTACCTGCGCGACGTCGCCCGGGTGGTCGATGGAGTGGAAAACGAACGACTCTCGCGCCACTTCTTTGCGCGCGATTTTAATCCGCCCGCCTCGGTCATCGTCTTTGCCGTCTCGCGCCAGGCAGGAGCGAATGCCGTGGCGGTGGCGAAATCCGTGCGCGAATTACTGCCGCAACTGCAGAAGGAATTGCCGGGCTCGATTCGCCTTATCCCAGTCTTCGATCGCTCGCAGTCGATCGTGAATTCATTGCACGATGTCCAGGTTACGCTGGCAATCGCCTTCGCCCTCGTGATTTTCGTCATCTTCGTTTTCCTCGGCCGCGCTTCTGACACGCTCATTCCGATCGTCGCCTTGCCCATGTCGTTCTTCATCACCTTTCTCGCCATGTGGGGATTCGGTTACTCGATCAATAACCTCACCCTTATGGCCATGACGCTCGCCATCGGGTTCCTCGTCGACGATGCGATCGTCTTCCTGGAGAACGTCGTCAGGCGCGCGGAAGCGGGCGAGTCAATCTATCGCGCCACTCTCAATAGCGCGGGCGAGATCTCCTTCACCATTCTCTCCATGACGCTCTCACTCGCGGCGGTCTTCATTCCCCTCGCCTTCATGCCGGGATTGTTAGGCCGTATTTTTCGTGAGTTCGCCATCACTATCATCGTGGCTATTTTTGCTTCCGGCCTGGTTTCGTTAACCCTGACTCCATTGATGTGTTCGCGCATTCTGGCGGAGCGCGGGCGAGGACATCGCAAAACCTGGACCGAAAGAATCGTGAGCAGATTCTTCGATCCGATTCGCGACTTCTACGCGCGCTCGCTGGATTGGTTTCTGAATCACGGCTGGCTGGCCGGTCCCATCGTGATTGCCTGCGCCGTGGGCGTCTGGTTCTTCTTTAACCACCTTCCCTTCACCCTGCTTCCGACCGGCGACAGTGGCGTCATCCGTGGATTCTTCATCGTGCAAGAAGGCGCCTCGCCCGCCGCGCAGCGCCGCTTACAGGAGCAACTCGATCCTGTTTTGCAGGCTAATACGGGGGTCGATAAATATTTCACAGTGGCCGGACGCTCCGGTCTCGGAGCGGGCGTTTTTACGGTGCTTTTCCTGAAGGATGCCGCTCAGCGGCCGCCGATCGAGAAAGTGGCGGCTGATTTGCGCAAGGCGTGCAGCGGCATCCCGGGCGTTTTTGCGACCTTGAACCCACAGCCCGTCCTGCGCATCGATGTCGGTGCGACCGGCAGTTCCTTTGGTCGTTATACCTACGTTCTGAGCGGCATCAATCCCGACGAAGTTTATGCCGCCGCCGGTAAGTTGGAGGAAAAATTGCGCGATTATTCTGGATTCGCGAGCCCGCCACGCTCCGACCTTTTCCGCAACACACCTAACCTCGATATCAATATCGATCGCGATCGGGCGGGCCTCTACGGCGTCTCGACTACCCAGCTGGAAACGCTCCTCCGGGCCGCTTACTCGCAGAATTACGTTTATCTGATCAAGCAAGCGGACGACCAATATCAGGTCATCCTCGAGGCCGATGACGAGGCGCGTTCGAGCCCGGAAGATTTCCAGGAGATCTATGTCAAACCGGACGCTGGTGGAAAGCTTATCCCGATCCGCGCCGTGACTAGTTCGAAAGAGACTCTAGGACTGCAATCAGTCAACCACACCAACCAGTTCACCAGCGTCACTTTCGGGTTCGACACGAAGCCGGGCGTCGCGCTCGGTGATGTCACTAGCTTCATCAATAAGACTGCTGCCGAAGTTCTGCCGCCGACCGTGAAAGGCGAGTTACAAGGTGAAGGTCTCGTGCTCCAACAGCTCTTCGCAGCGCTTCCCTTCCTTGTCATCGCCGCGCTCTTTGTCATGTATGTGATCCTGGGAATTCTTTATGAGAGTTACGTTCATCCGCTGACCGTGCTTTCGACTCTTTTCCCCGCGGTGGTCGGTGGTTTGATGACGCTCTGGCTCTTTAACTCCACACTCTCACTCTACTCAGTCATCGGCCTTTTCCTCCTCATGGGCATTGTGAAGAAGAACGGCATTATGATTGTCGACTTCGCGCTTCATCGCCTGGATGAAGGTTATGATCGTCGCACCGCAATTCATGAAGCCAGTGTCGAACGATTCCGACCTATCATTATGACAACCCTCGCTGCGCTCATGGGCGCGCTGCCGTTGGCTTTCGGCTTCGGCGCCGACGGGTCGTCACGCCGCCCTCTCGGCCTGGTCATCGTCGGCGGGCTCATCTTCTCGCAGCTCATCACGCTCTACATTACGCCAGTCATCTACCTGGCGTTGGAATGGTTCCAGGAGAGCGTGCTCGATCGTGTGCCGTTCCTTCGCAGCGCTCATACACACCACGAAGCTGACCTCGCGGAAAGCGGTGCACCGCTGGAATCCGAGCCCGCAGGCGCGCGCTAATGTGGGGGGCCTTTGTGCCCCGATAATCGCGCCTCCAGATCGCCGCACCGAGGCGGCTCCA
This sequence comes from Chthoniobacterales bacterium, assembly GCA_051003355.1. Lineage (GTDB taxonomy): Bacteria > Verrucomicrobiota > Verrucomicrobiia > Chthoniobacterales > UBA10450 > Palsa-1392. The sequence continues at coordinate 19,871 of JBPCLK010000083.1, read as the reverse complement.
ACATTAGTCGGATGCCCGCCTAACGATCTCTAATCCAGGCCAGCGCTTTCGACGCCAAGCGATCGAAAGCCTGCACGGCCAGCTCGAGATGTTCCTCCGTTGTATCTTCGATCTTGTTATGGCTGATCCCGTGCAGGCTTTGCACAAACATCATCACAGTGGGAACACCCGCCCGGGCCACCTCGGCCGCATCATGCAAAGGGCCGGAAGGCAGCCGATGCGACGCGCCGCAGGTCTCGCGAATAGCGGCTTCGCAGAAACCGATGAGCGTTTCATCAAACGGCATCGGCTCGATCTGCCAGAGGCGTTCCCATTCCACCGCGACGTTTCCTTCCTGAGCAAATCTTTCGCTCGCCCTTCGCGCCTCCTCCAGCATGAGCGCCAGCGCGTCGCCTTCGAGATGACGCTGGTCGAGCGTAATCCGGCATTCTTCCACTACGCTGGTCACAATTCCTGGCTTCGTTAAGCAGGAACCAATCGTGCAAACCCCGCCGTGACGAGCGGTGATGCGATAGATTTCCGGGCTCATCTGCGCAGCGGCCAGGAACGCGTCCTTCCGTCGATCCATCGGCGTACTGCCCGCATGCGCCGCCTGACCGCGAAAGGTGATCGCATGACGCTCCACGCCAAAAGTGCCAAGAACTGCGCCTAACGGCAGCTCGAGATCAAGCAAGACTGGCCCCTGCTCGATATGCAGTTCGATGTAAGCCGCCGCATCTCCCAGCTCCCTGACGCAATCCTTCACCCGTGCGAAATCGATCCCTCGCTCCTGCAAAGCCTCCGGCAAAGAAATCCCGTCCCGATCGGTCAGGCCGCCCGCCTCTTTGATATCGAGATTTCCGGAACACGCGGATGAACCAAAAAGGCTTTTGCCAAAGCGCGCTCCTTCTTCATCGGCCCAATCCACCAGCCGCACCGTGACCGGCGGTCGTCCGCCATATTCCGCGTGCAGCCGGCGCAAGATTGCGAGTCCCGCCAAAGTATTAAGACTGCCATCCAACCAGCCGCCGTTAGGCACGGAATCCATATGGCCCCCGATCAGAAGGGCCTGCTCAGATTCGCCCGGCAAAGTCATCCAAAGATTCCCGGACTCGTCCCGGTGCGTTTCAACACCGAGCGCTTCCGTTTTCCCTTTCAACCAACTTCGCGCTTTCGCCCACATTTCACTGAAGGCAACTCGCTGCGCACCATTTTCATCACCGGTGAGTCGGCGCAGCTCCTTCAACTCATCGATGGTGCGACGCGGATTGACCTGACTCATGAATTGGATTCTAACTCGAGGATCTCACAGATAAATTTCAGAATTCCTCTGCGCCCTCTGCGGAAAAGCTCGGGCTACTACGTTCATAAATCCGTAAACGGATCTCGCCGAATGGTTCCACGCGAGCCCTGTTGCTGAATCAGTTTCGCCACCAGAGCAGTCCAGCCGGTCTGGTGACTGGCTCCGAGCCCCGCGCCGGTGTCGCCGTGAAAATACTCATGGAATAGATAGCGCTTACGGTCACGTTCGCCTAACGACTCTCCCGACGCGGCCGAGAAGGGTCTCTGCCCCTTCTCATTCGGCAGCCAGAGACTGATCAGGCGATTCGAAAGCTCATTTGCGATCTCATCGAGGGTAAGGAATTGTCCCGACCCGGTCGGGCATTCCACTCTGAAATCGTCTCCGTAATAGTGATGAAACTTCTGGAGGGACTCGATAAGCAGGAAATTAATCGGGAACCAAACTGGTCCGCGCCAATTTGAGTTTCCTCCGAAAAGACCTGTTTGTGACTCCGCCGGCTCGTAATTCACGCTCCTCTGTTCGCCGTTGATTTCGAGACCGTAGGGGTGCTCTTCATGAAATTTACTGAGCGACCGGACTCCGTGATCGCTTAGGAATTCCGCCGGATCGAGCATGCGCCGGAGAAGACATTTCATCCGGTGCCCACGCGTCAGGGCAATCAGTCGCCGCTCGCCCGCTCCCGGGATTTGCCAGTGCGAAATCAGGCCCGCGAGGTCGGGCCGATTGGCCAGATACCATTCCAGGCGTGCCTTGAAGCCCGGCATGGAATCGAGAAGCTCGGGCTCGATCGTTTCCACCGCCAGGAGGGGCATCAAGCCCACGAGCGAACGCACGCGTAAAGGTTGAGGACGGTTGCCCGGCTTATGAAGCACGTCGTAGAAGAATTCGTCCGCTTCGTCCCAAAGTCCGATTCCCTCACCTCCAATGTTATTCATGGCGCCGGCGATGCTCAGAAAATGCTCGAAGAACTTCGTCGCGATGTTTTCATAAACGGAGTTTTGGCGCGCGAGCTCAAGCGCCGTTCGCATCATCGTTAGGCAATACATGCCCATCCAGCTCGTCCCATCGCTCTGCTCCAATCGGCTGCCGTCGGCAAACGACATGCTGCGATCGAAGACGCCAATGTTATCGAGGCCAAGAAAGCCGCCCTCGAAGATGTTACGGCCGCCGGAATCCTTGCGGTTCACCCACCAGGTGAAATTGATCAGGAGCTTGTGGAAAACTGTCTCGAGAAAGGCGCGATCCCCTTTTCCAGTGGCGCGCTCTTCAATTTTGTAGACGCGCCAGGCCGCCCAGCCGATCACCGGCGGGTTCACATCGCTGAAATTCCATTCGTAGGCTGGCAACTGGCCGTTCGGGTGCTGCGACCATTCGCGGACGATGATCTCGAGCTGGCCCTTGGCAAAATGCGGATCGACCAGGGCCAGCGGGAGACAGTGAAAAGCCAGATCCCAGGCCGCATACCATGGATATTCCCAGGAATCCGGCATGGACATGACTCGTTTATTGAAGAGATGTGTCCACTCCGCGTTGCGTCCAGTCTTACGCTCGTTAGGCGGCGGAGGTTGCGCCGGATCGCCTTCCAGCCAGCGCTCGACTACGTAATAGTAAAACTGTTTGGTCCAGAGCAAACCCGCAAGCGCCTGCCGTTGAACGGCGCAATGCTCAGCGCTCAAACAGTGGGGAGTGAGTGCGTGATAGAAATCGTCCGCTTCCTGCTGCCGTTTTTCGAACACACGATCGAAGTCTCGGAAAGAGCCATCCCCGGTCTCCGCGACTCTGCCGGAATCGATTCGCTGCAGCCGCAATCGAAAAACCTGCGTCTGCTCCGGCTCGAGTCTCGTCTGGTAGTGAGCTGCCGCTTTGGTGCCGGTTCGCTCCGGGTTAACGGCTGCTTCGTTACCCCGCACGACCGCTTGGTGGAAGGCGTCCTTTACGTAGGGCAGTTGGTTCGGGACACCATAGAGAAGTTGCTGATTGGTTTCGTTCTCGGTGAAAAGAAGGTCCTCTGTTTCGTAGGCAAGCAGACGATATTCACCGAGTTCATGGTGGCTCGCCTCAATGCTCGAGGCGACCTCGGAATGGTCGCGTCCTACATGCAGGTTAGGGCGTCGATCGTCTTCGCCCCAGCTCCAGGTGTTCCGAAACCAAATCGTCGGGAGGAGATGAAGCAACGCCGTCTCCGGGCCGCAGTTTGTCACGGTGGCGCGAATCAGCACGTCATCAGCGGTCGCTTTGGCATACTCGATCGTGATGTCGAAGTAGCGCTTTTCCTGCAGCACTCCGGTATCCCAGAGTTCGTATTCCGATTCCATCCTGGACCGCGCGGCGTTCTGCCTGATCAGTTCGTCGTAGGGATAGGAAGCCTGCGGATAACGATAAGTCATCCGCATATAAGAATGGGTCGGCGTGCTGTCCTCGAAGAAGAAGACCTCCTTCACATCTTCTCCGTGATTACCCTGCGGGCCGGTGAGGCCGAAAAGTCGTTCCTTTAAGATAGGATCGCGGCCATTCCAAAAGGAGAAGGCGAAACAGAGAAGCTGGTTGCCGTCACTGAGGCCTCCAATGCCATCCTCACCCCAGCGATAGACGCGAGAACGAGCATGATCGTGCGGGAAATAATTCCAAGCCTCGCCCTTGGCGCTGTAATCCTCGCGCACTGTAGCCCACTGCCGCTCGCTTAGGTAAGGTCCCCAGAGGAGCCAGTCTTCCTCTCCTTGCCGGCTGAGCTCCATTCGCTTCTGTTCAGCACTCATTGACAACCGATAGCCGAGAAAAAGAGTCTCCCTTTTAAGAAAACTCACTGACCATTCACATACTTCGCGAACCACGCCAGGTAGCGCTGATACCGGTCGAGGATGTAGGTCGGCTTTTTGATGCCGTGGAATTGACCTGGATAAATGATCAGCTCAGTCGGCACGCCTAACGTTCGTAAGGATTGGTACATCTGCTCACTGTTAAGGAGCGGCACGTTGTAGTCGCTTTCGCCGCAGAGAAAGAGCGTTGGCGTCTTGATCCTGTCGGCATGCAGAAACGGATAGGAAATCTTGGCCCAGGCTTCCGGATGCGCCCAGGGCGACCCAAGTTCGTACTCGTAGTCGCGGATGTACTGTTCGGTGCCGTAGCCGGCGAGAATGTTCGAGATCGAAGCTCCACTGACTGCCGCCTTAAATCGCGTGGTGCTGGCGATGAGATAATTGGTCGACATCCCGCCGTAGCTCCAACCGCCTACGCCGAGATGCTCCGGATCGGCCATCCCGCGATTTACCGCGTCATCCACGGCGGCGAGGTCGTCCTGCACATCCACACTGCCCCAGGCAGCGTAGATGCCCATGGCATAGTCAGTCCCCCGGCCTGTCGAACCGCGAGGATTGGGCAGGATGACCAAGTATCCATGGGCAGCGAAAAGTTGCTTCTCGAAGTCGAACTCATTCGCGTATTGCGACTGCGGACCGCCATGCGGGCGGAGAAGGGCGGGAAGTTTGGCAACCGCTTTCTCGTTAGGCGGATGCACGAGAAATCCGTGCACCTCGGTTCCATCCGGACTCTTAAACTTGGTCTCCTCGACCCGTCCGAGGGTTATCTGGGCGAGAAACGCGGCGTTTTGTTTCGAGAGATCGCGCAGCTGTCCATGCTCCGACGCGAAGATCTCATAAGGCCGGTCGGGCGTACTGGCTCGCACGATTATTTTGCCATCGGCACTCACATCGTAGGCAGTGACCTTCCGCCGACCGCCGACGACCGTTTCGGGTTTGCCTCCTTCCGCTGGGACGCGGATGAGGGTTTCTGCACCGTCGTCTTCCACCACGGCGAAAATGGATTTCCCGTCCAGCGCCCAGTGCGGCTGCACGACATTCCGATCGAGCGCAGCGGTCAGGACTTTCGCCTCGCCTCCGGCCGAGGGGATGACCGCGAGCGCGTGCGTCGCATAGGAAATCTTTCTGGGATCGCCGCCGTGAATGTAAGCAATCGTTTTTCCATCCGGACTCCAGGCGGGCGCACTTTCCCATTCGGGATGCGCATCCGCTTCCGGGGTCGTGGTCAACTGACGTTCCCTGGCTCCGTCTTTGGCTTCGATGACATAGACGTCCCAGTTTTCGTTGCGATCCGCGGCCTCGCCTCGTTTGCTCACGAAGGCGATTTCTTTTCCGTTAGGCGACCAGGCAGGCAGGCCGTTGTCGTGGTCTCCTTTCGTGAGGACGACGCTCTTGCGCGCCGAGACATCAAGTAAGTGAAGATGCGACCAACGGTTGGTCAGATAACCGGCGATATCCCTCTTAAACTGAAAGCGGTCGATGACAATCGGCGGGACGGTTTTCTTCTCCTTCTCCTTTGCTTCGGGATCGCGAGGATCGGGATCATGCACGACGAGAACGATCTGTTTCGAGTCGGGCGACCAGGCGAAGTCGTCGACGCTTCCTTTCTCGTGGGTGAACTGCTCGGCTTCACCACCCATGCCGGGCAAAATCCAGAGCTGGTCGTTCTCATTCTCGTCCATACGACTAGAGAGGAAGGCGAGCCATTTGCCATCCGGGCTCCAACGCGGGTGAGTCTGATGATTTTCTCCGAAAGTGAGCGCGCGATTTTCCGTGCCGTCCCAGTTGGCCAGCCAAAGATTGCTCGGCTGCTTGTCCTTCTTCAGGTCGATCGTGCCCACCACATAGGCAACGCGAGTGCCGTCGGGAGAAAGATTCGGTTCATCGACGTCGCGCAGGGCGGCAAAATCCTCCGGTTGCAGAGGCCGCCGATCCGCTGCGCCTAACGAAGAGACGAAAACCAGAAACGAAAGAACCGACAGAGTTCGGAAATGCATGGCTGGGAGAATTAGACAGTCGATCGCGCAAACGCGAGCGAAATGGCGCTCTCCGGTCTCGCGCGCTAGCTGCGCCCGGATTTATCCCAGAAGAGAATATTGATTAGCAAGGCGATGCCGCCGCCGGCCGCGAGCAAAAACAGGAGGATCGCCAAACCCGGATAACCCCAAATCCGAAAAGTGGTCTCCACCCTCATCAGCATCGCCGCGCCGATAATGAGAGCGGCGAGAATCAATCCGACCGTGATTCGATTCGCGACCTTCTGGAAACCATCGACAAGAGTCTGCTCGTCGATCGCGTCGACATTGATCTTCATTTCGTTGTTCGAAATGGCGTCAATGATCTTGTTCAGCCGCGCGGGCAGACGTTGAAGCAAATCCTTTAACTCCAGCACGCCGCTGAAGAGGTTGGCCGGCGAAAGGCTTTTTACGAGCCGCTGCTGCATGATCTCCGCCGCGTTGCGCCGGATGGAGGCGTTAGGGTCGAAGCCTGGCTCGAGCGCCCGTCCGACCTGGTCGAGGTTGAGCAAAGTCTTGCCCAGCATGGTGAGCTCAGGTGGAACGCGGATCCCGTTTTCGGCCGACGTCTGAGTCACTTCCAGGACCAGACGGCCGACCTGCATTTGTTCGACCGTCGCCGTCTTCTGTTGCGCGACAATCTCGGAGATGCGGCGGACGAAAGCTTTGTTGTCGAAGTCGTCTTTCTTCTCTCCGATCTTGATCGCGATATTAGCCGCCTCCTCGCCTTGGCCTTCCGAGATCGCCATGAGCAACTGGAGCAAGTCTTCCTGAAGGCGCGGCATGATCCGGCCGACCATCCCAAGATCGAGCAGGGCTATCTTGTGATCGGCGGTCAGAAAAACGTTTCCCGGATGCGGATCGGCGTGGAAAAAGCCGCTGACCAAAATTTGCTCGAGATAAGCGCGGAACAACTCCTCCGCGAGTGCCGCGCCGTCGAAATCCATGCGCGAAAGCGGACTCATATCCGTGACCTTTTTCCCAGGCACGAATTCCATGGTGAGCACGCGCGAGGTGGAGTATTGATCGATCGGCGCCGGGATGACGATATGGTCGAACTTGCGTAGATCGGTGCGGAGCGTGGTCAGGTTGGCAGCTTCCTGCCGGTAATCGAGTTCCTGGAGCAGGCTCTTGCGGAACTGATCCAGCATCTGACAAAACTCGTAGCGTCGGCCCAACTCCGTGTGGGAATCCAGAAAATCAGCGATGTCCTCCAGCGCATCGAGGTCCTCGACCATCTGTTCGCGGATGGCTGGCCGCTGCACTTTTACCGCCACGGCCCGACCATCGCGCAAAGTCGCCCGATGGACCTGGCCTAACGACGCCGCGGCCATCGGCTCGTCATCAAATTCCGCAAAGGCCTTCGACATGCGCACCCCCAGCTCGTTAGCCACGATCTTCTCCACCTCGGCGAAGCTGAAGGGCTCGACCTTATCCTGGAGCCGGGTGAGAGCTTGAATATAGGCGGGCGGCAGCAGCTCGATGCGCGTGGAAAGAAGCTGGCCCAGCTTCACAAAAGTCGGTCCAAGCTTCTCCAAATCTCCAGCCAATTCGTTGGCCTTCGCGACCTCGCCGGGCGGGGTCTGCTGGTCGGCTTCCAGCGCCTCGCTCAAGCCGCTTGTCTTGACCAGATCCGACCGACCGTATTTCATGAAAATCCACGCGATCTGGCGATAGCGATTGAGATGCTGTGGTTTTAGCGAGATAGCCATGGGTCTGCCTAAAAAACGTGGATTATAAGAAACGATCAAGCAGGCTTCGCGCCCGCTCACCTTGCCGTCTCTAAGCCAGACAGCAAAAACGGCCCCGTTTCCGGGGCCGTTTGCAAGTCTGTCGAATTTGTAATCTAAACGGCTACCTGATAACTCACTTCGTCGTCCTTCTCGAGCCAGTCGAAGAGCGGCGTGGTGGCGGGGTCGAGACCGACCGATCTCACCTGCTCGTCATACCATTCCCCTTTTTCCGGGTCGCCATGCATGGTGGCGGCGAGCATCTTCTTGCGCCAGCCGCTCTTTTCATCATCCGACTTCAGCGTGCCGTGGGAATCGACCCATTTGGCCATCTCGTCATCGCTGGTGCCCTTGGCGACTTCCGCCTTGAAATCATCGCCTTTTATTTCCTTCCACCCGAAGAGCATATTATCAATGGGACAGTCAAAATGATATTCACCGATGTCTCCGGCCAGCATCGCGCGGCATTTATCGAGCGTGCGAGCGATGATGACGTAGCCGCCAATTTCCTTTTTGGGGCTGCGGGGGGCTTCCTTGGTCAAATCTTTGCCGTTTACGTTTTGGTCCATGTCCCAACTTACGACTTCGCCCAAGTGTGAGCAACTGACACATCATTTTCACATTTCTGGTGGACGCAGAACGGGGGCTCCGTCCGATTCAATTGCATGAGCCAACAGAAAGAAATTATCTCAACCCTGAACAATTTGATCGAAACGCTGAAAGACGGCCAGGAAGGCTTCAAGCAATCCGCCAGCGGCGTCGACGATCCGCAGTTGAAGACCGTTTTCGATACGCTTTCCCTGCAACGGTCCAAGTTTGCCGGCGAACTGCAAAGTGAAGTCGTGAAACTGGGCGATCCTGACCCCGAAGATTCGAGCAGCATGACGGGCTCGATGCACCGTGCCTGGATCAACGTGAAGAGCGCGGTAACCAACCGCGACCGTCACGCCATCCTCGCTGAAGCCGAACGCGGCGAAGATTCCGCCGTCGCGGCCTACAAGGACGCCGTGGAAAAAGATCTGCCCGCGCCGATCAAAGAGATCGTGACCCGGCAGTCGGCCGAAGTGAAAACTTCGCACGACAAGATTCGCGACCTGCGCGACTCCGCGGCGCAGAAGTAGAGAAAGCTAACTTCCAAACTTAGGACAGGCGGAACGCGCAAACGTTCCGCCTGTTTCTTTTGTGCAGGTTCGCCCTGCACAAAAACCGTCTACTTGGGGGGAAGAGCCGGTGATTGGCGGTACAGTTTGGCGCTCACGCCGGGAGAACCAGAAGATGGGAGGCAAGAGACAGGCCGAGTTGGGCAAAGCGAAGACTTCGTGCTTTATGGCCAGAGTTTCGGACTCCCGCCCGCGAAGGCGGGAGCCCGTTCGTCAGTGGGGGGAGCGGAGGGCACTGACTGACAAATTGACAGAGTCTTCCGACTATCACCTCTGGCAGCCGGGGAGAAAGGAGACAGACGATAAGCCCATCCAGAACCATCGGCGAGGCACCGCTGGTTAAAGACGCCAGGCGGAGATTCTGTGAGGGGCGATTGCATGCAAAGAGTTGAGCAGAAGATCCGGCCCTGCGTCTATCCGTGGAAGTACGGATGACTCCAAAGATTAATCTTGGCTTCGTCCTCCCGGCCCAAGTAGTTTCACGAGAAACCTCCCGCCCCCATGGCCCGCCTTAAGATCTCCCAGTTGCGCAAACTCAACCGCGTCATTCTATCACTTTACGAAGAAACGGAAGAGCCGCAGCCCATTGAAACCATCATCAACCTGGTCGAAACCCTTCTCCCTATCCCTTGGATCTGCGTTGATGAGGTCAACCTGAGTTCCGGAAAACTTTCGCATCTTGCGGGCCGGCGCATTGAGGCTGTCCCCCAGCTGGACGAAAAACTCAAAGCCTACTGTCACGAGAATCCCGTGGTGAGTTATGCCATGCAGGGAAACTTTGCACCTGCCCTGCGGATCTCGGATTTCACGACCTTTCGGCAATTTAAGAAGACAAACTATTTCAACGAGATGGTGGGTTACTTCTCCGGGTGGCGAGACCAGGCTGCAATTGCCATCCGCTTACCCGGCAAGTCGCTCGGCTTTGCCCTAAGTCGCGACAAGCTTTTCTCGGATGAAGAGCTTCTAATCCTGGAGCTTCTGCAGCCACATCTCGAACGTGTCTTACATCGCTCGACTCAATTTTTGCAGCTTCCAACTGAACAACCTCTAACTCCTCGCGAACGTGAGGTTTTACATTGGGTCGTCGAGGGGAAACGAGATGGTGAGATAAGTATCATCCTCTCCATTAGCGTCCGCACCGTTGAGCATCACGTCCGCATTTGCCTCCGGAAGCTTGGAGTGGAAACCCGAGCGGCGGCCTGCGCGACAGTCTGGCGGGCCAAGGCGCAGCTGAATCGTCCTACTCCAGTCTAAGACCGACCGACTGCGCTTTGACCGATGATCATCCCATACGAACCAGGACAGCTTCCTCGTTATAGTCGTCTTTTCGCTCCCAACGATTCGCCGTTTCATTCCGATGAGATGGAAGCTCTCGGGTGCTTCATGGAAAGAGGCAAAAGCCCTATTTCAGATTTGGCTCAGGGCACGCCTTTGCCGGCGGGTTACACTTACTTTGGACAGTTTATCGACCATGACCTGACCCGCGACGATATCCCTCTGGCTGCCGCTGTAGGACTCTGCCAGGCTCCCTCCGAGGTAGTCAACCGCGCAGGGGGGCGCTTGGATCTCAATCATCTCTACGGCGACGGCCCTTATTCGAAGAAGCATGGACACCTTTTCGCGAGTGATGGGGCTTCGTTTCGCCTCGCTCAGCTTCGCTTTGGACTTGGAGACGCGGTCGACTTTCCCCTGGGCCCGGCAGGGCCGGAAGCGGTAGAGGATCGGAATCTTGAGAATGTGATTCTTCGGCAGCTATGCGCCATGTTTCTAAAGCTGCATAACTGCGCTGTGCAGGAAGAATCCAAAGAGCTTACTCCGCAGCGGCGATTCCATCGCGCGCGGAGCAGAGTTAGCTGGCAATACCAATGGCTCGTGCGTGAGGATTATCTTTTCCGCCTCGTTAAGCGTGAAGTTTATCAAAGTCTCGTTGAGCGCGGTCGCTCCAAGATCGATTGGACGAAGACTGGCTTCTCGATTCCCATCGAGTTTTCTCAAGCTGCTTTTCGTTTTGGCCATAGCATGGTCCGATCGCAATATGATCTTAATGACCGCTCGCGCAGGACTCCTCTAGATGAGATCTTTTCCTTCGAGAGTCGAGGCAGACCACTCACCTCTGAGACAGTGGTCGACTGGAACTCTTTTCTGGGTGCTGGCCGACCATTTCTGACCATGCCTTCGCTGCCCATCGATACAAATATCGCTCCACCTCTCTTTCATTTACCCAAGGAACTTCATCCCGAACTGAAATCATCGGCGCGCAATCTTCCAACACAGTTGTCAGTCCGCACTCTCCTCCGTGGTGCCGCCAACCGGATCGCCACCGGCGAGCAAGTCGCGAAAGCTTTCGGTCTGTCTTCGCTGCGCGAGCGCTGCCCTAATGGTGGAGAAGAATCGTGGGCCAAGTTAGACGAGTTAGGTCTAACCGGAAGAACTCCGCTATGGTATTACATCCTCTTAGAAGCGGAGGTGGAACAGCATGGATTGCGACTGGGGACGCTGGGCAGTCAGCTGGTCCTGGAAGTTATTGACGGTTGCCTAAGAAACGATCCGAATTCTTACCTTTCCCGGGCCGGAGCCAATTGGCGGCCAGCGGCTTGGAAGGCTCCGGGCGGCGAGATTTTAGAAATCCGCCGACTCTCCGACGTCGCCAAGGTCACCGGCCTATCTCACATTTCCGGTCGCAGCGGCTTCTCCTAAGTAGGCGACCAGAGATTCCAGCAGCATAACCACGCATCTCCCACTCGAAACTTGTCGCGCGGCGGTAACTCTCCCTTTCGCGGCAGAGCTATGATGACGAGATTATCCATCTGTTCCTTCGAGTCCTCCAGAATACGAACTTCCGTTTGCGCCGGCATGTTGGAGAACCTTCCGGTCTCCTCGAAAATCGCCTTCGCCTTGGCCGGATCGGCGAGACATTCGGCTCTCAGTTTCTCGTCCTGATCCAGCCTGGCCAAAAACTGCCAGGCTCCTTCCTCGCGATCGTTTTGTTCCTGCCAATCAGCCATAGGTTTGGTTATTCTTGGTTGGAGTTACTTATTCCGGTTCACAGCCACGGTCCGAAGGGATGCAACGCGACTATCCATTCCACGGACGACTTCTCCAAACCGTGGATCATCGCGAATCGCATCGAACCTCGGATCGAGGCGAAGAGATCGGTAGCTTAGGCGCCCAAATTGGAAAGCGCTGCGGAGATGCTTTAGCGCAAGCTCACGTTTACCTAACGATGCCTCAACCGCCGCCAGCCGATAGAGAATCTCGGGATTTCGCGGCGCTCGCTGATGGGAAGCCATTTCGGAGGCAAGGCAACTTTGGAGAATCTTCTCTGCTCCATCAGCATCACCGGCAACCTGTCGCAGGCGACCGAGCACGGATTGGAAAGAAATCATGCCGTAATCCATCGAGCCCATCGGATCCACCGCGGCCAGTTCGCGACAAAGACGCTCCGCTTCGGTCCAGTTGCGAGCAAAGAACTCGACCTGCGTCGCCATCTGTTTCGCGGCGGGAAAGCCGGCGAAGGCGTCAAGTTTGTCGCGATAGATGATACGCGCATCCTGGAACGCTCCCTCCAGAAGTCGCAATTCGCAGATCCCCATCCAACCCTCAGGCAAATCCGGGTGAAGCGCGGAAACTCGCTGATAAATCTCTTCGGCCCTCGCATCCTCATCCAAGGCAGCCCAAACACCCGCCAGCGCAGCCTCGTAATCCGCAGGATTCTCCTGGAAAAGCCTCGCGATCTTCATCCATTCCACGGAGAGATCCGGGCGACCTAACATCCTAGTTGTATCGGCGACGGCTAGCAGGGGACCCTGGCTGGGCCCGCTGAGTTCGATCGCTTCCAGTGATTGTTCGCGGCTCCCGGAAAGGTCGCCCTCGGCAAAGAGTAAACCGGCCAAAGCCCGATGAGCTTCGGGCAGGTCTGGATTCAGACGAATTGCTTCACGCCCGTGCCGTTCCGCCATCTGCAACAGATCAGGCGATGACTCGGCATAGTAAAAACGCACTACGGCAGCCATGGCGTAATCAGCTCGGGCCAAGGCGGAGGAAGGCTCGGCCTCGATGGCTTTTTGATAACAGGTGAGGGCACGATCCAGGTCGATCTTGCCGCGACGCATCTCAAACTCATGACCCGCGCGAAGATACTCGTTCGCCGTTTTGTTTTGCAGCGCAGGATCGCGATCCACCGGCTGTGCCCACTTATCCTTATCCAGGGCCGCCGAGATCTCGCGTGCGGCCAGCGCAGATACTCGTTCCGCCGGGCCGCCCGAAACATCAGTCTTGAAGACGCGGCGGAGAAGGACTTTTCCCGACTCCGCATCGATCAGACGCACAGAGACGTTTAACATATCATCGACGTGCCGCACAGTGCCGGTAAGAACCGTGCGGGTAGCCGCGCTCATGCTGGCTACGCGCACATCATCTGGCGTGGCCAAGCCTAACGAAAGAGAACCACCCTCCAGAAACGCCTGGACTCGACTGGGCCCTAAAGGAGCCATGTCTTCCTGCAAGGAGGCCGTCCACGACTTCGCGATGTCAAAATCAGGAGCGGCCTTGTCGAGATCGAGGAAGGGCACAACGGCCACCGAGCGCCTGAAGAGCGCAACCTGATTGACTTTGCGTGCGAGCTGCGCTCGCTCGGTCTGGACGAAAATCACGGCGCTTCCCAGCACTAGAGCGACCGCCGCCGCACCGGCTAAAGCAGGGTTTCGTCGCACCCAGCGCCACGCATTCACAGGCGGCGACACCGGCCGCGCGATGATCGGTCGACCCGCCAGCCAGCGCTCAAGATCCTCGGCAAGATCACCGGCCGATTGGTAGCGCGCTGCCGGTTCACGTTCCAAACAGCGGGCACAGATGGTTTCTAGATCGCGATCGGCCCCTGGGACCAATGTAGAAAGCTTCGGCGCGGACATTTCCGCGGCCTGATGGATAACGGCAAGCGCATGCTCGCCCAGAAAAGGTGGGCGGCCGGAGAGCAGATCGAAGAGAATCGCACCGAGGCTATAAATATCAGCGGTAGGCTTGAGATCGGCCGCTTTTCCTGCGGCCTGTTCCGGCGCGATGTAACCTGGCGTGCCGAAAATCGTCAGCGTCCGCGTGACGTCACTGGCCGCATCGAGCCATTTCGCGAGGCCAAAGTCACAGACCAGCGGTTCACGCCGACCGTCGAGCAGGATATTTCCGGGTTTCAGATCGCGGTGGAGAATTCCCTGGCAGTGCGCGTATTGGACGGCTTGCGTCACTTTGGCCATGAGGGCGACGATCTGCCGCGGTTCGCTTCGGAGCGCCGCGCCGACTTCCTGGAGGCTGCTCCCAGAGGCGTATTTCATACTGAAAAAAGGAACGCCTTCGTGACTCTCCCCTACCTCGTAAATCGGGAGCACATTGGGATGATCCAGGCTGGCAGCGGCCTCCGCTTCGCGCCGAAATCGTCTCAGCGTTTCGGGCGAGTCCGCGTGATAACTCAGGACTCTTTTCAATGCCACGATGCGCCGCGAATGACGCTGGCGAGCGCGATAGATCACGCCCATTCCCCCTCGCCCGATTTCCTCCAGGATCTCGTAGTTCCCGAGCCGCCAATGGGTATCGGCCACCGGCACGGCCGCCAGCGCCGCGTCAAAATCCTCGGGCTGCAGTTCCGTCTCCTCGCCTTCCCCAGCCAGCAAAAGACATCCCAGGCAGAGACCATGAGCAATGCGAGAGCTGGTATGGCAGCGAGGACACTCGCGGGGTTCGCTGCCCACTACCGAGAGGGCATCAGAAAATCCGCAAATGTTCATCAGGGGAATCTTTCGGTTTTCAGAGACCTTGCTCCACTTCTTGTGCCGGATTGGCGGCGAGAACAGCGACCAGATACCGAAGCTCCTCGTCGATATCGTCCGGCCTGGCCACAGTGTCGGCAATTTCCTCGCGCAAAAGCTGGCGGTAACGCTGACGCAGACGGTGGAGAAGACTCTTGATGCTCGCCGGATCGGCGCCGAGGTCGCGTCCGAGCGCTTCGTATGAGACGTCCTCCCGCTCCGCAGTGAGCGAGCTGCTTAAGGCGTCAAAAACCCTGCGTCGTCCACGCTTTTCACACTCTTCCTGTAAACGCCGCAAGGCCTGCTCCGCCACCGTCGCCGCCCAGCGTACGTCGAAAATTCGCTCCGCCGGCCATTCTCCCAGCAGCTTGGATGGAATGGTCAGGCGGGAAGGCGCTTCCGCCATCCAATCGTCCCAGGAGACAAACTCTAGCTTACCACCCCGTTTCCGACTGCGCGTCCGGAGATGCGCGTCGGCGAGGAAATTCTGTAATGACGCCAGAAGTAGCGAACGGAAACGTCCGCGTTCTTGATCGGCTCGTTGCAGAAAATCACTTTTCAGGATCATGATGAAGAAATCCTGGGTGAGATCCTGCGCATCCGGCACCGAATGGCCTTTGCGCCAGACAAAGGCAAAAATCGGACGCCAATAGATTCGGCAGAGCTGTGCCATGGCCTCGCGCGCCTTGCCATCCTGGGAACCATCCTCCGTTAAAGAGAGAATCAGACTCCAGCGCGTCGTATTGAACCGGCCGGAATTTCCTGTCGAATCCGTCGCAGCGTCGGGGGTCATCTCCAGCGAGCTTGAGGGAAAAACCTCCGCAGCTCAAGCCTAAAGTCTGCCGGTACTGGAGGGACGGTGGTTTAATCATAAGCCGATTGGCCAGATGATGAAGGATCGCCCTTACGTCCCAAAGCCAATTTATGCTCGAGAGGAAGAGCCGCCCTTATGTTCGGGGGAGGACAGCCGCACTTGCTGAAAATTCAACTCAACCGCGGCGCACTCTCTCGGGAAAGGATCACAGCGCCCTCGGGTGAACTGAATTCCCGGCTACCATTCTCTACGAGATTGCCGCGCTGAAGTTTCAAAAAATCTTCGGACCCTCAAAAATTTATTCCTGTATCGGAGCAGGCAAATTCTCGGGGACGGGCGATTCCGTCCTTCTCCATCCAGACTCTTGCCCTTTTCTTCGAACACATTTCGTGCGCCTTTGTCTCACCATGCCTATGAGATCAACCCAGGAAATTACCCAACAAGTGCAGGAGTTGGGACAATGGATTGCGCCGCTCCGCGAACAAATTGGCCGTGTCGTGATCGGACAGAAATATCTCGTGGATCGGCTTTTACTCGGCTTGCTGGCGAACGGCCACATCCTGCTCGAGGGCGTCCCTGGATTGGCGAAAACGCTCACCGTGAAAACGCTGGCCTCCTGCATCCAGACCGGTTTCCAGCGACTGCAATTTACCCCCGACCTTTTGCCTGCCGATCTCATCGGCACTCTGATCTACAATCCGCGCAGCGGCGAATTCACGACCAAACTCGGCCCGATTTTTTCCAATCTCATCCTGGCTGATGAAATCAACCGGGCACCAGCCAAGGTGCAAAGTGCTCTTCTCGAGGCAATGCAGGAGCGACAGGTCACTATCGGCGACAAAACCTACCCGCTGGCCGACCCGTTCCTCGTCCTCGCCACCGAAAACCCGCTCGAGCAGGAAGGCACCTATCAACTTCCGGAGGCGCAGCTCGATCGATTCATGCTCAAGCTAAACGTGGGCTATCCCGCCAAGGCCGAGGAGAGACGCATCCTCGATCTCATGGCCACCTCCGCGCCGGATCTGAACGTGAACGCCGTGGTCGCACCGGAGCAGATCATCGCCGCGCGCGGGTTGGTGAACCAAATTTACATCGATGACCGCGTAAAGGACTACATCGTCGACATCGTCTGGGCGACCCGCGAGCCAGCTTCCTACCGGTTAGAACTCGACGGCTTGATCCGCTATGGCGCTTCACCGCGTGCCACCATTTACCTCGCGCTCGCCGCGCGGGCCTACGCTTTCCTCAACGGCCGTGGCTACGTCACGCCGCAGGATATCAAGAGTATCGGCCCCGATGTCTTGCGCCATCGCGTCATCGTGAGTTACGAAGCCGAGGCGGAAAGCGTGAGCAGTGAAACCGTCGTCGAACGCATTTTTGCCGGCCTGCCTGTCCCGTGATCGGCCTGAAGAAAAAAAGCGCGGCCAGCGTTCCGGAGAGCGATCTCCGGCAGACGCCGGCCGACATCCTGAAGAAGATTCGCGCGCTCGAGATCAAGACGAAAGGTCTCGTGCAGTCCGCCTTTGCCGGCGACTACCACAGCGTCTTCAAAGGGCGCGGGATGAACTTCGAGGACGTGCGTGAATATCAGCCCGGCGATGAGATTCGGGCCATCGATTGGAACGTCACCGCTCGACTCGGGACCGCCTTCGTTAAGAAATTCACCGAAGAACGCGAGCTGACCGTCATGCTCGTGGTCGATGTGAGCGCTTCGGGAAACTTCGGCAGCGTGGCGCTGTCGAAACGTGAATTGGCGGCCGAGGTCGCCTGCCTGTTGGCCTTCAGTGCCATCCGCAATAACGATAAGGTCGGCCTCGTTCTCTTCTCGGATCAGGTCGAACTCTTCATCCCGCCGAAAAAAGGCCGTTCCCATACTTTGCGAGTCATTCGTGAAATTCTTTTCTTCCAGCCGCAGGGACGAGGCACCGAGCCAAGCCTCGCGCTCGATTATCTCAACCACGTCGTCACCCGACGGTCGGTGGTCTTTTTCATCTCCGATTTCCAGACGGAAGATTTCTCGCGCGCACTCACCATCACCAGCCGGCGACACGATTTCGTGGCGATTCGCATCGATGACGAACGCGAGGAATCGCTTCCCGACGTCGGCCTGATCACCCTGGAAGACGCCGAGACGGGCGAGCAGATCGAGGTCAACACGGGCGACCGGCGCATTCGCACACGTTTCGCCGAGGCGGCGCGCGCCAGGCTCGCGGAGACCAACCACGTCCTGAGGAAAAACAATATCGACACCATTTCGCTGCGCACCACCGACGACTACCTCCCGGCGCTGCGGGCTTTCTTTAAACAACGCGAACGCCGCATGGCGCGTCGTTAGGCAGGAACGATGGGTCTTTTTCTCGCGCAGGAATTTCACGATATCACCGGGCCGATGAATTATTTCATCCTCAAGCCCTGGATGATCTTCTGCGCCGTGGCGGTATTTCTCCTGCTCGTTGGCCTAACGATTTGGCTGATCAAGCGCTGGCGCAATCGACCCGTGGCCGTCAAGACCCCGCGTCAGCGCGCGCTCGACCTTCTCGCCCGCATCGAGACTGAGATCGACAAACTCACGCCCTACCAATTCAGCATCAGCGTCTCGGACATTCTGCGTCGCTACGTCACGGAGCAGTATCAATTGCCGGTCACGCGCCAGACCTCGGTCGAATTTCTGAACACACTCGCCGCGACTTCGCCCTTCTCGGCCGACGAGCAATCGCTTCTCAGCGATTTCCTGAACCGCTGCGATTTGATCAAGTTTGCCCGCTACGACGCGACCAAAGAAGATAGCCGCATGCTCCTGGACGAAGCGGGTCGTTTCGTGAAAGGAGGGGCGCTTGAAACTGCCTGATATTTTCTCGCCGAATTCGCCCTGGGCTTTCACTTTTGCGCATCCCTGGCTGCTTTTACTGCTGTTGCTTGTCCCGCTGCTGGCCTGGTTGCGCGGACAGCGCGGCGCGGCTGCGGCACTCCTCTTTTCCTCGACCGCAACTTTGCGTTCCCTCGGCAAGCGCAGCGCCTCGCGGGCGGGGAAGTTCATGCACGGTCTTCTTTATCTCGCCCTCGCCATTTTGATTTTTGCGCTGGCCCGTCCGCAACTCGGCAAGAGCCTGACCGAGGTCGAGGCGAGCGGCATCGATATCATGGTCGTACTCGACGTTTCGGGATCGATGCTGACCAAGGACTTCACGGTCGGCGGAGAGTCAGCCACGCGCATCGACGCGATCCGCGAAGTCACGCGCAAGTTTATCGAAGGCCGGCCTAACGACCGCATCGGGATCATCGCCTTCGCCGGCCGGCCTTATGTCGTTAGTCCATTGACCCTCGATCACGATTGGCTCCTGCAAAATCTGGAGCGCGTCCGGATCGGCTTGGTGGAAGATGGCACCGCCATCGGTTCCGCCATGGCGTCGGCGGCCAACCGCCTGAACGACAAACAATCGAAAAGCCGCGCCATCGTTCTCCTGACCGATGGTGAAAATAATGCGGGCAAGATTCCGCCGAATACCGCGGCGGAAGCGATCAAGGCGCTCGGCATTCGACTTTTCGCCATCGGCGCGGGCATTAACGGCGTCGCGCCGGTGCCGGTGTTCGATCCTTCCAACGGCAAGCCGGTCACCGATGTATCCGGCAACGTCATGTATCGAAACCAGCGGGTCGATTTTAACGAAGCGGGTCTAAAGGAAGTGGCGAAAATCGCCGACGGACAATTCTTCCGCGCAACGGATACGGACTCGCTCGAAAACATCTACGGAGACATCGACAAGATGGAAAAATCGACCGTTTCCGTGAAGAAATATCAGCAGTATCGCGACTTGTTTCCGATCTGTCTGATGGCCGGCGCCGGGCTGCTCATGGCAGAACTCCTTCTTTCGCAAACCATCTGGAAAAAGCTGCCGTGATGATGACTGCGCTTTTCGAAAAATGTGAGAGGGGCCTTTGCGCTCCTATAAATTGCGGCGTCTCCCCTGATCGGGGCACGAAGCCCCCTCCCACTTTGGAGGAACCCAAATGAGTTTCGGGGCTCCGCTTTGGCTTTGGGCTTTGCTCTTGCTGCCGCTGCTGGCGTTTTTCTTCGCTCGGGCCGAGCAGCGCGGCGCGGAGAAGTTGCGGCTTTTCGTCGCCGCGCGGCTGCTCCCCGATCTGGCCGGCACGGTCAATCGCGGGCGACGCATCTTTCGTTTCGTCCTCTTGCTTCTGGTTCTCGGGCTGGTCGTCGGAAGTCTGGCACGCCCTCGAGTCGGCTATGCCTATGACGA
>JBPCLK010000082.1:0-3912 GCA_051003355.1 Chthoniobacterales bacterium | reverse complement strand
ACCGTCTTCAACAACCGGGGACTAACGTCAAGCAGGCGCAACTCGCTGGATGAGAACAGAGAAAAACAGAAAAGCCGCCGAAGGTGACCTCGGCGGCTTTTCGTTAAACTAACCTCACTTATCCCAGATTAAGCGACGAGAGCGTCGGCTCGTCGCTGGCGGCAGTGGGATAGAGCCCCGCATCCGTCTGGTAGGCGGTAAGAGCCTGACGGGTCAGGGGGCCGAGCAATCCGTCGACTTCGCCTTTGTAGTATCCTTGCTCCTGCAAGATAGCTTGAACGTCGGCGATCACGCGATCTGGCGGCACCCCACGGGAACCGACGTAGATCGGACCATCATAGGCGTAGTACTGCGCGGACGGATTGTAACCCCACGCGGGATACCAATAGCCGTTGCTGAAGTAATAGGCGCCGCCGCCGATAACTTCGACGCGGCTATAATGGGAGCGGTAATAACTCTGGTCATGCCTGGCCGGCCGGTAGGAACGAAATACTCCATACTGCGCTCCCTGCCACTGGTCAGCGCCCTGGATACGGTAGCTCTGGTTAAACGTGACAGACGGGACCGTCTCCGGCCTCGCCTGAGCCTTAAAGTTAGCGTGCTGGGTCTTGATTTTTTCGACCACCTGAGGCGCAGGCTTTTTGACCTTGCCATTGGCCTTGGGAGCCGGCGCACTGGCAGTTTTGGCCTGCGCTGCAGTAGTGGCCGAGGTTTTGGTCTTCGCGCTGGTCGAGGGCGATTTCGCGGTCGTGGCTGCACTGGCAGCCTCGTTAGGGGCGCTGCGTTCCTTCTTCATCTGGGCGCGCTGCTGCTTGCGATTGCTCGCCGCTTCCTGGCCCTGAGCCTCTGGGGCGGTGGAGGGCGCCGCGTTCGCTGCATCTGGAGATGCTTGCTTGGTCTGGGCCTCTGCTTTGGCTTCCATGCGAGCTTTGCGCGATGAATCGGCATTTTGTCTCGGCCGAGCCTCATTCGCGGGCTTTGCCTCCCGGGCTGGATGATTATGGCCAGGACGGTGCTCTCCCTTATGTTGCTTCTTATCAGGCGCGGGCGAGGCGTCTTCCTGCTGAGCAAGCGCATTTGCGGCCAGCGCCAGCGAGCAGGTTATTAGTACGGTTAATAGTTTTTTCATTGGTTCCTTTAATCGGTTGCGTTTTGCTTTCTTTGTTGGTGTTGTTCTAAGCCCCGCCCGGTCGGTTAGCACGGGGAAATGGACACTCGTTATGCAGTTCGTAATGCGAGTCGCCTTTGGTTGCCCTTCGGAGATGAAGCATTTACGATTCCCCGGGAAGAAGTTTTTCTGAGCCTGAGCCGGTCCTCAAGGCGCGAGCCAGTTTTCCAGCTCACGATCACCAATTGCCCAAACGGGCAGACGAAACCTCAGAGCAGGAACTTCCCGCGGGCCATGACTTGTTCGTCGTCGAACCAGATATCGAAGTCGCGCCCCACACAGTCAATATGAGTCTTCGAGAGCCAGGTTTGTCCCGTGTGCTCGGCATAGGGATGACCGAAGGCGATATGGATGCCGGGAATCTTTTCGTCCTGCAGGATATTGCCAATCACATGCTGGCAGGCTGTGTTGGTTCCCACGGCAAATTCACCGACCCGATTGCTGTTCTCGTCAGTGCTGGTGTAGGCGCGGAATTCCTCGAGGAGCTCCTGGTTTTCACAGGCTAACGAGTGAATGCGGTTATCTTTCACTGCAATCGTTAGGGGAGTGGCCTGAATATCACCGTATTTCTGGCAGAGATAATCGCCGACCACACCATCGACCACGAAGACGCCGTTGCTGTCGAAGGGAGAGGTGAAAATTTCGCCCCCTGGCAGGTTGCCCCACTTTTCCGGAGTAATAATGCCACTGGTCTTGAGCCAGCGCAGGTTGGCCGAAAGATTGGCCGTGTAATCGGTGCCAGCCGGAGTGCGGCAGGTGACGCGCTTGCAGCGGCGGACGCGCTCGACCAGGCGCTGGCTGAGACGATCGATCGCGTTGAAATCGGCCCGCATGCCTTCGCGCATGATTTGCCGGCTGATGTTGACCATGTGGCCATGACGAATGTGATTTTTGTTGACCACATCGCTCATCTGCATGCGCGAGCCGAGCTCGCCGCGTTGAGTCTGCGCGCAGAAGATCGAGACCTGGGAGATCCCGAGATCGTCGAGGATGGCCTGCGGCATTCCCTTGAGAGGGCGCTCCGCCATTTGCTCGAGAACAAAAACGGCGTGCTCGGAGCCTACTTCTTCCACCTGCTGCTGGAGAGCGGCCGCGATCTCGCTGGTCGCCTCGTCGGTGATGATGGTGATGCGTTCGTTAGGCTGCAGGCGCAAGCAGTCCCCAATGGCGTTGCGAGCGCCGGGAATCAATTCGGGATCAATCTGGATGGTGGCAGTAGAAAAACGGTTCGGCATGAAAAAGAGCGCTCAGCATGGCGCGAAAAGACGCGCGGAGCAATGCCGGTCAGGCTTCGGCGGCTGCGGAAGCGTGCGGAGCCTCCACCTTGAGGTCCTCGTAGGTTTCGGCCACGATGAGATCGACCACGTCGTGCATGTTGTGCTCGCGCTCCCAGGCGGCGATCTGTCGGTCAGCGCCGGTTCCTTCGCGCATGATGCGTTCCACGTGTGCAATCTCTCGTCCACTCCCGAGTTCATCCACTTCCGTGGAAATAAACTCGAGCAGCTCACTCAATAATTCGCGGGTGTCGACTTCGGCTTCGCGGCCAAAATCGATCAGTTTGCCGTCGATGCCGTAGCGAGAAGCGCGCCACCGGTTTTCATCGATCAAACGACGTCGATAAACCCGGAAGGTGGTGTTTTGACGAAGGAGCTTGTGCAGTTTGACCACGATGGCTTGGATGACGGCGGCCAAAGCCAGGGTGTCGTCGATGCGGCTTTGGGCATCGCAGATCCGAATTTCGAGCGTGTCGAAAAATGGATGGAGCCGGATGTCCCACCAGATCTTTTTCGCATTATCGACACAGCCGGTTTTGATCAGGAGTTTCAGAAAATCTTCGTATTCAGAAAGGCTTTCGAAGGCGTCGGGCGTGCCGGTGCGCGGGAAACGCTCGAAGACTTTCAATCGGTAACCCTTGAGGCCCGTGTTGCGGCCGACCCAGAAAGGCGAGTTGGTCGAAAGCGCGTAAAGGTGCGGCAAAAAATACCGCGTCTGGTTCATGACATGAATCGCGGTCGCCCGGTCGGGAATGCCCACGTGCACATGCAGGCCGAAAATGAGGTTCGCCCGGGCCACCTGCTGGAGATCTTTCACGATGGTGGCGTAACGCTCGCCCTCGGTGATGTGCTGATCGAACCAATGCGAGAAGGGATGGGTGCCGGCCGAAGCGATTTTTAATCCGCTGCGACCTGCCATGGAAGCCAGTTCACTGCGCAGACGAATCACCTGCTCGCGACCCTCGCGAATATTCCCGCAAACATCGGTCCCCAGTTCGACGACCGACTGGTGCATCTCCGGTTTGATCTGCTCTTTCAGCGTGACTTTGCCTTCTCCGAGAATCTGCTGGATGTGGGAACGCAGCTCACGTGTTTCGGGATCGACGATCTGAAACTCTTCTTCGATGCCGAGGGTAAAGACATGATTCGTCGTGCTCATCGAAAAACAACAAGCTCTAAATCGCGGCGAGAAGCAAGCCTGTCGAACGCGTCTGCCGTGCGTATAGATCAGGGTGAGCGCTATCTTTCGTTTGGCCTCGAAGCGGGCCGCCTGGGCCCTGGTGAGTCTTTGGGCTTGGAGCGGCTGTGCAGGGACGCGGGTCGCCTCGCCGGATTTCACGGTCTCGCAACGCCAGTTCTCCAGCGGTGGCGCCAGGATTCTGGTGGACGTTTACACGCCGGTCGCAAACGGGGTTCATCCGCCGGTGCTCGTCCTGCATGGCGCCGGCGGCATGCTCTTCGACGGACCGG
>JBPCLK010000081.1:0-9058 GCA_051003355.1 Chthoniobacterales bacterium | reverse complement strand
CCCGTGAACGTGTTGGTTACCGGATTTAACGCCCGGCTTTCTCTCGCGCAATTAACTGATCTGGGAGTAAGGCGCATCTCCGTGGGCTCCGGGCTCGCGCTCGCGGCCTGGGGCGCCTTCGCTCGCGCGACCAGGGAAATCCTGGACGGGAACTTCACGCAACTTGCCGAGGGTGCTCGTACTGCCGAACTGACCGAGCTTTTTAGCTCTGCCCAACCCGCTCGATTGCACGCTGGACAATCTCCCCGCGGAAGAGAACGATGACGCCCTAAAGTCCCATGTATTCTCAAGCGCCGCACCTCCTCCGTCCGCTCACATCCTCGGATGAAGCGGTCCTCTGGGAGATGGTGCACGCGGCGGTCAGTTCGTCGCAGAGCGACGCGCCCGATCGCGAGTTTGTCCATCGGCCAGAATATTCTTATTATGCGGAAGGCTGGGGCCAGCCTCATGATCAGGGGTTCGTGGCCTACGAGAAAGAAGAGGGTAACCATCTCGGGGCCGTTTGGTTACGGGCGCCACTCGACCAGGCTCCAGGAGCACCAGCGCCGGAGCTGGCTTTTGTGGTTCGGTCCGGGCATCGGCAGCGAGGAATTGGCGCTTCGCTCCTGACCCAATTGGTCCGGGCTAATCCGCAGATGAATTCGGTCCTGCTCAAGGTCGGACCCACGAGTCCGGCAGTGCGCCTGCTCGAACGTTTTGGTTTTGAACTGGCGGACCAAAGTGAACAGGCCGTGGTCCTACGACGGAACGTCTGAACGACATGTCGTCCCTGGCCGAACGCGCTCTCACCATTCTGCACGAATGGGTGCAAGCGGAAAGCCTGCGCAAGCACTGCTATGCGGTCTCGGATTCGATGCGCCATTTTGCCGGGACCAGCGGCGGCGATCCCGATTTGTGGGCGGCAGTCGGTTTGCTCCACGACATGGATTACGAGCGGCACCCGAACCAGGAGCAGAGTCCGACCGGCGGCCATCCCTTCGTCGCGGCGGAGTGGCTGCGCGAGCAGGGCTGGAGCGAAGAAGTCTGTCGCGCAGTGCTTTCGCACGCCGATTACGCGAGCATCGAGCGGGTAACGCCGATGGAGAAGACGCTCTTCGCGGTCGACGAACTCAGCGGTTTTGTCACCGCCGTGGCGCGAGTGCGCCCATCCAAGAGCATCCGTGAGGTCGAGGTGAAGGCCGTGAAAAAGAAGATGAAGGATAAAGCCTTCGCCCGAGCGGTGAACCGCGATGACATCGTCCGCGGCGCCGCAGAACTAAATCTCCCGTTGGACGAAGTGATTACCGGGGTCATTTCGGCGCTAACTTTGGATGCCGATCGACTGGGACTTGCCGGGCAGGCCGGTTAGGCTACATCGGCAGTTCGTTTACGCGCAAGGAACCGACCTTGGCTAACCGCCGTTGCCCGTCATGATGGAACAA
The DNA here is from genome assembly GCA_051003355.1 of Chthoniobacterales bacterium. Taxonomy (GTDB): domain Bacteria; phylum Verrucomicrobiota; class Verrucomicrobiia; order Chthoniobacterales; family UBA10450; genus Palsa-1392. Next base: position 7,637 of record JBPCLK010000081.1, on the reverse strand, counting down.
CGCTCGTTCCAGAGAACTACGGTGACGAGATTTTCGATCCGCTCGGGTTTCAGAAAAAAACCACTGCCTCAATGTTAATGCAGCTCTATCTCTCGACAAACGCTTCCTGACCGGTCCCGGAAGATCCCGCGACTAACCCGCGAGACGCTGCGCCAGGACGGGTATTTCGCCCGTAAGGATGTCGATGGCGTTACGAAGTTCATCGAGATCGAACGGCTTGGCGATCATCAAATCGACGCCGAGAGCTTTGTAGGCGCGGGTGTTCACCTCGTTCAGAAAAGCCGAAAGGACCACGATCTTGCCACCGAACTCCCGCACGCGCAGTTGGCGCACGAGATCGAGGCCGGTGACTTTCGGCATCTGATGATCGGTGATCACAATGTCGAAAGGCAGCGGAGCGGTATCGACTTTGGCGAGCGCTTCCCAGCCATCCGAGGCCGCTGTCACCCTGCAGTTGGGGCCGCAGAGCACCAACGCCAGCAACTGCGCCACGGCTGTCTCATCCTCTACCGTCAGGATCCTCAATCCGTTTTTCATTCAGCACTGAGGAAGTAGCAAGAGTCAGGCCGCGTTTAGCAGCGCATCGTAATCGTCGGCAGCCCGGTGCTAGGGGATCAGAAAAACCTTGCCGGTAAACGGGTCCATGACCTCGGCGGATTTCGGAAAGGCTCGCACGTCCACATATCCCTGATGTGGCGCGTAGGGACTCGTCACCAGACCGGGATGATTTGGCACCGCGACGCCGTAGGGCAAATCGCGCGGCCCTTCCCGATCGGGAGGTGCGCTGGTCGCCGCGCGAATATCCAATGGGGTCGGGGTCACCGTCGCCGAAGGGATGGGCGACGAGGGGTTCGGACTCGTCCCAGTGTTTTCAGTTTCCTCCTGCACGCTGGTGCTCCTGCGCGCTTTGCGCGGCGTTGGTTTCGGCGTCGGGCCATTCACCGTCTTGGAAACGGACCGCCCGACCTTTTGGAAGAAGTCGCCCAGGGGATTGCCCATCGCGCTCGGTTCGCCGCAGGCATAACCCAGCAGGAATAACAGGAGACTCACTCTGCGAAAGCCGCGCAACATGCCCTTATTTTGTCCACAACGAATCCCCGACACAAAAACAAAAAGATCAATCAAACGGTGCGCAGCGTGCAACGTCGAAATTCCATCGCGACCAGCGCGAGAATGGTCAGGACATCACTCGTGACGTGCGTCAGGCGAACGCTGGCATAGGTCGCTGGGGTGAGAGTAGGCTCCAGTTGCGCGCGAATGGGTTTAGGATTGGTCGCGCCATCGTTCCCATCAAATTGCCGAATCGACTCGAGCAGGGCGAAACGTTGTGCGGTCACATCCTTCATCGCGCCGAGATTTTCGTGAGCAAAGAGCGCGAAGAGAAAACAAACCACGCCCGTGGTAACGGCGGCACTCTGTTTCCGCAGCGAAGAAAAGGCGAGCAAGCCGCCGACCACCAGGACGTAGAGATTCCAGTAGTTCTGCATCGCGGTCGATCGATCAAAATAGAGCTGAACCAATTCGCTGTAATTCATGAGCACGCCCTTTCTAGGAGGCTCGCTCGTTAGGATCGAGGCAAATCTTACGGCGGGTGGCGAAGCTCACCAGGGCCGCGAGGGCCAGGCCGCCCAGAATGTCGATCATGTGGTGTTGATGGGTGAGCAGCGGCGAAAGCGCAATCAGGGCAAACCAGCCCAGGACACCGGCTCTCGCCCATCCGCGCAGGTTGCGCGCATGAGCGTCGCAAAGCAGCAGGAGCAACGCGGCGTGCAGGGAGGGAAAGAGATTGTAAGGCGCATCGACGCTCCGGAACCAATCGAAAAGCGCGCCCAGCCAGCCGCCCGCTTGCGGTCGGGGAAAGCCGAAGCGCAGAGGAAAACTCAGGAAACAGAGACCAGCCACGACAATCGTGACCACGATGCGCCTAACGAATCGGTGTAAGTCGCCTCGCTCGGTAAAAAGAAACGGAGCCGCGACAAAGAAGAGATCGATCGACAGATAGGGCAGAATCATGAACGGGACGAACGGGATCGCGTGTTCCCACTCAAAATAGAAGGTCCCGACCTCACGACGGTGCGCGGTAATCCAGAGACAACCGCCGTAGACGACCAGAAAGAGGAGCGACAATCCGGCCGAAGCTGCCAACGCCGAAAGGAATGGAGGTCTGCTTTTCAGGAGAGAGCGCGCCGGGCGACGGAGACGGTAAACATTCCCCAACGATCGATCTCCATGGCGCGCTTTTCGAAGCCGGAAATGTGCACCAATTCATCGATCTCCGCGGTCGTCCGGCGCCGCATGATCCAGCGCTGGCCCTCGCGATTGCGCAGGACACGCGCGATGAACTCCAGCTGCGGGTGCCAGGGTTGATTCGTGTAAATCAGGTAGCCCCCCGGCTCCAGCGCAGCCGCCAGTCCGCCTAACGACAACAGGACCGCGTCGTTCGACGGGAACAATTCGTAGAGCCCGGAAACGATCGCGATCGTCGCCCGCGGGCGGAGCGCAGCTATCGCCTCGCGATCGAAAGCGTCCCCTCGCTCGATCTCCACGTTGGCCAGGCCAAACCCGCCGACCAACGCCCGTGCGGCCTCGACATTATGCTGCTCGTTGTCACGCAGCTTGGCGCTCATCGCTACTTCTGGGAGTGCGCGCATGGTTTCCAAAACATAACGGCCTGCCCCGGCCGCCACATCCAGGATATGGATCGACCGCCCATCGGCCTGCAATTCTCCAATCACCTCGCGGAGCGCCTTTTCCAGATTCGTTTTGCGTTGCCGAATGCCGCGCCAGCCAATGCTGTTGAGGTAATTCTTATCGATGAAGCGGCCGAGTCGCGAAAACCCGTGGGCGCGATTTTCATAAACGTAATCAAGCGATCGTCCCGAATCGAAACCCGTTTGCCAACCAAGATCGATCCCCTTGCTGAAACGCCGGCCGATTTTCAGACCGGTCTTGAGCGCGGCGAAATGCGGGCTGCCGCGCAACTTCAGGCGTTCATGTTCCTCCCACGTGTAGCCATAGCGATCAGCGTCGCGTAACGAGATCGTCGCTGGACCCTCGGCGAAACGTTCGCGCACGAATGCCCTTACCCGCTCGATCACTCGACTACGTTCGGCTTCGTGGAAGATGGCGTGATACCGCAAACTGGAGGCGGTACGCGCAGGTTGTCATGGGGGTGGTTTGGCCATTTCAGCCCGAGAACCGCTCGGTCCGTCCGGCGAGGCGCCAGCCCGAAGCACGCGGGGGCGCCTTCGCTCATGGATTCCCGGTCGCCGCGGACGCCCTCTATATCTCGTCGGCCTGCTCTTCGCCTTGGCCAGCTTTCTGGCCGCGCAGTTTCGCCTGGATGAAGAGATCAATGTCGCCATCCATGACGGCCTGCACGTTGCTCGTCTCGGCGCCGGTCCGATGATCTTTCACCATCGGATACGGCTGGAAAACGTAGGAGCGAATCTGGCTTCCCCAGGCGACGTCGCCTTTCTCGCCGTACTGGCGATCGATCTCAGCGCGTTTTTTGTCCTGCTCGATCTCGTAGAGCTTGGCCTTCAACATTTTCATGGCGAGCTCGCGGTTGCGGCCCTGGCTGCGCTCAGCCTGGCAAGCGACCACGATGCCGCTCGGCTTGTGCACGAGACGCACCGCCGTCTCGACCTTGTTCACGTTTTGGCCGCCCTTGCCACCAGCGCGGAAAGTATCGACCTCGAGGTCGGCGGGGTTCACTTCGATCGGCGCGGAGTCGGCGATTTCCGGAGTGATATCGACGCTGGCAAAAGAGGTATGTCGCCGTTTGTTCGCATCGAAAGGCGAGATGCGCACCAACCGGTGCACGCCGCGTTCGGTATTCAGATAGCCGTAGCCATACTCACCGCTCACCAGCAGGGTGACCGATTTGATGCCGACTTCCTCTCCCTGCTGAATATCGATCGTTTGCGCGCTGAAACCGCTGCGCTCAATCCAGCGTTGGTACATGCGCAAAAGCATATCGGCCCAGTCGCATGATTCGGTACCGCCCGCGCCGGAGTGAATGGTGACAAATGCGTTGGAACGATCGTTTTCGCCGGAAAGAAATTGGCGCAGTTCGAACTCCTCGAGCTTTTTCAGAAGCCGCGCATGCTCGGTCGCGATCTCCTTTTCCGCGGTCGCGCGCGCGGAGGCATTGGTCTCTTCCGCGGTCAGTTCCTGGAGTGCCTGGAAGTCTTCCATCTCGCGCTCGAATAACTGCATGGGATTAATCAATCCGCGCAGGCGCGATACTTCCTCGACTTCGCCCTGGGCGCGTTCGCGGTTCGTCCAGAAGTCCGGCGCGGCCATGCGCGCTTCGAGTTCGATCAGGTGGGCATGCAGCGTGGGCAGGTCAAAGAAACCTCCGCAGTTCGCCGACGCGGCGGCGCAGTTCTTCAGCGTTGATCGCGTCTACATCCGTGGCCATGACGGGAAGATAAACGTCCTCGCCCGGCTGCCAACCCGCGATCAAGAGGCATTTGCCCTAACGAATTCTGCAATCGCTCCAAGGATTCGCCGGTCCACCTCGTCCTGCGATTCGCCGGCGGCCTGAAGCACTCGCCGGGTCACGCCTAACGAATGATCTCCTCCTTCGACTAAGTGCAGGGCGTTCGGTGCGCTCATTTCCGTGCGCACCGCTTCCAGCAGATCGAGCGGGCAGAGCTTGTCGCGCGTCCCCTGCACGAAGAGGATTGGAACCCTCAGAGCACGCAGCACTTCGTCGCGCACCTTGCTACGATCTCCCATCGCGCACAGCGGATAGCCGAGACAAATGACCCCGTTGACGCTTTCCTCTAGTGCGACGTGACAACCAACCCGTCCACCCATGCTTTTGCCGATGAGGAAAGTCGCCTCGCTCGCTCTCCTCCCGGCACATGCATCGCCCAGCGCTTTCCGATGGGCAGAGATCAATTGTGGCAAACGGTCGGGGCGTTTCCGGCCTTCCAGCATGTAGGGATAATCGAGCATTTCTACGTCGCCGATCTCCTCCAGAAATCGACTCCAACGCCGCATCCAGGGATGAGCGGAAGGTGCGCCGGCGCCCGGCGCGAAAAGCAGAAGTGGCTTTGCCATGTGGCCATTCTAAATTAGCCAGCCGCCGTTCTAAAATGACATTACCACCGGTCCGACCCATCACCCTCTCCGATATCCGGGAAGCGCAGCAACGCATCGCCGGCACAGTCGTCCGCACTCCGCTTATCCGCCTTGAACTGGGCTCTGAGTTTCCCGAAATCCGCTTAAAGCTCGAGAACCTTCAGCCAATCAACGCCTACAAACTGCGCGGCGCGGTCAACGCCGTCGCGCGACTTCCCGAGGCGGATCGCGCTCGCGGAGTCTGGACCATCAGCGCCGGGAATGCCGGTCAAGGCGTCGCCTACGCGGCCCGGCAAGCCGGCGTGCCGTGTAGCGTCGTGGTCATCGAGACTGCGCCGGAAGCAAAGATGGAGCGGATGCGCGCCCTCGGCGCAAAGCTCATCCCTGTGCCTCACGAGGTGGCCTGGCGCGCGCTCGACCAACACGCTTTTCCCGGCCTCGAGGGGACGCTCATTCATCCTTTCGACGACCACGATTTCATCGCGGGTCACGCCACCATGGGCCTCGAGATTCTGGAAGATGCACCCGACACCGCCGCGGTCGTGGCCGGAATTGGCGGTGGCGGTCTGCTCGTGGGCGTGGGCAGCGCGCTCAAGGCGCTTCGTCCCGAGATCAAGGTGATCGGGGTGGAGCCGGAAACGGCCGCCCCCATGGCGCAGTCGTTAGGCGCGGGCGAACCGCAGGAATTCAAGGACTGGCAGTATTCCTTCGTTGATGGCGCCGGCGGGCGGAGTGTTTTTCCACGCATGTGGGAGAGGATGCGTCCGATCATCGACGACTCGGTGGTGGTGAGCCTGGAGGAGACGCGCCGCGCCATGCGCATGATGGCGGAGAAAGCTCGGATCATTTCGGAAGGCGCAGGCGCGATGCCGCTGGCCGCGGCCCTCGCCGGCAAAGCCGGACCGGGACCGATCGTTTGCATCGTCTCGGGCGGTAATCTCGACCTGAAGAAATTTGCGGAATTGATCGATCTGTAGTCGATCGACCAAGTGATGTTTCTTGACGAGGCCAAGGTTCGTTCACTCCTGCGGATGGAGGAACTGATCCCGGCAATGGCGGAGGCGATGAAGGTTCTTTCCGCGGGGAAGGTCGTTCAGCCCATGCGGCAGGTGCTCTCGATTGAGCCGCAGGGCGGCTTCTTCGGCCTGATGGCGGCCTACGGCAAGGCGCTCGGGGCCAAGCTGGTCACCTTTTACCCTAACAATAAGGGAGTTCCGACGCACCACGCTGTGATCCAGCTCTTCCGTCCCGAAACAGGCGAACCGCTGATCACCATGGACGGTCGGTTGATTACCGAGATGCGCACGGCGGCGGTTTCTGCCGTGGCGACCGACTTGCTCGCTCGGCGCGAAGTGCAGACGCTCGCGATTCTCGGCGCCGGCGTGCAGGCGCGGAGCCATCTGGAAGCCCTGAGATTCGTTAGGCACTTTCGCGAGGTCCGCGTCTGGAGTCCGCAGAGCGCGGCGCGTTTTGCCAGCGAGCATGGAGTCGCTGCGACCGCTTCAGCCGAGAAAGCCGTCCGCGGTGCGGATGTCGTCGTCGTCGCGACGGCTGCCACAACTCCGATTTTGCAAGGCGTCTGGTTATCGCCCGGCATGCACATCAACGCCGTCGGCGCGACTCGCCCCAACTGGCGTGAACTGGATGACAGCGTCATGAAGAGGTCGCGTCTTTACGTGGAATCAAGGGAAGCAGCGTCGAAGGAGTCGGGCGACGTCATCGCCGGAGGAGAGATTTTCGCGGAACTCGGCGAAGTCATCGCAGGCACAAAGTCCGGACGCGAATCCGACGAGCAGATCACGCTTTACAAATCGGTCGGTGTGGCCATCGAGGATATCGCGGCCGCAGACCTGGTTTATCGACGCGCCACCGAGAATCGTTAGGGCTTGACTGTCACCGGAGTGCCCACGCGCGCGGTGTTATAAAACTGCCGCGCTTTCCAGTAGGGCATCCGGATGCAGCCATGCGAGGCCGGCTCGCCCGGGAGATAGCCCTGGTGCAATCCGTAGCCGGGCGCGAACTGCAAAAAGTAAGGCATCGGCGCGCCGACATAATGCGTGTGGGGTGGTTTCCGATGCTTGCGGGTGTCGACGTTGGCCACGAGCACTCCTCCGGCATCCGAGACGTAGTCGCCATACAGGCTGGAGCGATGATCTTCGTCTTTGCGCGTGACCCGGAACCGGCCCAGCGGCGTGCGATGACCTTCGCGCCCACTCGAGATGCGCGAAGTCGCGACCAGTATCTTGCCGCGATAAAGATAAGCCTCCTGCGCGCGCAGGCTGATGACGATCGAAGACCGCCCGCTTCCGGTAACCGGAACATTCGATTCGATCATTTCAGTCACCGTGCTGCAACTGCTCAAGGCCAAAACGGTCCCAGCGAGCACGATGAATTTGGAAATGCAGTTCATGAGAAATCGGAGCCTGAACGCGCAAAATGGCGGCATCACGCTTCGTCTTCAACGAAGTTTTCGCCGAGAACCCGCGCTCCGGCGAGGATCAACGAAGGTTATAAACCTCGGCGAGTCCAACGCCAACGCCACC
>JBPCLK010000080.1:0-4505 GCA_051003355.1 Chthoniobacterales bacterium | reverse complement strand
GTGCAGGTCTCGCAGTCTAACGAAGAGGCGAGTAACGCCTTTCCAGCCATCGCTGCGGGCAGGGCGGTGAATGACTTTCGAATCGTCTGGCAGGGTGATAACGGCGATCCGCGCAGCTGGAACACGTTCTATCGCCGCACGACTGACGGTGGCACGAACTGGAGTGAGACGGTACGGCTATCCGATCGCCTGGACGGTGCGCCCTATAAGTCGTCTGCCGGCTACGCTTTCCCCTACGGCGATTACCTCTCTCTGTCTGTCGATGGCGAGGGCCGCAACCACTTTATCTGGGGTGAGGGAGATAGTTATGATGGGCCGGGCGGAGTTTGGTATACCCGCGGCCCTAGCGACCCACCCTAGCATTACGGCCGAGGGTCATTTCTCGGCTGTGGACTAGCCAGGATAAAACGCGATAAGACATGCCTCTCCATGATAGGTGTTCGAGGTGCCGACGGAAATTTGCCAACCGAAACCAGTCACACACCGCCGCCGTTAACCGCAGCACTCCGCGGGTAAACCATCAGCGTGCGCGAGATCGAAGAAGAGTCTCCGCCTGGGCGGGCTGCCACCACTCGCGTAGCGAAGAGCGTCATCTTCCGGGCAGAAAGAACCGCCGACCGGTGCACAGACGAATTGCCTGTATCATGGCAACCCGAAAGACCAGCACCACGAAGACGAGCGCTGCGAAAAAGAAATCGAGCGCGAAAAAGACCACCGCCCCTGCCCGGAAAACCGCGGCTAAGAAAACCGCCGCGAAGAAAGCCAGCGGGAAAACCACGACTCGCGGCACTGCGCGCAAAACGAGCAAGCGCACCCTCATCGAGCCGCATCCGGGCGACAAACGCTACGTTCGCCGGAACAAGAAGGGCGAATTTAAGACGGAGGTGAACGTCGGGCGTTCGCTGGCCGCCGATCGTCGTTCGAAATCCAAGACCAAAGCTAAAAAAGGGCAGGGCGATCGCGGCGATGCCAGCGGCGGCGGGGGCTTGACCGGTTTCGTGAAAAATATCCTCGATAAGTTCTAGGAGAGCGAAGCGCGTCAAACGCGCCTTGAGTTAACGGCCCCCAACGATCTTTCCCTCGAGGAAGAATTATCTCGCTGCCTCCTGCGGCGAAATGCGAGATATGATCTACCGTTTTGCCCGTGCCCGAGCCGAAAGAACCGCAGCTGGAAACAGCTCATATCCTGTTTCTCGATGCGGTCGGCTATTCTTCCCTCTCGTCTGATCGGCAGATGGCTATCTTTCGCGGGTTGCAAGAGATGGTGAGCAGGTCTCCCAGCGTGACCGCAGCCGCTGTCGAGGGCAATGTCATCCGCACCCCTACAGGCGATGGGATGGCCCTGGTCTTTTTCGATCGGCCGGCCAGTGCGATCCGCTGCGCGATGGAGCTCTCGGAACAGATCGAGGCGGATGGCGGGTTTAGCGCGCGCATGGGTCTGCATACTGGCGAGGTGGTGCGCCAACCGGATGTAAACGGAGTCATGAACGTGAGCGGCGATGGGATTAATATCGCTCAACGTGTGATGGATTTCGGCGATGGCGGCCACATCCTCATGTCGCTGGCTTATGCCAAGCAGTTGCAGGATACGCGTGATCCAGCCGCCCTCGATTGTCACGATATCGGCATCGCTTCCGCCAAACACGGGCGGCAAATCCACCTTTATAACTATCATCATCCGGCTGTCGGAACGGCGGACGTTCCGGCCAAAGTCCGCATGGATGATCGATGGGTCCGGCCCAAAGAACTGCGCCTAGGTACGTCCGGAAGCAATCTCATCGCGGCCACCCTCCAGATTCTCGGCTGGCTCCTGGCGACTCCCTTGCAATGGCGCACGCACGTCAATCAAATCGATCCCCGGCTTTCGCCTAACTTCAGCGTAATCGACCTGAGCGGCGCTCAAATTAGCCGCAATCGCGACCTCCGCGCGCTCCTCCTCCAGGTCTATCTCATCTGTCCGGCGATCCTTGGCTTGCTCGTTTTCGCGGTGCTTCTCCCTCTCGGGCCCGGCGAAGGACTCAGCGCTACCGCGTCGGTTTTTACCATGATTGGCATGGGTTACCTGGTTTCTATTCTCCTGGGAATCGGGGCCGCCTTTATTGGGTTCGTCATCCTGGCCTTTCAGGCCATCGTGGAAGGCGGTGCGGTTCGCCTTTTCGGGGTAGCTTCGTTAGGCAATGCCATCACCTTGAGCGCCGTGTGCGTCTGGGCCTTCATCAGTCTGGCGGCCGTTTTCCCCCGGCGTCGTGTCCTTCCGGTCTGGCGAGAAGTTCTCATCGCGCTGGTCAGCGCTTTTCTTACCATCACCGCCTATCTGGTCGCGGGGGTGCTCGTCGCGGGGCGTCCTCACATTTACAACGCTCTTTCCTTCGGAATTCTTTGCTTCGCCTTTGTCACTCTCATTATTGGCATGCGCTGGGGCCGTTGGGCGAGGGGATTTGTCTTCGGCCAGGTCATCGCTCTCCTCGTCGGTCTCGGGTTTTATGTCATTCTAAGTCAGGCCGTGCCGGCTGGGTCTCTCGGACAGGATCTGGTCAATGGTGTCACGAGCGGACTCTTCAGTGCCGTCGTCTGGGCCATGGCTTTTGCCCTGGCCGAAACCCTCGGCGACCCGCGTGCGGCGATTGCCTCAGGTCTGCTCGTAACCATCGCCTTAAATAGTCCGGGCTATCTCTGGCCCATTCCGTTTGTCATCCTTTGGGTCACTTACGGATGGATGCGTGGTCGCTCCGGCGTCTCTGCTGGAGAGCCCATTTTGTCCTGAGCTCCGCGCTGGTAGACAAGCTGTCTGAGCCTTTTCGTTAGGTCACGAATTGGCTACCGCTTATGCTACTTCGCTTCCAGCATTGTTCCGCGACATTTCTTGCTGCCGCAGTCGCAGCGGAAGATTTGCTCCAGCGCTTTCGTCCGCCGATCCGCCGGCTCCAGACTGTAATCATAGAACAGCTCCTCGCCCGCCTTGATCTTGCGTCTGGCGTAAATGTAAACCCGTCCTTTAACCTCGTCCGTGCGGCAATTAGGCGCGCATGAGTGATTTATCCAGCGCGCTTCATTCCCGTCCACCGCGGCATTAACCACCTGTCCGTCGTCCAAGGAGAAAAAGAACGTGTGATGCGGATCGTCGGGATCGGTCGGTGGCAAAGCCTGCGCTGCCTTCCACGAGATCCGCTCCCCGGTATATTCAATGATGCGGTTCCCGCGAGGAATATCTTGCCGTGCAAAAACCCCGCGCCCATGAACCCCCGAGCGGCGGACAGCGATTAGACCGCGGAAAGGTTTCGGACGTTTGGTCGCTTTCATCATAGAGGAGTGCGACTCTTCCATCGGAATCACCGCGCAGGCAAATTGAAGAGCACCCCAACCAAGAGCAATTGTTATGATCAGATCGGCGACCCGACCGATCCGATCCCACCACACGAGAGAGTGTGCGCGACCCCTGGCGACTTCGAGCCCGATGGCGCCTTGAGCCGTGATTTCCTTCTGCGCCGCGGCCGCTGTTGCCAGGAAGGCTGCCGCCATTGCCCTTACGGGTTCAATCTCGTTAGGGGATGATCATCGCTCTTCCTGCGGCACATTCCTCTCAAGCAAGGCAGGGTCTATTTTCTCGCTCCCGCCCGAGAGGATATTTTGAGATTCATTCAGGGTGCTTGCTTTGAATCACTATCGAGTCTCGGCCAGTAAGAGCTGACTGTTCTAAACGACCCCAGGTCTCAAGCGTGCCCATGACACTCAAACCGCGCATCGCACGTAACGTTGCCGTCCTTGGTTGGAGGCGTCATCGCCTTGAGTGATTTTTCCTCAGCCTTCCAAAAGGGCTTTTCCGGTGCGCTGATCGCTTTGGTGTTCGGTGTCCTGGGCTTGCTGTTGATCGTCGTTGGCGGCGTTACCCTTTTCCGCCGCAACGCGCTCGCCATCACGATCGGTAATTCAGGCCTTACTATTCCTGCAGGCAGTGTCTTTCGACCGCGACCCGCGGGGAATATTTCACGGGAGATCATCGCAAATATTTCCAGAGATGATTCGTCACGAGGACGCCTCATTGCGATCTCGCTGTGGACTGGGTTTAAGGGTCCGATTAAGGCGCGACTATTCTGCGAGCTAAACGAATTTTTAGCACACTGCCGATCTCGAGGGTTTCCAACCGTCTAGCCAAGCGGCAGAGCGGGCCGCCCGGTCGCCGCTGAGGTTTATACTTGTGCATTGCTCGCAATATAGATTGCCTGCGATAACCAAAATCGGCACACTACCCATTCATGGATTCTAGAGTTTTTGGAAGAATGTGTTCAATTTGCGGCCGACGGTTACTATGTTTTTACTTCTAATGTTAAAACTTACTCTGCCATGAACCCTGAAGTGTCATGCCAATCCAAGGTGAGCGCTGTGGTAGTTGCACTTTCGACTCTTCTGGCGACGGCTGCGCTGGCTACGTCCAACTATGAATATGGCCGTGATGAGTATGTGAGTATCAGTAATGGCATTTCTCCGGATCGGAAGTGGGCCATCAC
>JBPCLK010000079.1:0-5055 GCA_051003355.1 Chthoniobacterales bacterium | reverse complement strand
GCGTAATTGCGAGTCGGTGAACTGGCCGAAGGTGGCCCGAAACCATTTCGCCAGTCGCGGATGCAGTCGCAGAAAAAGCGTTTCGTTCGTGGTGGCAGGCTGCGATCGCACGGGGCAATTTCGCCGGAGCGCGCGCGCATGCCAATGCCGGAGCTGACCGCGTTGGTGGAAGACTCTGCCGAGGAGGCGACAACCTCTGCTCCCTTGCCACGAATCGCACTCCCCGCTCGACGAAGTCCCGCGCCAGCGTCGAGTGACGCGCACTACTCTGGATTCACCGGGAAATGCTTGTTCTTGAGCTTCTCGGGGACGCGCTGAGTTCGTTCCGCCTCGATCTCTTCAGTGGCCGCGCCTAACGCTTCGTAGGCTGCGCGATTCTTGGGCGCGCGACACAGGTAAACGGTGGCGTGCGCCAGCGGAATGCGCGCCTCCGGCATCCCGACGAACTCGACCGCCTGTTGCGTCGCGATGGCCAGAGGCAAGGCTTGCGCGTCGGCCAGACCGACATCTTCACTCGCGAAAATCACGAGCCGCCGGGCCACGAAGCGAAAGTCCTCGCCTGCGTGCAGCATCTTGGCCAGCCAGTAGATCGCGCCTTTCTCGTCAGAAGCGCGCATGCTCTTGATGAAGGCGCTGATGGTGTCGTAATGCGCGTCCCCCACTCGATCGTAAACCACCGCCTTGGTTTGGATGCTTTCCTCCGCGACCTGAAGAGTGAACTCGATCGTCCCTTGTTCGTTAGGCGGGGTGGTCAGGACGCCGATTTCGAGAGCATTAAGACATTTACGGGCATCGCCGTCGCTCAACTTTGCGAGGTGACGTTCGGCCGCCGCTTCCATCAGCACTTTGTGTTGGCCCAGGCCGCGCTCTTCATCCTGCAAGGCGCGATCGATCAATTGCTCTAAGTCCTCCACACCTAACGACTCCAGTTGGAAAACCTGCGAACGCGAAACCAGAGCGCTATTGACGTAAAAAAACGGGTTGTAGGTCGTCGCGCCGATCAGCCGAAGATTCCCGCTCTCCACATCCGGAAGCAGGATGTCCTGCTGCGCCTTATTAAAGTGATGAATCTCGTCGACGAAGAGGATCGTTTTTTGCCCGGACGTGCGGAGCCGGTTCGCGGCCGCGGTCACGACTTTACGCATCTCGGCCACGTTGCTTTCCACTCCGCTCAACTGCACGAATTTCGACTTCGTCATGGCCGCGATGATTTGCGAGAGCGTGGTCTTCCCCGTGCCCGGCGGTCCAGAGAGGATGACAGAAGGCAACCGGTCCGCGAGAATAGCGCGCCGGAGCAGTTTTCCCGGCGCGAGGATGTGCTCCTGTCCCACGAACTCCTCGATCGTCCGCGGCCGCATCCGGCTGGCCAGCGGTGCAGCGGCCTCGGCTTTCGCTTCGGTCTCGTCATCCATGGAAGTGAAGAGATCCTGCACCACGCAGGTTAACGAATTTCGCGCGGCTTTGCCAACGTCTTGACCGTCCGGCCGGCGTCCCGCATTCTATCGGGCGGTGAAACGAATTCTCGTTCCGGTCGACTTTTCTCCCGCGATGGAAGGCGTGCTCCAGCACGCGTGCGAGATGGCGCGGGTTTTCCAGGCAGAGTTGCATCTCGTGCATGTGCGGGAAATTGCAGCCATGCCGGTTTTTCCGACGGCGACGATTGGTTATCCCGGCATCGGCATTCCTGAGATGGGAATGGCGGTCGGACCCGCCGAATATCCGCCCGCGGCTCCGTCGGATGACCGCGAGAAGAGCCCGCTCGGAAATCTTCAGGAGGAATTGAATCACGCCGGCCTGCGGTGCGTCGCCCACGAGTGCGATGGCACCGTGGTCGAGGAAATCCTGCGCACGGCGGAAGAGATTTCCGCCGACCTCGTCGTGATGGGTTCGCACGGACACGGCTCCGTTTACAATCTGCTCGTCGGGAGCGTGACCGAGGGCTTCTTGAAGTCGGGTCATCGCCCACTCCTCCTGATTCCTGCTCCAGACGTGGCTAAATAGACGCTCCGTCTTGCGCGGCACTGCATCTGCTCGAACCTTTTGCGAAATATGCGAGCGCTCCAACTATCCTTCGCACTCCTATTCCTGGCTTACAGCACTCTTGTCCAGGCAGAGACGCTGCCGTTTTCTACCGTCTTCAAGGGGCGGGAAAAATTCGATCGCCTCGTGCAGGAAGCGCGGTCCAATAACTGGAAATCGCTGCGGATCGGCGAGCGGACCGCCACCGTCGCTCGCGCCATGGTCGGCACGCCCTACAAGTCCTACACGCTGGAAATCGACAACCGCGTCGAGGCCGCCTCAGCCAATTTCTACGGGATGGATTGCTGGACGTTTTTCGAGATCGCGCTCGGCTTCGCGCGCATGCTCGACGAGCCGCAGATCCGTTGGAATCCGGAGACTTTCCTGCATTACATCGAGCTCGATCGCTACCGCGGCGGTCAATGCACGGGCGAATATCTCTCGCGTCTGCACTACCTCGAGGATTGGCTGGCAGATAACGAACGGCGGGGGTTGGTCAGTGATCTGACGCGGCACCTGGGCGGCGAACGAGTCAACCATGCCGCGCACGAGATGACCTTTGGCTGGCGGCATTATCGCTACCTCAAGTCGAACCCATCTTTGCTGGAGCCGTTAGGCCGGATGGAAGCCAAGGTCACCGCGCGACCGCTCTACCAGATCCCGAAAGGCCAGGTCGCCCGCATCGAATCGGACTTAAAGAGTGGCGACATCATCGGCATCGTCTCGCGCGATCGCCCGGGTCTCTATTCCACCTCACACGTCGGTCTCGCCTATCGCACGGAAGACGGCGTGCTCCACTTCATGCACGCATCTTCGCCGCACAATTACGGCAAAGTGGTGATCGACTCGCGGCTCTCGAGCTATCTCGCCCGTTACCGCAGTGACAGCGGGATTCTGGTGGCGCGGCCGCTAAAATGAAGGGGCGCCTCGCGCTACCGACTCGGCCGTTGGCTAAGGGCTAATGCTCTCTGAATCATCGGAGCGCGAATCAGTCGCCCGATAAACGGCACAGTCAAAGTCGATGCTTTTCCTGCAAGTAACGCAGCACGCCCAACTTATCGTTAGGCGAGAGCGCGCCTTGGAAGATGAGTAACTCCGCCAACGATCCACTGAAGAGCGCCTGGCAAGCGCGCGGAGTGCCGCCGAGTTGCAGCTCGCAATCAGCGCTCGCTGCCGATGGCTCGGGCGTGCTCCCGGTTTGCAGGTAAGTGATTCCCCACTGCTGATGCGTGTGGCTGCCAAACGGAATCTCGGCCGCGAACTCAGAGGTCGAGCGATTGGAGAGAAGAACTCCCCTGGGCGTGGTCCAGCACCTATCCCATTCCAGTGAGAAAGATGGCGCCGCCTGCTGGCGCGGGCCGACCCGGAAAATCACAGCGTGCTGCCGGCCATCCTCCGCGCGAAGAATCTGCGGTTTGTAAACCACGAAGATCGACACCGGACTGCCGCCGAACATGAACGACCAATCCTCGCCTGCGCCGAAGCGCAAAATGCCCGTGCCGTCCGACTGTCGCAGCGCCACCTTTTCCGCGGCGAAAAAGAGCGCGTCCCGACCGTTGATTAACTTCTGGTGAGGCCGATGCGTGTCGCAGCCAGCGAGCAGACGGCGGGGCCCGCTTTCCCGGAAATTGGCGACCTTGCCGTGCGCATCTGGTTCGCAGGCCGAGACATCCAGCCAAAACTGTAACCCAGGCACTGTTGATGGGAGACACGACGGCGCCGAGAATAAGGCCTTCCGCGGAAAGAGGTTTTCTTCAGATGCGCGATTCCGGGAGAGCAGAGTGCGCACGGTCTGGTTCCACCGTTTCCAAGTCCGCGCTCGGAAGGTCCGTGCATCATCGAGCGCGCCCAGTATGGACCCGGCCGTCGCGTCGATCTCTTGCTGCGTCGTGCACGAGACAGACTTCCGGCCGTCGCGGCCATCGGACCGGAAGAGCGATGTCCCGTTGACGGAAAGCCAGGCGCTCAACTGCCGAAAAACCCCCGCATCAAGGCAGAGATCTTCGTAGCGAACGATGGCGATCCGATCGGGGTGCAGTTGCTGAAATCGGAGCGCCAGGCGATTGCGTCGCTCCCATTCCTGAAGATGGATGGCCGCGCCGATTTGCGCGCGACTCAGCCAACCTTGGCGGTGCATGGAATGGAGCACGTTGACCGGATCGCGATAAATCCAGACGAAACGCAGATTATAAGCGGCATACTCGGCCGCGATTTCCTCGAGGGTGCGATTGAATGTTTCACTGATCGGTTTCAGCAGAACCGGCCCGGATGTGGTGTCGAGGAGAGGAGCAATCTGCGCGAGCGGACGGAGACGATAGCGATCAAAAATGGGATTCTCGACGCTCTCGTGGAAACTGATCAATCCGGGATCGCGCGCGAGCGAGTTAAAAAGAGTCGTCGTCCCCGAGCGCTGCACTCCCATCACCATGATTAACTCTCGTATGACGGTGACCTCCTTCTCTCGTTAGGTTGGATAACCGAAGCGGTGGTGCAGTCGCCGCATCGCCCGGGCGGCGTAGTCCTGGTCGGTGGTGGAGAGGTAATCGACGTAACCGCCGATTTTCCCCCTTCTCACCTTGCGAGACTCGGGATCCAGCGCGTCGCCCGCGCGCAGGATCTTGGAATCAAAATACCCGGTTCCCTCCAATTCTTGCATGTGCTCGAAATCGGAAAACTTCAGGGCATGAGCGAGAGCCTCTTCCTTGCTTTCGGTCTCGCCGAGGACTTGAAGGAGCTGCCGAAATCCCGGCGCCGGCTCCGCCCGCAACGTCTCGTAGCGGAGGAGCAGGAAATCAGGGCGGGCCGACCATTCGGCCAGCCAGCTGTTCATGATCTCGACCATCGATTCAATGCCATGCGCGGGATCGCGCAACAGTTCTCCTGCCGACATTCGCTTCAGCTCGTCGGGCGTCTCCTTCGTTCGGCGGGTGAGCTGAAGATGAAGGGACACAAAGGCGTCACGGGGGTCGCGCGCCAGGAGGATGATGGGCCGGCCACGACGTTGGCCATGCGGGATGAGATACTTCCCGCGAACCT
>JBPCLK010000078.1:0-18979 GCA_051003355.1 Chthoniobacterales bacterium | reverse complement strand
CCGCAACCCCATACTCCCACCTTCTCTACGGCAGGCAACTCCAGCGCGCGATTGACCCCACTGCCGCAACACCAGCGAGGCGGGCGGACATCCCAGTCCGGATGATTATCGAAAGAAACGACTGTCGTTAGGGAAGAATGTCGCCGCAACCAGAGAGCGGTCAGATGGTGAAAATCCCCCGAGCCATAGATGAGAAACGGGGCCAGCTCCGGCCCGATGCGACGATCGAACTCTTCCATTTCACGACTCGGGGCAGAAAAGCGCAGCCGCGGTCCCCAGTCTCTCAGATCAAGGGTCGGCAAGTCTTCGAAGCGCCACGCGTCATCGAGATTCAAGTGGAGCAGACGGGCGTCCATACTAGCCCACGGAAAGAGACGAAGGATGCGGAGCGCAGGAACAAACAGTCAAAGTCGTCACAAAGATCGATCGCAAACACACCTTACGTTGAGGCCCGCGCGGCGCCCGAACGGATGAGTCGATTCCCCGACGGGCAAAGCGCGAGCAACTCGCAGTTCACACAATCCGGTTTGCGCGCGAAACATCGGCGCCGCCCGTGCCAGATAAGCCAGTGACTCCAGTTGGTCCAATGTTCCCGCGGGATCAGCTTCATCAGATCCTGCTCGATTTTCACCGCGTCGACCTGCTTCGTTAGGCCGAGGCGCTGCGAGAGCCGCGCCACGTGGGTGTCGACGACGATGCCTTCGTCAATTTGGAAAGCGTTGCCGAGCACTACGTTGGCGGTCTTGCGGCCGACACCCGGCAACGCGTTCAGCTCCGCCATCGTCCGGGGCACTTTGCCGCCGTGCTCCGACTCGATGGTGGCCGCCGCTGCTCGGATGCTTTTGGCTTTGTTCCGAAAAAATCCCGTCGACTGAATGGCCTTTTCCAATTCCGCCGGTTGCGCTTCCGCGAGTTGGGCAGCGCTGCGATACCGTTTGAAAAGCGCGGGCGTCACCATGTTGACCCGCTTATCAGTGCATTGAGCCGATAGAATGGTCGCGATCAGGAGTTGCAGCGGCGTCTTGAAATCGAGCTCGCAATGCGCGTCGGGATAAACCTTCGGCAAAAGCTCCGTCAGCTTCGCTGCTCGTTCAGCGCGGGTCATGACCTAACGAATCTCCGCGTTTCTCCGGCCGCCGCCACTTCCATTGACGCGCTCTGCCCCACACCTCGCCGCCCCGTTTGATGAGCTGCCGCGCCCAGGCAAACTCAGTGGCGAGAATGGCCAAACCGAGCGGCACGACCACCACGGCCGGGCCGGGAAGAACCACCAACGCCAGTCCAAACAGAACCACGGTCGTCCCGATCACGGCGACGATCGTCTTGCGGACCCGTGGCCGGTCGGCGAGACCGAGCCGGTTCACCCAACGCGCATACCAATTCACAATTCGTTAGGCTGATTGCGCCCTGCCGTCTGGGCCCGGCACGAGATAGGGCGACAGTTTTTGTTCGAGTTGCGGGGGGACGTGCGCGACCAATTCGGCAAACTCACCCACATAACGCAACTCAAGCACATGCCCGATGCGATGCACCTCCGCCAGGAGCGCGGATTCGCTCTGCGGCACCTCGTAGCGCAATCGTAGCCGCCAGGAACCGAGGGTTTCCTGGAGCGCCGGGATCAGTTCGTCGATGCCCTCGCCCGTGCGCGCGGAGATGGCCACGCTGCCGGGAAATTTCTCCAGGTAGTTCTGCACCAGATCGCGATCCGGCAGTGCGTCGATCTTATTGAAAATAACGAGGGTCTGTTTGCCAAACGCGCCGATCTCCTTGATCACGGTGTCCACCGCCGCCATATGCTCATCGAGGCGCGGATGACCCAGGTCGACCACATGAAGGAGCAGATCAGCCTCGACCACTTCCTCCAGCGTCGCCTTAAACGACTCGATTAGCGTGTGCGGCAGCTTTCTCAGGAAACCGACCGTGTCAGTGAGGAGAACGCGTTGTTTGTTAGGCAGAGTGAGGCTGCGCGTCGTCGGGTCGAGGGTGGCAAAGAGTCTGTCTTCGGCGAGAACGTCGGCCCCGGTGAGCAGATTGAGCAAGGTGGACTTCCCTGCGTTGGTATAACCCACGACCGCTGCGACCGGCCATTGATGTCGCTTGCGGCCCTGGCGCTGCACCGCGCGATGTTTGCGCACTTCCTCGAGATCACGCTCCAGCCGCGCGATGCGCTCCTGCACCCGCCGGCGATCGACTTCGAGCTGGGTCTCACCCGGGCCGCGCGTGCCGATGCCGCCGGTTTGGCGGGACAAGTGCGTCCACATCCTCGTTAGGCGCGGCAGCAGATATTGCAGTTGCGCCAACTCGATCTGCAGACGCCCTTCCCGGCTCCGCGCGCGCTGCGCGAAAATATCGAGGATGAGCTGCGTGCGATCGATCACTTTGCGTGAAAAGAGGTTTTCAAGATTGCGGCCCTGCGCGGGAGAAAGCTCGTTGTCGAAGATCACAGAGGTGACCTGTTGATCCTCAAACGATTCCCTGATCAGCTCGGCCTTTCCTTTGCCGATGTAAAAAGGCGCAGTCGGCTTCCGCAGTTTTTGCGTCACCGTATCGACCACTTGCGCGCCGGCGGAGTTTGCCAACTCGCGCAACTCGTCGAGTGAATCGCGCAGATCCCACTTGGAAACTCCATCCTTTTCGAGGCCAACGAGGAGAGCGCGCTCCTGTTTTCCATGCGGCTGGGTGACAATCATTCAAGGGGACGCAAAAGGGAAACCTTTTGCAGGATCCAATCGACAGCGGTTGCTTGATCCTTTAGCGACGACAAATTCAGTGGCTCAAAATTAGGTTGCGCCCGAAACCAGGTCAACTGCCTTTTGGCATAACGTCGGGTCACTTGCTGAATCGCAGCGACGCAATTCGCCCGGCTCATTTTTTCTTCCAGAAGCAGACGAATCTGTTCCAAACCGATCGTTTTCGCGGCCGTGGCACTGACATGTTTTATCGCGGCGACCTCCTCTTGCACACCCTCGCAAAACATGGCTTCCACTCGGGCGTTTATGCGCCCGTAGAGCTCGTCCCGTTCGCGGAAAACAAAGATCCCGCGCGTGTCAGCGGCCTCGCGTTTCCATTCTTCTCGCTGCTCCGAAGCGGGGGTGTTGGTCTGGGCATAAATCTCCAACGCTCGAACCACTCTCCGCTTGTTCTCGCGGTCAACGCTCTCCGCGCCTAACGGATCCACAGCGAGAAGACGCGAGTTGAGTTGGTCGAGCGAGAGCCCGTTCAGTTGCGTGCGTAGTTGCGGATCCACTGCCGGGAGCGGCGCCAGGCCGTGGGTGAGCGCCTTGAGATAAAGGCCGCTGCCTCCCACCACGAGCGCCAGCTTGCCGCGCCCGTTGATTTCCTCGATGGCAGAGAGCGCAAGCTCGCGGAACTTTTCCGCGCTCATCTCCTCGGTGAGGGGAATCGAATTGATGAGATGATGCGGCGCTCTCCTTAGAACCGCCTCGTCGGGTTGCGCCGTGAGCAGCGACAGCCCGCGATAGATTTGATAGGCGTCGGCACTCACGATTTCCGCGCCGATGCGCGCGGCGACCGCAGCGGCGAGTTCCGATTTCCCGCTCGCGGTCGGTCCGACGATGAAAAAGCAGTTCGTGAGGTCCATCTCAGCTCCTCGGCCGGAGCCGGGTTATCGATCAACAAAAAAGACCGGGAAACCAGCAGCCTCACAGCCACCTGATCTCCCGGTCTGAAAGAAGTCAGCCGTGCTTAATCGCGTGAATGGCTGTCAGATTTCGCACCGCTCACCACCAGCTTGCGGCCCAGGAATTCCTTGTCGTGCAATTCCGCCACTGCGCGCTTGGCCTCATCGACCGTCTGCATCTGAACAAAGGCGAATCCTTTGGAGCGCTCGTTATGCTTGTAGGTGACGACCTCGGCGTTTTGCACCTGGCCGACGCCGTTGAAGAGTTCGAACAAGTCGCTCTCCGTCGCTTCGAACGCGAGGTTGCCCACGTAGAGACGCGGGGTGGTGACCTCGACCGACTCGGGTTTGCGCGAAGCGCGCTCAGGTCGCGGGGCGCCGTTACGGGCCGGCGCGGCGGAACCGTTGCGCGGGGTCGCAGCCGGTTTCGCGGGACTATCGGCGCCTCCGAAGAAGGCCGTGACTTTCTGCCAAAAGCTCTTTTTTGCGGGAGCCTTCGACACCACGCGATCGTCGCGCGTGTCGAACCGTCGTCGGGGATCCCCACGACGCGGACGTCGCGAGTTTCTCCCCGGGGATTGAGATTTCATAATGATCCTCGGTTTTAAACCAGTTAGTCTGTGGGCGGAGCGCATCAAGCGATGCACGGTCCACGGCGCGAGGACCTCGAAAGGTCCCATCAAGCAGCTCGAGAGCAGTCTGCGCAGCCGGAGGAAACTCCGCCTCGTGGGGCCGGGAAACGGGCAAACGCCGCTCTGACTGCGATCTCCGGTGCGGGCTGCTGGTCAAAAGGGACAAGTAAGCCGGCTTCATTTTACCAAAAACTGGACGATCGCGGGGAGTAGACACGCGCCTTGACTCCCGGCACCGCGGCACTATTCCCGAGAAGGGCGTCATTGCAAGGTGGAATTCCGTCGCGCGATTTGGGCGCACCGCTGGGTCTTCAACCCGTTAAACTGCTTTCCAGTCCGAGCAATCCCAACCGAGAAGCTCCTCCACTCGCTCGATGTCGGCGGCAAATTGGCCGCAGATATAGCGCCGCTCTTCCGGCGACATGCGTCGTGGATAGGGAATCTTGTTTTGCTCCTTGTTCTGGATTTTTGGCAAGGGCGGCACGCCGAGAAAGGTGAAAACATCGTTCACCACTGCGGGGGTGTTCTCCCGGAGATTTTCAAACTTGATGATCTTCAACTGCTCGCGGGGGAAAAACCGGAAAAGTCGCTCGATTTGATCGGTGTAAAATCCCCGGTCGAGATAGGAAGTCCGGCGCGGTTGCGGGGCCTCAGGATGGCCACGTTGGCTGATCTCTTCCTCAATCGCGTCGAGGAATTTCATTTTCTCCCGCTCGCGATCGCGATTCATGTTCCATTGCGAAAAAGCGCGATCGACCGGGTTGCGGAAAAGCACGATGAGCTTGATCCCCGGATGATAATCCCGGATCCGCTCCAAGGCCGGTTTCCAGTAGGTATAGATGGGCGTGACGGAACCGGTCACCAGGGTGTTGCGCTTCAGCCGGATGCCTTCGTGCAGAATATCGTAATTGACGTGGCCGGCCGCGTAGCGCTTTTCGTCGTCGAAGAAGTGGCGGCGCGGATGATCGATCATGTGCGCCTCCTCGGGATGCGCCATGGTGATATTCGGGTGCTGATCCAGATGGTAATGCAGAGCGCTTGTGCCGCCCTTTTGCGTCCCGGCGATAATGAAATCCAGGCGCTCTATTTTTCCTTTCGATCGAAACATTTTGCGATTCGTGCTGCGCGCCCACGGTGCCTTTAGGCAGGAGCAAACTCAAGGTGCGTCGTTGACTAGGCGGCGCTCGCGGTCACGAGCAGGCTTCCTCGTTCCAGCGTTCCTCCGTGCTGCATGAAAACCGCCATGATCTCCGGCGTAAAATACTTGCCGCTGTAAGCGGCGTTCAGGTCGAAGAAGATTCGCCCGCCCGGTGCGAGATGTCGTTTCAGATCGGTCATGAAAAAGTCCCACTCCGCTGCGCCCCATCTCCAGGAATCTTCCTTGCCGCCGTGGAAGGCAGTCGCGAAAGCCGTGATCAGGTCGAACGGACGCCCAAAGTCTGGAAGCGGCTCAAACGCCGCGACCCGGTAATTCCGCCGCTCCACCCCGAGCAATTCGACCAGGCCATCGAAGACCGGGATTCCTTCGACGTCGAGACCCAGCCCGCGGTGCCCTAGCGCCTGCGCCACAAAAAGGAAAAACCCACCGCCGCAGCCGATATCTAAAATTTCCAGCGGCGGACGGCGCTGCAGGTCGAGATCCTGCGCCCGCTGGATATTGATCGGAAGACGCTTTTCGAGATCGAGATACTTCGCATAATGACGCCAGAGTGCCGGCGCAGTCGGCGGAAGCGAGCCGTAATGGCCTTTAAGCGTTTCGAGTCTTTCCTGGTCGATTTTCGCAAGAAGCGGAGCGATCGGCACCGGGTTCATCGCCCGCCTCATCTTTCGCCAGGTCCGCCGATAAGTAAGCGGCTGTCCCAGCTTGGCGATCGATTCCGTAAGCTTCACGCTGGTAGATTAGTAGCGAGCAACGGCATTTCCAGCCAGCCTGCAACTCGCGCCGAGGGGTTCGTCCGGCCTTGGACAAACGGGCGCCGCCTTAAGGGCTGACTCTTCGCTTCATCCACTGCTCGCGTCGGCGTTCAGCCAGGGGACGAATGGCAGCCACAATCTCCTCGTAGTTCAAGACCACTGCCCGCTTGTCCACGCTGCTGGGACGGATGCTCGGGTAATTGCCACCCGGCAGGACAATTTCAGTCATCTCCCGGAATTCGTCCTGAAACGGTCGAGTCAGAACGCCGTCGCGAAAAAGCTCTTCGTATTGGACGACAATCTTCTGCGGATAGTCGGCCAAATGCTCGAGCATGTCGGCCTCCGCACGCATGATCAGGCGTGCACGTTCTCGCAACCGCGGGAGCGGCGCGGTCACCGTCCGGCCAGCCACCTCCGCCTCAGTCAGGTTGTGCCAGATACCGAGTTCGTTCGCGATGAATTGGCTAAGCAATTGGTCAGCCAGGTTATCGCGCCAGATAAAGACAAAAGCGGTGCCTTGCCGTTTCAACAGGCTCAGTAGAATCGGCTCACGCTGGGTATATCCGCCCCATGGCAAAAGGACCGACCACGAATTGAGTTTGATATCGATTAGAAGATCCCTCGCCGCCGCCTGGTCCTTGAGCCACTCGAGATAGCGTTTCGTTAGGGCACTGGTCTCCGCGCGCGTCCGGATATCGACGAGGCGGATATCATGCTGCGTCGCAAAATGGTAAAATGCCCCAGATGCATCCCCTGCTGGATGACCACTAAAAATCTCGCCAAAATTCACCACGCCAGCCGCCTTGATGGCCCATTGCAGGGCGGTCGTTCCGGATCGTTGCGCAGCGGTGATGCAAATCGTCCGCCCCTGCCGTCCGCCGGACTTCATATCATCGTCGCGTTTTCTGGCGCTCATGATTCGCGACCATCCTCCGAAGCGATCGAACGGAAGGCAACCTGTTTCAGGCTGGCCAAAGCAGCCGATCCATCTCCCGATGAGAAACGAACGGCCAACAGGGGGGACGCTAAATTGCGCTGCGGTCCTCGAGGAAGCGATGGAACCGATTATCGATCAGATCCAGATTACGCCGAGGACGTGAGTATGGCGGGAATTGATTGTCCAAAGTCCGACTCAGCCTGGATAGCTATCCTACAGAAACAGAAAGAATTTCGCTGATCCCTTTTCGCGCCCATTTGCGGCCCGCCTAGTTGCCGTTTTATCCTCACCTCCGTGAAGATCGAACTCGACGACCTCTCTCGCAGCGCCATCCATGATCTGCTGACTGAGCATCTGCAAAACATGTCTGAGCTTTCTCCTCCGGAAAGCGTTCATGCACTCGACCTCGACCGACTTCGCGATTCCGCCATCACGTTTTGGAGCGCTTGGGAGGGCAAACTGCTCCTCGGTTGTGGCGCCTTAAAGGAACTCGACCCCACTCACGGCGAGATAAAATCCATGCGGACGCCAAAGGCTTATCGCCGCCGCGGGGCGGCCAGAGCCCTGCTCATCCACATCATAGAGGTGGCGCACACAAGAGGCTACGCGCGGCTAAGCCTGGAGACAGGAACCTCAGAGGCCTTCCGTCCGGCCCGGGCTCTTTACGAAAGCGCGGGCTTTACTCTCTGCGGACCGTTCGGTGACTACGTCGAAGATCCGAACAGTATTTTCATGACGCTACGCCTCTAGTGCCTCCCTGTGGGTTATCTACTGACTCCTGCAGGACAAAGGTTACCGCACATATGCACTCGCATACTCATCCGCGTGGCAACGCCGTAGTCCTAGCGCTCTCGCAGAGTGCGTTTAGGCGGCGTTTTGTAGATACAAGATTATTCCGGGACGCTTTGAGGGTCTTCGCGGAGCAGAGTTAGAACTGAAAGTAGATGAAGTCGGAGGTCGCGACGCTGCGCATGGTAACGATCCCGAGAAGGAGAAGAACCGCGACGGCCGTTTCCACTACGAAACGGCTGCGGCCGGGCAACTGCGACTGGGTTTGCGAATAAGGCAGGCCGGAAGCCAGCATATGAATGGTGAGTGGCAAAGTGTAGATAAAAACAAGAGTGACAAAGTAGATGCCCATGCGCCATTGCTCGACGCTGGCGGAGAAGGGCGATTGCGCCAGATCGGAGGCAATCTGCGCGAGGCTGCGTTCGCGGAAGAGAAGCCAGCCGAAACAAGTCAGGCCAAAGGTAAAGGTTACTTTGAGGAGCCAGGGCGCTTTCTTCGTTAGTCCAATCCAATCAACAAACCGCTCGAGCAAAATGAGCGCACCCCAATAGACTCCCCAAAGGATATAGTTCCACGAGGCTCCGTGCCAAAGGCCGCTGATGGCGAAGGTCGCCATGAGATTAAACGAGGCGCGCGCGATCGAGCAGCGGCTCCCCCCCAGCGGAATGTAAATAAAATCCCGCAGCCACGTGGAGAGGGAGATATGCCAGCGCCGCCAGAAATCGGACGGAGAGGTCGCGAGATAGGGATGGTTAAAGTTTACCATCAGGTCGATCCCGAGGAGCTTCGCGGTCCCACGAGCGATGTCCATGTAGCCCGAAAAGTCGGCGTAGATCTGCACCGCAAAGGCGAAGACTCCGGCCCAGATAATCGGGAACGATGCGCCATCCAAAGCGAAGATCTTATTCGCCACCACGGCCGCATTGTCCGCGATCACTACTTTCTTGAAGTAACCCCACAGCATGAGCCCAAGAGCCATGCGCCAGGTTTCCGCGTCGATTTTCCGGCTGGTCCGATATTGCGGCAACATGTGGCCTGCACGCTCAATGGGGCCGGCGACGAGCTGTGGGAAAAACGTCACGTAGAGCGCGTAATCGGGAAAATCCCGCACGGCCTTGACACGCCCTCGATAGACGTCGACGACGTAACCAATCGACTGGAAAGTGTAGAACGAGAGGCCAGCCGGAAGAGCCAGCCGAAGCGCGTTGCGCACCGGATCCTGACCGAAATTGGCCAGGATCGCGTTGATATTTTCAAGGGCGAATCCGTAGTACTTAAATGTGGCCAGGAGGGCGACACTCGCGGTGATGCTGGTAACCAGAAAGAGGCGACGGTGTCGCGGATATCGCTCCATCCCCCGCGCGCAGCCATAATCGACCAGGGTCGATGCCCAAAGTGGGAGAAGGAACCAGGGCTGTTCCCAACCGTAGAAAATGTAACTGGCTGCAATGAGGAGAAAATTCTGGCCCCGCCGCGGCAGCGACCAGTAAAGCGCCAGGACGAGCGCGAGAAAAACCAGATAAGTCAGGGAGTGAAAGATCATGGCTGACGGAGAAGCGGCTTCAGCTTCTCCACGTAGATTTTGGTCGCTTCCGCCTTGGCGCCTTTCCGGATGTGGTCGTCGCCCGGCTTGATATACATCGATTGGTCGGGCCGTAAGCTACCTGTCAGGTCAACGAAGAAACAACCCTGCTTCTCCACCCAGCGGCGCAGGCTCGCTGTGTAATGCCGAATGTCTTCCCTCTCGGGGGTAACTCCGTCAGGCAACGGGTAGCGTTTTTCGCGCACAAAGCAGAGAGGCACCCTGGCGTCCCTGGCAACCTGCACGAGGTGTGGCAGGAAATTCTTTTTGGGATCGGGATTAAATTCTTCCGGTTTCTCCGCGCTGATTTCAGCCGATTCATCCATAATCTCTTCGCGCAACTTCACCGGGTCGAAAATCTCGTTCACCCGCCGCCGCAAAGGTCCGATCTCCACCCCGCCAGCCGCGACTCGAAAAGCCAGTCGGCTGATTTTCTCCTGTTGGACATCGCGTCGCTCGTTGAGCGGGTAAAGCCAGTCGATCGCTCGGCCGAATGGTCCCATCTCCTCTTCGTCGCCATGCAGGACGGCTTGATAAACCGGCTCGTGGGTGTGACGGAGCGATTCGAGAAAATGCCGATAGGTCGGGGTCGTGCGAAAGGTCCCATCGGTCAGCATTCTCTCGCGAAAAAAAATACAGACCAGCCGCGGACGAATGCCAGAGGCAACGACGTAATTCTTCAGAAGGAGATACCAGGCGGCGGAGGCGGCGCCTCCGTTCCAAAGCACTTCGACATCGCCCAAGCCGGCCTCCTTCGCGAAAATCTTTGGATCAATCGAGCCACCGAGCACCGAGTCCCCGATCATGACGACCTCGGGCTGCTCTTTGCGCAGTTTAGCGATCGGCTTGGGATCGAAATCGCGACGCGCCGGAATGAGATGGGTCACCAGCGCGGGCAGGAGAATCACTGCCGCGAGAAAGATCGCCAGACGCCAGCGTTCCGTGGTCACGCACCGTTCCGCGTCTGGTGAAACCACTCGACAAAGCGCGGCAGGCCTTCTTGCAGCGGGGTGGTCGGGCGATAGCCGAGAAGTCTGCGGGCCTTGGAAATATCCGCGCAGGTCAGCGGGACATCGCCCGGCTGCTCGGGCAGGCGATTGATCGTGGCCTTGCGGCCGAGAGCCTGCTCGAGGGCAACGATCAAGTCTTTCAACTGGATGGTTTCGCTTTCGCCCAGATTAAAGATATCGAAGAGCGGACCTTCATAGCCTAACGAGGCTAGGACGCCCTGGATGATATCGTCGACGTAAGTGTAATCTCGCCGCGTGGTGCCATCGCCAAATTGGTCGATCGCCTCGCCCCTCCAGATCCGCCGGGTGAATTGGTGAATGGCCAAATCCGGTCGCTGGCGCGGTCCGTAAACAGTAAAAAAACGCAGCGCCACGACGCGCATCCGATAAAGATGCGAGTAGGTCGAGCAAAGAAATTCACCCGCGATCTTGGTCGCTGCATAAGGACTAACGGTTTGGGTAAGATGCAGGTCCTCGGAAAACGGCACCGTCTCGGATAAGCCATAAACCGAGGAACTGGAGGCGAAGATAAAACGATCGATCCCCGCCGTGCGGGCGGCTTCGAGCAGGTGCAACGTGCCGCTGACATTCGTGTCGTAATAAAGTTGCGGTTGACTGATCGAAGGCCGCACTCCGGCGCGGGCCGCCAGATGGATGACCGTCTCGAATTTTCCGGACGAAAAGACCCCCTGCACCGCGAGGGCATCGCGCAGGTCGACCTCGTGGATGGTGATCTGGTCCGAGACCGCGGCGAGATTGGCGCGCTTGATCTCCGGATCGTAGAAATCATTGAAGTCATCGAGGATCGCGACTTTGTGTCCGGCACCGAGCAATTTTTCGACAAGGTGCGACCCGATAAAGCCAGCGCCGCCCGTGACGAGAATTCTCATTGGGCGAGGGTAAGGAGGAAGCGCTGACCGAGCAAGAGCAGACCTGTCAGCCGGACTTGCGGCTGGCCTGATCGCCATTGCGGGCGCGCTCATTTCCTCCACAATGAGCTGCTACGGAGCCGCTGATGTCCAACGAACTCACAACCACGCTACCAGCCCGCCAACACTGGTTTTGGCTGGTCGCACTCGGGTTCTTCTTCTTACTACTCGGCTTCCTAGGCAATCTCGCCTTCCGACTCGGCCCAGAGCTACGAGAGCGACGCGAGTTCGATTCGCACTTTGCCCTCACCTCGCCGGCCGATCTTGTCTCGTTACCTACCGCGACGCGCTTCGATGCCCCGATCGGCACCGAGCATGGTGTAATGGCCTATAACGCGCAGCCTTTCACAGAAAATCTCCACCTCGGCGACGATCTGAACGGCATTGGCGGTGAGAACAGCGACCTCGGCGATCCTGTGTTCGCAATCGCCGACGGCCGCGTGCTGGCCGCGCGGGAGGGCGGTCCGGGCTGGGGCAACGTCGTCATCGTCCTGCATGCCTACCGCGAGAACAGCGTGCGCAAGTATGTGCAGTCATTCTATGGACACGTTCAGACGATCCTGGTCGCGCCTAACGAGGACGTGCGCCGCGGCCAGCCTATCGCGACGGTCGGCACCGGCGGCGGCAAGTATTGGGCGCACCTGCATTTTGAGATGCGAGAATTCATCACGCCGTATATCGGAGCCGGTTATCGTAAGGATATTCACGGTTGGCTCGACCCGAGCGCTTTCGTGCAGGCACATCGGGGCGCGCCCGCCTCGGATGTCGGACGCACCGGCCCGTAGTTTTCAGGCGCGGCCCGCGGAGGTCTTCTCCGGGGAATCGAGTGCCCGCCAAAAATACCATGCGGCGACTGATCGATAGGGACGCCAGCGTTCTCCGATGGCCAGCAGTTCCTTCGGCTTGGGCAGTTCCTGTTTCCCGAAGGTCTTCGCGTAGCCTTTGCGCACGCCATAGTCATCGACTGGCCAGACGTCGAGACGACCGAGGTCGAAAAGCAATAGCATCTCCACCGTCCAACGCCCGATGCCTCGCACGGTCGTTAGGCGAGCGATAATCTCTTCGTCGCTCAGGCGTGCGAGAGCGGCGCGCGTCGGCACTGTGCCATCGAGCGTTCTGGCCGCGAGATCCTTCAGGGCCATTGTCTTGCTGCGGGACAATCCTGCCGCGCGCAAGGCCTCGTCCGCCGTGGCGATGACCAATTCCGGCGAGAACCATTTTCGGCGCGGGTAGAGCGCACGGACGCGCCCGAAAATGGTAGCCGCTGCTTTGCCGGTCAGTTGCTGGTAGGCGATCGATTCCGCAAGGGCGTCAAAGGGCCGGCTCGATCGCTGGCGCCTGGCCGAAAAGGGCGGCGCGGCAGCAATCAAAGCAGCAAAACGTGGATCGCTGGCGGCGAGGAATTCTTCCGGCGTCAAGGCCTCGACTGATAATGTCCGGTCCCTCTTCGCTGGCACGTCAGCCGCGATGTCCCGGCAAGCTTTACGAGTCGGCTGACTGTGAACTCTCCGACGCTGAACCTTTTTCGGCATCACGAAAGTGTCCTCGCCTCCTTAATGAAAAAGTGATCTGCGTGAAAAGCCGCGATTCTATTTTCGTCGACCCGAGGGCTCCGACCATGCGATATCTTAACGACCCTTGCGACGAGCTCGCGCGCGGAAGCCGTTCCGACGTGGTGCCGCTCCCCGGGGCGTTTCGTCAGGCCGGGAGGGGCCGCTCGGCCGGGCCGCCTGTGGACGTCTCCCCCGATCTTCACGCTGGGGCGCCGCTGCCTCATAATCGAAACCCTCCGCGTGCTTGCGCACGATGCCGCGACCGATAAACCGTTCCAGCGAACGCAGCGGACCGAGATCGTCGGGCGTGATAAAACTAATCGCGTCTCCCACCGCGTGAGCGCGACCCGTGCGTCCGATGCGGTGGACATAATCCTCCGAGTGCATTGGAAAATCGTACTTCACCACGTGCGAAATGCCGTCGACGTCGATGCCGCGCGCGGCCACATCCGTCGCTACCAGAACGCGCACCGCTCCCGATTTGAAATCCTTCAGCGCGCGCAGGCGCTGATTTTGTGAACGGTTCGAGTGAATCGTCCCGGCTTTGATGCCGCTGCTCTCGAGCCGGCGCGCGACCCGGTCGGCACCGTGTTTGGTGCGGGTGAAAACGAGCACGGTATCGAAATTCGGATCGGCTAGCAGATGCTGCAGGAGAGCCGGCTTGAGATGCGGACGCACCTCGTAAATCAGCTGCGTGACCGTGTCGGCGGGATTCGCGCGGCGACCGATCTCCACCACTTTGGGCGAATGCTGAAATTCATGGGTGAGCGCTTCGATTTCTCGCGAGAGCGAGGCAGAGAACATGAGAGTCTGCCTCCGCTTGGGCAGCGCCCTAACGATTTGCTTGATCTGGGGGAGAAAACCCATGTCCAGCATGCGGTCGGCCTCGTCGAGCACGAGAAACTCCACCGCAGAAAAGTTCGTGTGCCGCTGCTCCATCAGGTCGATCAGGCGTCCCGGCGTCGCCACCACGAGCTCGACACCCGAGCGCAGCGCCTGGATCTGGGGCCGCTCGCTCACTCCGCCGAAAACGGTCGCCATGCGCAGCGGCAAATGTTTCGCGTAAGCCCGCACATTTTCCTCGATCTGCACGACCAACTCACGGGTCGGCGCCACTATGAGCGCCTTCATTCCCCGGCGCTCCTGGTCCGCAGATGGCTGTCCCAGTTTCGTGAGGATGGGCAGGACGAAAGCCGCGGTCTTTCCGGTGCCAGTTTGCGCGATCCCAATCACGTCTCGACCTGCCAGCACCTCCGGGATGGCGGCGGCCTGGATGGGCGTGGGTTCGGTGTAACCAGCCTCTTGGATGGCTTTAAGGATGCGGTCTTCGAGACCGAGCGAACGAAATGGCACAGTCCGCCGACTATCCTCCAAGACGCGGCAATGACACGCGATCTTTTATCTCACTCCGGAACGATGCGGTAGGTCGTGTTAAAGATGAGCGGTCCGCTGTCGGTGGAAACCGTAAAAGTCAGATCTCCGTTGCCTTCAACCTTGGGCGAAGCTTTGGCCGAAATCTTGTGGGTGATTTCGCTGCCATCTTTCCTCGCTTCGCCAACAAAACTCGTTTCGCTCCCGCCCAACATCTCTTTCAACTGCGTCTCGGAAACCTCGATCACCAGATGGCCTACTTCGTTCTTAAAGAAATAGGGCACGACCTTGATCTGATACGCGCCCACATACTTCGCACCTTTTCGGCTGAGAGGATCGACGGCGAGTTTAGCCGTTCCTCCAGCCAGGCTACTGGAGCTGGGCTCGATCACGAGTTTCGATGAAACAGTCTCCTGCGGCGCTGCCGGAGGCTCGGCTGAGGCATTTAGCGGAACAAGGGCGGCGAAGAGGCCCGCGAGAGCGCAACCCGCGCTGAGTTGCAGATTTCTAACTTTCGCAAAGAGATTCAAATTACGCACGACTCACTAACGGATGGCGGGCAGTCCGCGGACGTAGCCCGGCCGAAGAAAGAGTTGCAAAGCCGAGCCGCGGATCGGTTTCAACGGCAAACGACTTTGCGGCAATAGAACGCTTCCGCATACTCGGAGGCGCATTCCATGCCCCGCAATCGCATAAGCGCCAGGAAGATCTCCTCAGAAAACCAATGCTTCCCGCGCTGAGTCGGAAAGGCCCGATAGATAGACTCCGCTTTGCGCTGGCTCAGGGCGGCATCCACGGGGACGAACAGATTAGGTTTGCCAAGATCACCATCGTATTTGGGAATCTCGTATTCGAGAATCAGATGATCGCGAAACGTGTTCCACGCCAAATCGGAGAGCACTCGATGATCCTGATGCCGATCCTCACGATAATGCGTGAAGACCGCATCCGGCTGAAATGACTTCAGCGTCTCGAAGAAGCTCTTTATTTGCTCCATCTGACTCGGGAAGTAACTCGTGCGAAAGTCTTTCACGACGACCTTGGTCCGGCGGATACCTTTAAGAAACTGCTTCGCGCTCTTTTGCGCCTCTTGCCGTCGTTTGCCTTCCGCGCTGAACACAACCCAGTAAATCTCCAGATCGGGATCAGCCTTAACCAGAGTGAGAATCGCGCCGCCACAACCGATCTCGATGTCATCGGAATGGGCGCCGAGAAACAAAAGCTTCCTCGCTCCCTTGAGTTCGAGCTTCAGCAAGGATTATCTCCCATCCAAGACCGTCACTCCGGCATCCCAAACCTGCCACGGCGCGTGACCCGTTGCGTGTAGATCTTCGAGATGCTGCTTTTCTTTAAAGGTGTCCATGCAAGCCCAGAACCCTTCATAAGGATACGCGATCAACTGCTCGTTGGCGATCAGGCGATGAAATGGTTCTTCAACCAATTCTTCGCCCTCTTTCATGTAATCGAAGAGCTCGCGCCGGAAGGCGAAGAAGCCGCCGTTGATCAAATTACCCGAGCGGGCAATGTGGGCTATCTCCTTGACTACTCCGTTCTTTCCCACCACCACTTGGTGAAAACTCGCGGTCGGAGTTACACCTACAAAACAGGCGATCTTCCCGCTTTTCTTGAAGTAATCGATCAGGGACGGCAGCGGCAGATCAGTCAAACCATCGGCATAGTTAGCGAGAAAGATTTCGTCGTCACCGATAAACTTCTGCACCCGCCGCAATCGCTGTCCGACATTTGCCTTCTGACCCGTATCGACAAAAGTGATTCGCCATTCCTCGATATCCTGGCGCAGCAACTCGATCTTCTTCCCGCCGCTGGAGAGAACGAAATCGTTGGAGACACATTCGTTGTAATTTAGAAACGCCGCTTTGATGACATCGGCACCATAACCGAGACAGAGGATGAATTCGTTATGCCCGAAATGGGAATAATACTTCATCAAATGCCAGAGAAGCGGGCGATAGCCAATGACGGCCATCGGTTTCGGGACTGGTTGCGGCATTTCCCGCAACCGCATTCCCTGTCCTCCGCAAAACAGAACGACTTTCATGACTCTTCGATAATCCTACCGCCGTGCGATTAGCCGACCAAGCTCTTTAGCTGGAATCATGCCGCTGTTCTTTCCCATGGCTGCGCGTCAGGAGACCTGAATCTCCGGAATGGGAACGACAAACCGTCCACCCCATTCCCGAATATAGGAATTTTGTGCGATGATTTCGTTCTTCAAATTCCAAGGCAGAATAAAAAGGAAATCGGGTTTCGTTTCACGAATCTTCTCAGGGGCAAAGATCGGAATGCGTGTGCCGGGAGTGTATTTTCCATGTTTATACGGATTACGATCGACCGTGTAATCCAAATAATCCGTGCGAATCCCGCAGTAGTTTAACAGGGTATTCCCTTTCCCAGGTGCGCCGTAGCCGGCGATCGATTTTCCAGCGGCCTTCGCTTGGTTTAGAAACTCCAGGATGTTGCGCTTGGTCGCTTCCACCTTTTTTCCGAAAAGGCGATACGACTCTAACTCCCTAATCCCCCAGTCTGATTCACGCTGCTTGAGCTCTTTGGCGGCGTCGGATATCTGCTTGGCTTCATCCTCCGCGTGGCAAGCGTAGATCCTCAGCGAACCTCCGTGCGATTTTAGCTCTTCGACATCAAACAACCTCAGACCATGAGCAGCGAAGATCTGCTCGACCGTCGTAAAGGAGAGATAGGAAAAGTGCTCGTGATAAATGGTGTCAAACTGATTCTCCTCGATCAATCGGACCAAGTGCGGGAATTCCATCGTAATGACCCCGTTTGGCTGCAGCAATAGCTTCATCCCGCCGACGAAGTCGTTGATGTCAGGGACGTGAGCCAGGACGTTATTACCCAAAAGAAGATCGGCACGTTTGCCTCCGCTCGCCAACTCTCGGGCCAGTCTTTGGCCAAAAAACGAGGCAATCGTCGGAATCCCTTTTTCCACTGCCACGGCACCCACGTTCCTGGCGGGCTCAATGCCGAGAACCGGAATCCCTTTCGCTTTGAAATACTGCAGAAGGTAGCCGTCGTTGCTCGCCACTTCTATGACCGAGGAGTGTGCGCCTAATCCCAGCCTCGCAGTCATCGACTCAACATAGGCTTCGGCATGAGCGAGCCAGCTATCCGAATAGGAGGAAAAATAGGCATACTCCTCAAAAATATCGCCCGCTCCAACGTGTTCGGGTAACTGCACCAAGAAACACTTTTCGCAAAGAAAAGTATGAAGCGGATAAAAGGATTCCGGCGCGCTGAGGCGCGCAGCGTCGGTGAAGCTCTCGCAGAGAGGAGAGAGGCCAAGATCGACGAAGGTTTCGCGGAGCGGTTCACCGCAAAATCGGCAGCGGTAATGAGCCGGGAGTTGTTTCAGCATGAGACCAGCGCCCTCCGCATCGCCGGCACCTTCTCCGCCACCGCCTTGCCAATCTCCAGCGAGGCGGTCGCGGCCGGCGAAGGAGCGTTGCAAACGTGTAGCGAGTTCGGTCCGTGAATAATCAGAAAGTCGTCGACCATGTCGCCACTGCGAAGCAAGGCCTGGGCCCGCACGCCCGCCCCGGTCGGAACGAGGTCTTCTGTCTTCACATCGGGAATGAGTCGTTGCAGGCTTCGAACGAAAGCTCTTTTGCTGAGCGAACGCCACATTTCCGCGAACCCCTCCTTATAATGCTTTCGCGCGAGCCGCCAAAATCCAGGATACGTCATGGTTTCCACAAATGCGCCAAAGCCAAAATCCGTTTTGCGATATCCTTCTCTTTGCAAGGCCAGCACCGCGTTGGGCCCGGCATGGACCGATCCGTCGATCATTCTGGTAAAATGAACACCCAGAAAAGGAAAAGCAGGATCGGGGACGGGATAGATAAGCGCTTTTACCAAGCTTTGCCTCTCCGGGATCAACTCATAGTATTCCCCTCGAAAAGGAACGATCCTCGCGCCTGGATTCAGGCCGGTGCGACGAGCGATTCGATCGCTTTGCAGTCCGCCGCAGTTGATTAGGAATTTACATTCAACCGCTCCAATGGTCGTCTCCAGGACATACCGGCCAGAGGCCGGTTCTATCTCCATGACAGCGGCATTCGTTTCGATCATACCTCCGTCTCTTTCGATCGATTCGGCATATTTCGCGCACACCTCGCGATAATTAACGATGCCGGTAGAAGGGACGCTGATACCTCTAAGACAGCGCACATTAGGTTCCAGCTCTCTCACTTGCTCACCTGAAAGCCGGATCACTTCGAGTCCGTTATCCATCCCTCGACGAAAGAGGTTGTCTAAGGCTGGCAATTCCTGCTCACGGGTGGCCACGATGACTTTGCCGCAGACTTTGTGAGCAATCCCCTGCTCCCGGCAAAACTCGGTCATCGATTGGTTACCGGCTTTGGCGAAACGGGCCTTAAGACTCCCGGGCTTATAATAGATACCTGAGTGGATCACGCCGCTATTGCGACCCGACTGATGGAAGGCGAGTCGCTCTTCTTTCTCGAGGACGATGACGCGCAGGCGGGGCTGCTTTTTGAGAAGCGACATGGCTACGCTCAAACCAACGATTCCCCCGCCTACGACTGCGCAGTCAAACTTCATTTCAAGCTGAGTAGGTCGGTGGC
>JBPCLK010000077.1:0-10098 GCA_051003355.1 Chthoniobacterales bacterium | reverse complement strand
CGGTGAGGGAGGGATTCGAACCCTCGGTACCCTTTTGGAGTACGGCGCTTTAGCAAAGCGCTGCTTTCGACCACTCAGCCACCTCACCTTGCAGGCCGTCGAAGTTGCGGAGAATATCGGAGTCGTTCCCTACACGTCAACCAGTTGCCGATGATTGGATACGGAACGGTTCTCATCTTTCGAAAAATTGCCGAAGGATAGCCTTGCAAGTCTAATTTTCGGCGCGGACGGTTAAAAACTCTTGCCGACGAAAGACGGTACCCGTGCCTAGAACTCACAGTCCTGCCCCCACCTTCTTATCTCTCGGTTCTTTCAGCACAACGGTTGAGACACGACTTCCCTGCGTCAACGGATGATGCAGGATCAGAGCAGTGTAGGGACAAATTGTCCCTTATTTTCTCTGATTAACACATAATTAACCCTGCGAACGCCAGACAATCCTTGCCAAAACGGGGGTCAACCAAGTAGGATCGACCCCACATGAAAAATAATTTACCATATTCCCAAAAAATTACGGAATCGAAACGAGGTGGGTTTTTGGTCCGCTTGGCGCTCTTCGCTTTCTTGGCGATTTTTAGCGTTAGTTTTGCGGCCGCCCAAGGCTCTGGACGAGTTTTCGTCGTCAATACGGGCTCAGCCAGCGTTTCCGCCGTCGACGGTGGCACCGGCGCGGTACTTGCCACCATTCCCGTGGGATCCCGGCCAATTCGAATCGTAGCCAACGCGTCCGGCACCCGCGCATATGTCTCCAATTTTGGAGCCTCGTCCGTTTCGGTCATCGATACCGCCAGTCTCACCGTGATTGCGAATGTTTCGGTCCCAAGCCTACCGCAGGAGAGTGCGATTACTCGCGACGGAACCCGGCTCTTCGTGGTTCACCATCCACTGCAAGTCGTCTCGGTCATTGATTTAGCGACCAATACGCTGCTAAGAACCGTCTCGATCGGCGATGCGAACAATGCGCCTGGCAAGACCGCTACGGACATCGCGTTTACTCCGGACGGCCACTACGCCTTGGTGCCTAACTATTCGCAGAACGTGCTCAACGCGATCGATTCCAGCACCTATGCTGTCTCGGCCATTCCTACAGGCGGTCAACCCCGTCGCGTGGGTATCACCCCGGATGGCAGCCGCGCTTTCGTGGCCAATTTCACGGGCGACTCCGCCACCGCGGTGAACGTGCAAAATCTTTCGGCGCTTTCCAACATCCCGACAGGCAACGCAGCCCGTGGCGTGGCGGTCAACCCACAGCGTCATGAGGTCTACGTGACGAACGTGAAAGACGGCACCATCTCGGTCATCTCCACCGACACCTTGGCGGTCCTCGGCGAAATCAAGATTGGCCGGAAACCCTGGAACCTTACTTTCAATAAGAGCGGATCGATTGCTGTCGCTTCGAATAGCGGCTCCGACACCCTCTCCATTATCGACACGGCGACCATGGCGGTGATCCGGACGATCAAGGTGGGCAATGGTCCCTTTTTCTCCGTTTACAACGACGATGAGTCGAAAATCTATACCTGCAATTCCGGTTCGCCTAAAACCTTCGATCAGGGAAGCCTCTCCATCATCGACACCTCCACTTACACGGTGGTCGGCACGACGCAGCTTGAGCTGCAGCCGTTTGTTTCGGTCTTCGTTAAGTAATAATCTCAGCGTCAGGTAAAAGTTTTCGCCCGCTCCGTCCGTGGAATCCACGGATGCGAGCGGGCGTTCGGCTTCTAGGGCTCTCGACGGCGGCCTATCTCTGAGCGATGGAGCTTCATGACAAGTGAAGCCGACGCCAGAGCTGCGGTCCTGGAAAAAATCATTCCGCGGCCCGGCAGCT
This sequence comes from Chthoniobacterales bacterium, assembly GCA_051003355.1. Lineage (GTDB taxonomy): Bacteria > Verrucomicrobiota > Verrucomicrobiia > Chthoniobacterales > UBA10450 > Palsa-1392. The sequence goes on along the minus strand of JBPCLK010000077.1, from coordinate 8,270 downwards.
CTCGACCACTAGCCGACGCGCTGGGCCGATTTGCGACTAGCGACATCGTAGCGGAGAGGCCTCTGCCTGCTTTCGATAACTCTGCCATGGACGGCTACGCCGTTCAGTCGGCGACCTGCCAGGCTGGTGCCCGCCTCCAAGTAATCGCCGAACAGCCCGCCGGAACGAACCGCGGCCTAACAATCGGGGCCGGTCAGGCCGTCCGCATCTTCACTGGCGCGCCCTTACCGCACGGCGCAGACGCCGTCATCATGCAGGAAGACGTGACGCGAGACGGCGACACTATCACCGCACAATGTGCCGCCGAACCAGGAGAATTTATCCGCCGCCAGGCCTCCGATCTGGCCATCGGACAAAAGATTCTCGGACGAGGCGATCCTATCCGAGCCGCCACTTTGGGCCTGCTCGCCTCGCAGGGTTTGGCCGAGGTGGACGTGGGCCCAGCTCCACGCGTGGCGATCGTCGCCACCGGCGATGAATTGGCGCGTCTGGGTGAAACTCCGCGGCCCGGCCAAATCTTCGAGAGCAACTCCGTCATGCTTCACGCCCTCTCGCAAGCCGCCGGCGGGCGCGTGGACCTGCTCGCTCATGCCCCTGACGACCTTGATACGTTAACCAAAATTCTGCGCGAAGGTGCGACCTGCGACGTGATGATCATCAGCGGCGGCGTCTCGGTAGGAGATCGGGACTTAGTGAAGCCGGCTCTACGCATGCTCGGAGCGGAAATTGATCTTTGGCGGGTCGCGCTTAAGCCGGGAAAACCGTTCCTTTTTGGCACCACGGCGAATTGTTATGTCTTTGGTTTGCCCGGCAACCCAGTCTCCGCCTTCGTCACGTTTTTGAAATTCGTGAGACCGGCACTCCGCCAACTGATGGGTGCATCCCCGCGCCATCTCGAACTTCGCGGAGCACTGGCGCGACTCGGTTCCGATGTCTCGAATGATGGAGATCGGCCGCATTACCTGCGAGGCGAATTGCGCGACGGGATTTGGCGAAACGTGGGACGTCAGGAATCGCATGCCCTTTTCGGCCTGAGCCAGGCCAATGCTTTGCTCCGCCTCGGGCCAGGCGAGACATTCCACGAGGGATCTCTCGTGAACGTGGAACTCTGGGACTGAACTAAGCAGTCGTTAGGGTGTCAATCTCTTAAGCCCGGGACTTGGTGGCGTTTCCGCTCGAGCCGAGAATTCCAGCGGCTGCAATTCGATACGCTCGATCAAACGAGTCAATCCGTTTCCCCCTCACACGGCCTCTACCCCGCGAGGCCATCAAGTGCGCCGGCCGACTTCGCTCGGCGGGCCAAACCAACCAATAATTAAGGAAATAAATTATGAAATTAGATTCACTCCGTACCTTATGGATCGAAGAAATGCGCGATCTCTACAATGCCGAAAACCAACTGGTCAAGGCTTTGCCCAAGATGGCCAAAACCGCCTCGACCCCTGAGCTGAAGAAAGCCTTCGAAAGCCATCTGAAGGAAACTAAAACCCACGTCGATCGCCTCGAGAAAATTTTCAAAAAATTAGGCAAAAAGCCGAGCGGCAAGACTTGCAAAGCAATGAAAGGCCTGGTCGAGGAAGGTTCTGAGATGATGAAGGAAGACGGCCCGGGAGTGGTCATCGACGCCGGCCTGATCGGGGCAGCCCAGCGTGTTGAGCATTACGAAATAGCTGGTTACGGAGTGGTGCGCACTTTCGCCTCCGTCCTCGGCGAGAATGAAGTGCAGAAGATTCTCCAAACGACCCTCGACGAAGAAGGCGCGGCGGACAAAAAGCTGACCAAGATCGCCGAAAGCTTCATCAACGACGAGGCGGAAGAGGAAGGGCCGGCGAAAAAACCAGCACGGAAGAAGACTCGAACCACTCGTTAGGCATAGCGAACAACGTATTTTAGGCGCCACTGCGATCCGCGCGACCGCGGTGGCGTTTTCGTTTTATTGGTGGAAGCCTGATATGCAATGGGTCTGACCGAATACCAACGGAAACGCAATTTTGCCGTCACCGCCGAACCAAGCGGGACGCAGAAAAAGCCTCGACCGAAGCGCGTCGCGGGTGCCTCCCGGTTCGTTATTCAAAAACACGACGCGAGCAGGTTGCACTACGATTTCCGGCTGGAGATGGATGGCGTGCTGAAATCGTGGGCCGTCCCCAAAGGACTGCCTTGGAAGCGGGGCGAGAAACACCTCGCTGTCGAGGTGGAGGATCATCCGGTCGACTACGAGGATTTCGAAGGCGTCATTCCAGAAGGCAACTATGGCGGCGGCACCGTCATGGTTTGGGACCAGGGGAACTATTTCGTGCACGGCGAGAAGCCACTGGAGGCACTCAAGGAAGGCCGACTCCACATGGTCCTCGAGGGAGAAAAGATCAAAGGCGACTGGGCTCTCATTCGCACCCGCAGCAACCGGGGAAAAATGCAGTGGCTCCTCCTCAAGAGCGACGCCGACGTAAAACCCGTTTCCAAAAAGCGCGACGACCAATCGACCAAAACCGGCCGTACCATGAAGCAAATCGCGAAAGATCGCGATGCCGAGTGGGAATCGAATCGTCCCGGCGAAGAGACCGCGCGAAGCGGTCTGCGCGCGCGCGTGCGCAAGGCCGTCGCCCACAAAAAAACCTCTTTGAAAAAAAAGGGCGCGCGCGCCGAAAAAATAACACCCGCTCTGGGTAACGCCTTGGTTGATTCTCTGCCCTCGGGGAAGCCCGGTTTCATTGAACCGATGAAGCCGAAGCTGCTCGAAAAGCCCCCGATAGGCCAAGGCTGGATTTACGAGCTCAAGTTTGATGGCATTCGTGCCTTGGCCATCAGGAGCGGGGCGAAACTGAAGCTGGTTTCTCGCAACCAAAATGACCTAACCAAAAAGTTCGACGAGCTGGCCGCCTCCCTGAGCGACCTGCCCTGCACTGAATGTGTCATCGATGGTGAAGTCGTTGCGCTCGACGAGCAAGGGCGGTCGTCCTTTCAACTCCTCCAGGCCCGAGAAATGGAAGGCCGGGCGACTCCCCTGATTTATTACGTCTTTGATTTGCTCCAGCTTGAGGGAAAGACCTTAACGGGACTTCCCCTAAGGACGCGCAAAGCGATGTTAAACGAGCTTTGCCGCGGAGCGGCAGATCCGATTCGCTACTCGGGCGAACTCGGTGACGATCCCACGGCCCTTCTGCGCGAAGTCGAGAAACGGGGTTTGGAAGGCATTATTGGCAAGCAGGCCGATTCCGCCTACGAACCGGGCCGGCGAAGCGGTGCCTGGATCAAGCTCAAGTGTGTTCATGAGCAGGAATTCGTGATCGGAGGTTACACGCCTCCGGCCGGCGCTCGCTCACATTTCGGCGCCCTGCTCGTCGGCTACTACGAAGGAAAGGAACTCCATTTCGCCGGCAAAGTTGGCACCGGCTTCGACACGAAATTCCTGTCCGTGCTTCACCAGAAGTTTCAGCCGGAAACTCGTGACGACTGTCCCTTCAAAGATCTGCCTTCAAAGCAGGGAGGCCAATGGGCGCTAGGCCTTACGCCCGCCATGATGAAAAAGTGTCACTGGATCAACCCGATTTTCGCGGCCCAGGTAAAATTCGCTGAATGGACCCGCGACGCGAAACTCCGGCAGCCTGTTTTCCTCGGTCTCCGCGAAGACAAAGACGCTCGCACCGTTATACGCGAGATACCCGCCTAACGAACTTCTTCTGACCCCGGGAGAGTTTTACAGATAGCGATCCGGCCAGCCCGTCGCTGGTCCGCCCAGCTCTGTTGCAGAGGCTTTTAACTCTCCGGCGAAGAACTCCGCGAGACCATCCCTGACCTTGTCCGAGAGCGGTAGTTTCATGTCCATCGCCTTCGTGTTCTGATTCGGCGCTACTGCACCACTCGACTCTTTCGGGTCACCGCCCAAAAACTCGAGAATCGACCGACGCAACTCGCTGGGATCGGACTGTAAGTCGTCGAAGAAATAAACTCGGAACTGATCGGCCGGGACGTAGCGCAGCCAGCGTGCGGTGATCTCACTAGGCGAAGAGCGCTGGGCAATCACCGGTTGTCGCAAGTAACCGATGACTTCCGCGAGATTGAGCGGGTCAAAGTCAGACAGTCGGCCGTTCCGTACGTCGAGTGATAACTGTGACCAGGCACGCTCGACCGGATCGCGCGCCAGAAAGATAACTTTCAGCTTAGGGAAACAATTCATCACTTCCTCGATGACCTTGTCTGCTAGCAGGCAGTAGGCCGGAGTGATGTCACCGGACAAACGACTATCCTTGCAGGCGAAAAGCCGTCCGTAGCCGGGTAAGTCCAGTTGAGGTTTCTCGCCTAGATGGGCCAGTTGCTCCCAAAATAGCACGTCGCGCTCATCCCTGTTCCATTCCCTCGCTTTGATAGGAGCGTGCCCGCGCGCATTGAGGTAATGCAGTTCCTTCCGCGGCGGCATCCAGAAATCCGGATGATTGGAAAGCTGTTGGTAAAGCCAGCTGGTGCCGGCTTTCTGCGCGCCCACACACAGAAAATCCGGGCCGGCTGTTGGCCCTGCCTCCTGGTTCTTCAGGCGCGCCTCATCCATAACTATCTAGGGTCAAGCAGTAGAGGTGGATCTCGGTCACTTAATCAGCGGTCAGAAGCTAGGAGTGCTTACTTGTAGCGACGACCGTGCTTCATCACGAGGTCGACGCGCTGGAGCAGATCGATGTAACGCAATACATCGCCCTTGACCGCGATGATGTCGGCAAATTTCCCTTCGCTGACCGAACCATAGTCCTTGTCCACCTTCATCATGACGGCCGGCCAGTAAGTCGCCGCACGAATCGTGGCCATCGGACTCACCCCCAGCTCGTGCACCCAGGCATCCATTTCGTGCCAAGTCGAGTTACTGTGAAACTTCATCGGAATTCCGCTGTCGGTTCCCACCAACATAACGACGCCCGCGTCCTGCAATTGGTGAAACTTCTTCTTCACGGTCGCCGCGCGCAGCGGGGTGATCTGGTAATAGCTAAGCTGGCCGGGATGAGCAACGGAGGCTTTGATGTCCTGCACGATGTCCTTGGGCACGTCCAGCTGCCAGTCCGGGTCGTCGAGCTGCTCGGGATTATCGATCAGAGACTGATAATTGAGAAAGCCTTCAATGGTGGGGCACCAAAAGAGCGGTCCGATATTCATCTTCGCAGTGCGCTCAGCGATCGCCTTTAGCACATCCTCCGGGTAACCCGGGGCAGTGGAAAGACCGGTATGCTCGAAATCATCCACCCCGGCCGCGAGCCCGCGTCGGATTTCGTCGGGACGATGAGCGTGGGCGACGACTGGGAGTTTGTGCGCGTGCGCCTCGTCCACGACGGCTTTCACTTCTTCCATCGTCATTTGATCCTGATCGATCAGCTTGATGATGTTGACTCCGGCCTCCGCCAGTTTCTTGACCTTCGCCCGTCCGTCGGCGGCGCCTTTCACTCCCCAGCGAAATGCTTCCGTGCCCGGATAGGGTTCGTGTTGAATGAAAGGACCAGCCACGTAAAGCGTGGGACCGGGAATTTCACCGCGGTTGATCCGATCGCGGACTTCGATGCTCTCTTTCAACGGAGCGCCGAGATCGCGCGCGCTGGTGACGCCGGCCATGAGAAGTTGATGCGCCGCCGCCGGCATGATCTCGGGGCCGAGACGCGGGGGATAGACTTTATCCCAATGCTCGTAGTCGCTGTGCCCAAGCAGCATGGTGTGCACGTGGGCGTCCCAGAGTCCGGGCAGGACGTCCATGCCTTCGGTCGAAATGACCTGCGCTCCCGCGGGCACCTCCAATTTCCCGACCTGGCCGATCGCGGTGATGCGCTCGCCGTCAATCAGGATGACGCTATTGGCGAGCGGCGGCCCGCCAAAGCCATCGATCAAACGCCCGCCGACCAAAGCCGTGAGGCCAGCGCTGGCGCTCTGGGCAAAGGTGATGATCAGCGTAACGAGGGCCAGCAAAGTGCGAAGACATCTCATCCGGTGACTTTAGCGGAAGCGGGCGACAGCAGCCAGCCCCGACGGGCAAAAAAACTTTCCGCCTAACGAATCGGCCTGCTTAGGCGGCGAAACAACGATTGCAGGGTGGCTGGAGAACGAGCGGCCAAAACAGCGTAGAGCAGAATCCGGCGGACTTCGTGGCGCGGCACTTTGACTTCTGGCGAGGAAGGCCCGGCCACGCGCAGAAGCGCGAGCGTGCGCGTGCCGATGAGCGCCGGCAAAACGCTGGCGAAACGGACTCGCCAGTTCGTTAGGGCGGACGAATAAATGAGGCCCGCTTCAACACCTTCCTGCGCTTTTGCGAGCCAGCGGTTAAAGACATCGCGGGCAGACGACTGGGCAACCTCGCTCGCCGGAAGGTAATCACGGCCCTCTTGCAAATCCGCACCGCGATCACGCAGCACGTTGATCAACTGCAAACCTTTTCCGTAAGCAACCCCCAGCTCTTTCATCTCGGCCGCTCCGCGTCTCGCGAACGGAGCAAGATGACGGAAACCCAGGAGCGTCCAGAAATCCCCCACGCATCCAGCCACCAGATAAGTGTATTCATCCAACTCCGCCGCAGATTGGAGTGAACTCACCCGGCTGGAATCGACGAACCGCCGCAGATCGAGTTCCTGCCCCCTCACGATGGTCTTTAGGACCGTGCGGATATCTTCGCGGTCAGCCGGCTCCATTTTGTCCAGCCAATCGACGCACTCATCGAGGTGCTCGATCAGCTCGCGCTCGGCGGGATCGCTCTGTTGTGAGGCAAAATCCCGCAAGGACTCAGTCACCAAAGCAAATTCCTCTTCCCCCGCGATGACCCGTGCAAGTTCTGGCAACGTCGTTAGGCGCTGAGCCACCGGGACACCTGTGGTGTCCGCGATCGTGTCGGTGGCCCGCGCCAGCAGATAAGCAAGGCTCACCGGACCGCGCAGAGGACGCGGGAGAAACTGGATCGTGAGATAAAACGACCGCGAGACGGATTTGAGGATCGCCTTCACCGGCCCACGTCGCGAATTTGGATCCGGGAGAGATCCGCGTTGCCGAGGCCCAATTGCGCCGCCACCTGCACATGCGCACCGAGGCGCTTAATGGGCGGCACTCTCCGCTTTTCTCGCCATACCTCAAGCTGTCGCAGGGCGACGGCATCGATCGCCACCGGATCCTTGCTCGCATAGAGCGTGGCGAAAGAAACGGAATAACCTGGCTGCGATTCCGGGCCGCCCGCATATTGCGCCAGCAATCCATCCATCAGGTTAAGCACCACTTTCTGGCCGATGTGCGGATCGTTATAAATCTCCGGGATGCTCGAAGCCCCAAAATCGGGCGGCACTCCGAAGCGCCGCCAGTTATCGATGTTGGGAATGGTCATGTTATAAAGACAGCCAGCCACTCCGTTGCGCACGCTGTCGCTCAGGACCGGCAGGTTAATCACCTTGGTGACCTCGTTGGCGAGAATTTTTGAGACATGGCTGACGCTGCTCGTGTTCTCCGTTTCGCTCAGGAGCGGGACCTGCCCGCGATTACCCAGATATTCGAAATCACCCCAGATCAGGTTACCGAGAAAAGGCGCGGATACCGTCACTTTCGGGTCGTAACCCTCGCGCGGCGGAATCGACTTGAGTTGATATCCTCCGCTGCCGGAGTAGCCCGCGTCTTTGATTCCGCCAAGGGATTTATCCCAGACAATGATGTCGCTGCGGGCATGGCCAGCTGCTACCAGGCCATCCACGATCGTGTCCACAATGGCGCGATGGGTGGTGAAGAGTTCACCGCCCGCGGCCGAGATCTTAATTCCGATGCGGTCGTTAGGCTTGACCAACGAACGCCAGGCGCTCGCGATGTCCGGTTGCCTGGTCACGGCCAGGACAAGTTGATTCACCATGCGCCGGACGACCTCCGGGTTTGCTCGATAATTGTCGATCGCCTCACGATTCTGCGCGCGATAGACGATGGAAGGCGTCGGCCCGGGCGGCGGAGCCTGTCCCTGTGCGGCGACCAGGCAGGCGACGCTGAAGACCAGAAACGCGATTGAGTGGGAGATGCGAGCGTCGATCTTGGACTTTATGAGCGAGGTGGCGATTGACAACCCAACCGCGGCGCCGGCCGCGGCGCGTCACCTTTACTTGCACATTCCGTTCTGCGCGCGAATTTGTCCTTATTGCGCTTTTTACAAAGAACGCGCCGATCCGAGCCAAACTGCGAGATTTTGCCGGGCGCTCCTGGCGGAGCTGACCACGCAGACCGGCGAATACGGAGCGCGGCCCGAGACGATTTTCTTCGGCGGCGGCACGCCCACTGCCCTAACG
>JBPCLK010000076.1:0-4725 GCA_051003355.1 Chthoniobacterales bacterium | reverse complement strand
GATTTTAGCGTCGAGGCCGAAGAGCGCGGCGACGTGAGCCACGGCCCTGCCGTGGTTGTCATCGGTTGCCGTCACGAGGGTGAGCGGCCGCAAGGGCACGAGACGCTGGATCAGTTCATCCAGCGTTTGCCACGGCTCGAAGGAGCAGCCGTTCCGTTCCTGCAGGACGCGATAGATAGCCCAGGAAGCTCCCAGAATCTTGAAGGCCGGCAGGCCGAGGCGACTCGACTCATCCTTGAGGAGCAGTTGTTTGATTCCGAGTTCCTGCGCCAGCTGTGGCGCATCAAGCAGCGGAGTCGCCGCGTAACCGGGGAGACGTTGGTGGAATTGAAACGGAGACTTCTTGTCCTCTCGCTCCTCGATTTCGTGGCCACCGGCGTTCTGGTTGAGAAAAAATCGCACGCTTTTCTATTTTTTCATTTCGTTAGGTGAGTCGCAGTTCCCTCACCCGAGTTGGCGCGCGAAGTCGAGTGAGTCGTCCCAACGATGGACGAGGCCTCGCCAGAATTTCTGCCGGGGCCCGGCCACCTTAAGTTCGTATTCCTCGCGCGCGATGCGCAAGGCCAGCAAAAGGTGAACAGGATCTTTCTCTGCTGCTCGCAGGGCGGAGAGCGTTTTTGGTCCGACGAGTCCGTCGACTTTGACACCGAGAGCCATCTGCAGAATTCTGGCCGCGCCAGTCGGTCCGCGATGAAATGCGCTGTCGCGAAGATAGACTTCGAGCATGGGAACGCCGGTCCAATTGGCCACCACATCGGTGTAATCGGCTACGACCTCGGTCGCGTAATCTTCTGCTTCCTTATAGTGACCGGTTTCGATCAACTCGCGCAGCTTGCTCGCTTCCCTGGGATGATAACGATCATTGATGCCCGCCACTTCAAAACGCCCGCCGCCGTCGCCCGCCGGCAGGACGTAGACTTGCAAGTGGCCTTGTGCATCGCGTCGAGCCTCGAAGTTGACGATCGAGGCGGCCATCCTTTTCCGGCCCTCCAGGCGCGGAGCGGAGTCTTCGCTGGGTGTAGGCAGCCTGGTCATCGAACCGCCCAATTGCTCTTCGGCTTCGATCGGTCGCAAGACCGTGGGAGGCAGCCAGCCTCGTAAAAAGCCGGAAGCAGCTTTCGGATGGTCCACTTCCACATACCACCAATCCTGAGGTGCCAGCCGGACTCTGGTGCCCTGATCGAGCATCCCGTTAGTTACCTTGCGCGCAGCCAGATCGGGCGTCGCGCGCAGGAACGAATCCTCCGTCGTTAGGTAATCTAGTGGAATTGCCCGCCGTATCTCCGGGGCGGGCGCGGGCTTTCCGGCGACTTTTTTGCGCTGCAGGGTTCCCATGCTGGAGGCGCTCTTTTTCTGTGATCTTGCTGCCGGAGGAGCGGTCTTCCGTTTTTTCTTAGCCATATCTTTCCATCAGATGCTCTAAGTCGAGTTATCAACGAAATCGCGAGCTAGAGGAAGCGCATAATCATGAGAAGCCGACCTGTCTTGGAAGCACGCGACGGCACCCTGGATTACTTTCCGCCCGTCACCGTGTAACCCTCTGCGCGCAAGTCGGCCGCCAGATCCATTTCCATCTGGACGGCGGCCTCAAAGGGCATGGGGTTCAGGTGCGCGAAGAATTCCGGCAGAAGGCGGACGCCATACTTCTCCACCACCCAAGCCGACTTGTAGCCGTGTTTGTGGTTCTCGAAGCGGTGCTCTACGGGCAGGCCTGTCATCCCGACATAGAGCGCGGGTTTGGAAGGATCGCGTTTGGGATTTTGCCGCAGAACCGACCGATGCGCCAGGACCGCCGGGTCCAGAAGGATCACATAGACGCTATGATGAAATTTCTCCCGAGTCGGCACGCACCATTATAGCCGCAGCGAAAAGTTCCGGGGATGGTGCGCGATGCAGGGTTCGAACCTGCGACTTCTTGCGTGTGAAGCAAGCGCTCTACCACTGAGCTAATCGCGCTTTTAAAACGGGCGAGCGGTAGGATGACCGCGCTCCCTTGCGGCGGCAACTTTTTTGATTGGTCAAACCGGTCTCCCGGTTCACTCCGCGGCGACGGCCAGCTCAAGTGCAGGCGTTCGCGCGGCCGAGCGGATCTGGCGCCGGGAGCCGAAGATCGGCGCGCTCTTGGAGAGCACTTCGCGGAAATAGATCGCCACGCAAACGAGCAGCGCGGCAGAGGCGAAAGGGCGGATCCACTCGAGAAAATCGATCGTGGAGAGCGTCGGCCCAAGCTTTTTGTCCATCAGAAGCACCTGCGTGATCATCAACGTGCTCATGATGGAAAAGAAAAAATGGACGACGGTGAGGCGGACGTTCACGCCCAAAGCCACGGCACTGAGCACGGCTCCCCAGAGGAGATAGCGTTCATGCATCTGCGCGAGCAGCGCGAACATGAGCAGCCACGGAGTGACCACCGCGATGAGCAGGCGCGGGTCACGAGACCGAGCGTGCCGGGCGGCGCCGAGCGCGCAGAGGGCGAGCGCGCCCAGATAGATCAGGCGCAAGGTCCACTGCAAGGTGAGGACGAGATGAAGCGGTCCGAGTTGGGCCGAAAAGAAGGGCGATTTTAACGACAGATTAAACTGCGAGAGAAGAGAGGGAAGATTATAGCAGGAGCTAATGAATAGGTAGGGGTAGCGTTCGCTGCCGTAGAGAAACCCGATCTTCAACCAGGCGAAACTCCCGTGATCCAAAGCGCCTACGGTAAAAGCAGCTACTCCCGCCAGGCCGGCCGCCCAGGCCAGGCTCTTTCGTGATTGTTTGCGCCACAGAAAGGCGGCCAGCGCGATCCCGACCGCTGCGACGATCGCCCAATCCATCGGGGAACGCAGCAACCAGGGCGACACGATGAGGGCCGCGGTCGAGACGAAACCGGCCAGAACGTGGCCCGCGCGGGCCCAGCGTTTTTGCCAGAGCGGCCAGAACAGGAAGAACGGCGTCACGAAAAGCAGCTGGCCTTTCAGCATGCCGCCGAGCGCAAGCAGACAACCGCACCAGAACCAGCGTCTCTTCAGGGCGGAGAGCGCAGCAAAGAGATAGAAGGGCAGAATCCAGCAGTCCCATTGCGGCCAGGCGTGAGCGTCGAGAATGAGCGAAGGCTCCAGCCAGGCCACGCTGGCCGCGAGCAGGCCGCAAATCCAACCGCGTTCGTTAGGCGGAAGGCGGTGCAACAGACCCGAGTCGGTCGCGCCGGAGGCACGCCGGACGCCTAGCCTAACGAGAATAAAAATACCGGCCGCGGTCAGCAGCTCGGCCACCAGATTGACTTCGAGCAAAGGCTCGACGTATTCGGGCGTTCCATCTTCCGCCCCGGGAAAGCGCTTCCGGACATTCTTAGCCCAGACTGACATGGCGAGAAGCCGGAGCGGGGGATAATCGAGGTAGTAATTCTGCTCATAGGCTTTTGCCTCGACCCGGTCGTAAAGCCCGAGATAACCGCGCGCGAAAGTCCGCCACGCATCCGGGTCCTCCCCGGGCGAAAGCCGGCGTCCTTCGGTGAGGGTCTGGCTCCCCCAGTAAAAGCCGTTGACGATGTCGCGCTGGAACCGCAAATGCGTCGTCTGCCGCCAGGCATCGCGACGCAGGGCGATGCCGACCACCAGGAGAGCCAGCAGCACGAGGCCGAGCAGGACCTGGCGCCCGCGCAGGGAGGTGAAAATATTCGCGGAAGTCGAGCGCCGCTCCATGAGTCCGCCACCATCAGCGCGCCCCGCTTGCCGAGCAACCGGTGATCGCAGCCGGTTTCTAGGTCAGGCCGGAACGATCACTTCATCAAACATGCAAAGGAAACGTCGGATCTCGAAGGGCTTGGTCAGGTAATTGCGGGCTCCGGCGGTGAGCATGCGCTCGATCTGGCTCGGCGTGGCGTCGGCGCTGATCACGATCACCGGCGTTTCAGCGGTATCCGGGTGAGCCTGCAATTCCTCCAGGACTTTGCTGCCGTGGATATCCGGCAAGTCGAGGTCGAGTAAAACGAGCTGCGGCTTTTGTTGGCGAGCCATTTCCAAGCCTTTCCTGCCGTTTTCGGCCCAGGTCAGGTCGGTCCCCGGACGATCTTCCAGGATGCTTTCGATCAGTCGGAAGTTCGGTTCGCTATCCTCGACATAAAGGACGCGCGGTTTGCCGTTAGGCTTGTCCTGCTGAGCCTTTTCTGGCGCATTCATCTGCACGATCACGGAAGGTGATTCCGGAGCGGGTTGCCCGGCGGCTGGCGGTAGCTCGGAGTGGGCTCGTTGAGCTTCCTGGACCGAGTTGCGCAGTTGTTCTCGCAACACTTTGATTTCGAGTTGGGCGAGGCGGAGTTCCTGGAGCAGGTGGTCGTCGTGATCAGTTTTCATCGTCGGGTTTCCTATAAGGAGGCCATTCGCAGACCGGATGGTTCGTCTTGCGTGGGATTGCTAAGTTTTTTCGCCATCTCTAGGTCACGGCGCATTTTGTTTTTATGGGTGCAAAAAAGGAGCGCCGTTTCTTCGGAGATCTGCTCCTGCTCAAAGGCGCGCATGAGCGATTGGTCAAAGCTGTGCCAGCCGAGCGTGCTGCCGGCCTCGATGATTTCCTGGAAGGTGCGATTCTCGGCCTCGCCGTAGAGGAGTGTCTCGCGCGTGCGCATGCTGCTCCCCATGATTTCCGTGACGAGTAAACGGCCGCCGCTGTTTTTGCTCACCAGTCGCTGGCTCACGATGTAGCGCAGGGTGTCGGCCAGCCGCTCGCGGATCTGTTTCTCTTCGT
>JBPCLK010000075.1:0-20333 GCA_051003355.1 Chthoniobacterales bacterium | reverse complement strand
AACGCGGGTTGACCTCCAGCTCCCAACGCACCCGGGCCAGCGCCGATCCGATCAGCCGATAATCAACCTGCTGCGGGATCGGCCACTGGCTGGCATCGATCTGTTTCCAGCGCGCCTCGAAATTCGCCAGGTCAGCGCGGCGTTTTTCAATCGAGGCCGCCGACCAATCGCGCTGGCCGTCGGGGCGTTCCATCCGATTGACATCGTCGCCGGTGTACGGCGCGAAGCGCGCCCGCCAGCTCCAAAAATCCTGCGACAGCTTTGGCAAAGCTCCGTCGGCGGGTTCTTTGGCCGGCGTTTGGGCGTCGCTGATGTGAACGAAGAGAACCGAGAGTATGAAAATCGAGATCTGTTTCATAAGGCGCGGTTCTAAGCTTATCGGCTCCGCCCTATCGGAGGAGCAAATTCGCCTACTCGTAACGGAGCGCGATCACCGGATCGACCTTCATCGCGCGGCGCGCCGGAAAAAGACCGGCGAGACCGGCGGCAATCCCGAGCAGGACGATGACCACGGCATAGGTCACCAGGTCCATCGTCCCAACTCCGAAAAGGAGGGCACTCAACAAGCGCGTCCCGGCCAGGGCGCCAATCAGCCCCACGCCGATTCCTACCGCTGCCATCGTTAGGCTTTGTCGCAGGATCATCGTCAGCATCTGACCCTTCTGCGCGCCTAACGCCATCCGAATCCCGATCTCTCTTGTTCGCTGCGCGACGTTGTAGGCGATCACGCCGTATATCCCGACCGCCGCCAGCGTGATCGCGACCAAGGCAAAAGTCGCCAACAATGCCGTGTTAAAGCGCGACTGCGAGAGCGTTTGGCTAACGAGTTGCGGGAGCGGTTTCAACACTGGCACGAACTGTTGTGAATCGATTTCGTGCACCGCTCGGCGGATCATGGTTTCCAAACCACTCGGCATCGGCTCACTCGCGCGCACCACAATGTCCATGTAGCGATCGGGATTCTGCGCGAAGGGGAGGTAAAACTCCGCCTCGTCCGCCGCCGCCAGACTCTCATGCTTGGCCGTGCCGACGACTCCGATGATCTCCAGGGCCGGTTTCCCGTCGGCTGCGCGATCCCCTACATTGACGCGCTGCCCGAGCGGATTTTGTCCCGGGAAATATTTCTGCGCGAAAGTCACGTTAATCAGCAGCACCGGCGTCGAATCCCGGCGGTCGCGGCCATCGAACAAGCGCCCGCTCTTTAATGGAATGCGCATGGTGTGGAAGTAAGCGCCATCGGTGGTAAGGAGCGATGCCGAGGGCTCCATTCCCTCGGCCGGCGCCGGCTGACCCACAATCGTGAATGTTCTGGCCCGATTGTCGCCGCTGAAGGGCAACGGAGCGACGATCCCCGCGTCGCTGATGCCCGGTTGCGAAGTCAGTTTTGGTAACAACTTGTCGAAGAATTGTGTCTGTTGATCGAGCTCGCCGTAACGCGTGCGGGGCAGTGATTGCCAGAAGGTCGCCACGCCTTTCGCGTCGAAGCCCGGCTTGACCGCGCGGAGTTCTGCGAAACTGCGGATGAGTAATCCGGCGCCGACCAAAAGCATGAGGGAAAGCGCGAATTGCGAGACGACGAAGGCAAAACGCAATCGCTGACTGCGCGCCCCTCCGGTCGAGCCGCGGGAGGCGCTCTTGAGCGATTGCTCGAGCTGGGGTCGGGAGGCCTGCAGGGCGGGGAGCAATCCGAAAATCAGACTCGTGCCAAGAGCGATCCCGAAGGTAAACGCGATCACGCCGCCGTTGACGCGAATCTCGTCGAGGCGCGGCAGATCGGACGGCCCCAGCGCGGCGAGTGCATCGGTGCTCCACCAGGCCAGGAGCAGTCCCGCGGCTCCGCCGAGCAGCGCGAGGAGCAGAGTTTCGATCAACATCTGCCTAACGATCTGAAAACGGCTTGCACCCAGTGCGGTGCGGATGGCGATCTCGCGTTCGCGCGCCGCCGCGCGGGCGAGGAAAAGATTAGCTACGTTGGCGCACGCGATCAGCAGTACCAACCCGACCGCTACGAGCAGGACGAGCAACGCAGGTTTCACGTCGCCCACGAGGTCCGATTGCAGATTCACCGCCCGCTCGGTGCGACCGGCGTCGGTCTCCGGGTATTGCTTCGCCAGTTGGGCCGCGATGGTTTCCAAATCGGCAGTCGCAGTCCGCAAATCGATCCCTGGTTTCAGCCGCCCCACGACCGATAGGAAATGCGCGCCCCGGTGCGTCATGTAGTTCGGCGTGGAACCCGAAAACAAGGGAAGGAGCGGGGCGATGTAGTCAACTTTTTCGTTTTGGATCGGAAATTTCCAGCCCGCCGGCATTACCCCGGTGACGGTGTGCACTTTGCCGGCCAGCGTGACTTGTCTGCCGATGATATTCTGATCGCCGGCGAAGCGGCGTTGCCAGAAAGAGTAGCCGAGCACCACGACGCGGGCCGCCTCCGGTTTCTCATCGTCGCGCGAAAATCCGCGTCCAAGCAGCGGCGGCGTCCCAAGCACCTCGAAAATATCGGAAGTGACCGCAAGCCCGGGCACATCCTCAGAGTTTTCGCCCGTCCCCCAGATGGCGGAAGCGCCGGTGTAAGCGGCCATCGCCGCGAAGGCGTGATTTTGCGTCCGCAGATCGAGGTAATCGGGATAGGAATGCACCGCGCGATCCTCGCCCGGATGTTGCGGCGCCTTCGCCCAGATCATCGTTAGGCGATCGGCCTGTGGAAAAGGAAGGGAACGCAGGAGGACTGTGTCGATCACACTGAAGATGGCGCTGTTCGCGCCGATCCCGAGGGCCAGCGTGACGACGGCGATGAGGGTGAACCCGGGCGTCTTGACGAGTTGCCGGAGAGCGAAACGCAGGTCGTTTATCATGTCGTTAGCCCATTCTATTCATAACGAAGCGCAACCATCGGATCGACCCTGGTCGCGCGACGGGCCGGAAACCAGCAGGCTAGGACGGCGACCGCCGCGAGAGAGATGATCGCAGTCACGAGCGCAATCGGGTCGAGACTGCCGACATCGTAGAGCAGGCTGGACAGGGCTCGTCCGGCACCGAGTGCGCCTAAAAAACCGATGCCGAGGCCGATTCCAACGAGTAAAAGGCCGCGGCCGAGCGCGAGGCGGAAGACATCCTTGCGCGGGGCGCCGAGCGCGAGGCGAATACCGAATTCGCGAGTCCGCTGCGTCACGCTTAGTGCCATCACTCCGTAGAGTCCGACACTCGCCAGCACGAGCGCGAGGGCCGCGAAGGCGCCGAGCAGGGTCATCGTGAGACGACGCGTGGCGAGGCTTTCCGCGATGTTTTTTTGCATGGTCGAGATGCTCGCGATCGGTTGATCGGGATCGAGGCCCTGCACCTCGCGCAGAATGGCAGGCGCAAGGCCGGCGGGATCGCCCCTCTTTACCCTAACGAGAAGCGAATTTTCGAAACGGGCGAATTGCGTCGCGCAAAAATACATCTGCGGCAGTTTCTGGCGGTCGAATTCCTCACCGGGCGCGTCGCTCCGCACCCGCGGGACGACTCCCACGATCGTCAGCGGCGGCGGAGTCTCGTCATTCGTCTGGTTGTCGTCGAAGTGTTGGCCGATCGGGTCCTGCTTCGGGAAATAGCGCCGCGCCAGGCTTTCATCGATAATGACCGAGCGCGGCTGCTTGGGCCGCTCTTCCGGCCCGAAATTGCGTCCGCGCAGAATCGGCATCTTGAGCACCTTGAAGTAGTCTGGCGTGACCACGTTGACTTCCGCCGAAGGCTCCTGCCCGTGCGGCGGGCGCGGCGTCCCGGTGATGTGGAAGGAGCTATCCCATTCCGTGTTATCGAAAGGCACGTTCTCGCCGATCGCGGCGGCCTCCACGCCGGGCAAGGTTTCGACCCGCTGAATGAGCAGGTGGTAGAAGTTGACCACCTTTTCGTTGGAATCGTAGCGCGCTTCCGGCAGCGAAAGCGTCATGGTCAGGATGCCGCCCGGATCAAAGCCAAGCGGAGCGTTTTGCGAGCGCCAAAAGCTCTTCAACGTGAGGCCAGCGCCGGCCAGGAGGACGAGCGCGAGCGCCACTTGGACCACGACCAAAACGCCGCGGGCACGTTGCCGGCTCGCGCTATCGCTCCCTCCGCGGGTGCCAGTCTCATGCAGCACGCTGCTGAGCGATGCGAGCCGCGAGACGCGCCATGCTGGCCAGACGCCGACGAGGACGCCGCAGATCAGAGCTGTCACAGTGGTAAAAAAAAGCGTGAGTGTGTCGATTTTCGTCTCTTGGAATCGGAGCGAATTTGGAGGACTGAGCGCGTGGATGGCATCGAGGCTCCAGATCGCGATGAGCAGTCCGACCGCGCCGCCGGCGAGGCTGAGCAACGCGCTTTCTACCAGCACGAGACGCATCAAACGCCAGCGACTCGCGCCCATCGCCGTGCGGACTGCCAGTTCCTTGCCGCGGGAAAGAGCGCGTGCCAGTTGCAGGTTTGCGACGTTAGCGCAGGCGATGAGCAAAACGCAGCCGACCGCCGCAAGGAGCAGGTTGAGATTCTGGCGATAATCGCCTACGCCGGAATCGAGCAGGGTGCGTGCGTTGACCGAGCGCCCGGTGTTCGACGCAGGATATTTCCGGGTGAGTTCGCGGGCGATGTTCGCCATGTCCGCGCGCGCCTGCTCTAGAGTCACGCCCGGCTTGAGCCGCCCGAGGACAGAGAAACCAGGATGGTTGTCGCGCTGCAGGACGTTCTTATCTGCACGCTGATCTCCAAATGGAATATAGACGTCGCTCGTGCGCATGACCTGAATCGTGTCGGGCAGCACGCCGATGATCGTGCGCGGCACGGTGTCGACGACGAGCTGTTGCCCGAGCACCTTGGGCGATTTGGCGAAGCGTTTTTTCCAAAGGCGTTCGCTGATCAGCGCCACTTTAGGGCCGCCGGCGACATCTTCCTTTTCCGTGAAATCGCGGCCGATGATTGGTTTCATTCCGACGATTTGCATCGTGTTCCACGTCATGACGCCGCCGCTAATCCGTTCGGGTGGAGTTTCCTCTCCGCGGCTGGAGAGATTCATCGAGTCGCGCCGGAAGAGCGCCAGATCGGTAAAGCTGTGCTGCATGGCGCGCCAATCGACATAGTTAGGGAAACTGACTGAGCCCGATTCGAAGATCGGCATTCGTTCCCGCATGAGAATGAGTTTGTCCGGCTCCGGATAAGGCAGGGGTCGCAACAGAACCGCGTCGACCACACTGAAGATGGCGGTGTTGGCGCCGATCCCGAGCGCAAGCGCGACAATCGCGAGGATGCTGAACGCAGGCGACTTGATCAGCATCCGGATGGCGTAGCGAAGGTCTGCCAGCATGATTTGTTAGTCAGTCTTGAGCGCGGTGAGAGGATTGATGCCGGCGGCACGGCGGGCGGGCAGCCAGCAGGCGAGAAGGGCGATGGCGGCGAGGAGGAGGGCGACAGCGCCGAGCGTCAGGGCATCGAAGGAGCCGACGCCGAAGAGCAGGCTTCTCATTAATCTCGTTAGGGCGTAGGAGGCGACCAGGCCGACGATCACGCCGAGCGCGGTCAGTTGCATGCCGCCGCCCACGACCAGTCGCAGGACATCGCTTTTTTGCGCGCCGAGCGCCATGCGAATCCCAATCTCCTGGCGGCGCTGCGCGACGGAGTAGGCCATCACGCCGTAGATGCCGATGGCCGTGAGCACAAGCGCTACGCCGGCGAAGATCGAGAGCAGCACGGCGTTGAAACGCGGACGCGCGAGCGACTCCGAGATGTATTCGTCGAACAAACGGACGCGGGTGAGCGGCACTCCTGGGTCAACCTGGCTGAGAGCGTTGCGCAACGCGGAGGTCACGCTCGCTGGTTGCGAGGTATTCGTGCGGAGCACGACAGAGAAGAATGGCATCGGAAACTGGGCCGACGGTAGATACATCTCCGGAGTGAAGGCGGCGCGAAGCGCCTGGTGTTTCACATTGCTCACGATCCCGATGATCTCGCGCATCGGGCCATCGTCTTCGGTCAGCGAAAGTCCGGGTCTCATCTGCTGGCCGATCGGGTCTTCGCCGGGGAAATATTTCTCGGCGAAACGCTGGTTGATGATTGCGACCTGTTTTGATTTCGCCTGGTCCGATGCATCGAAGAAGCGGCCGCGGACTAACGAGACGCCCATGGTGCGGAAGTAATCGGTGCTCACGATCCGGAAGGCGCTCGTATCTTGTTGTCCTTCCGCTTTCGGGCGTTCCTGCAGATCGAAGGAGGTGCTCATGTTGCTCCCGCTGAGCGGCAACGGGACGACGGTGCTTGCGTCGCGCACGCCCGGTAGCGCGCGGACGCGGGTCAGTAATTGATCCTGAAAGAGCGTGATCTTTTCCGGCTGCGGATAGGACGAATCGGAAAGGGTGATGCCCGCCGTGAGCAAGTGTTCCGGTTGCACGCCGGGATTGACGTGGCTGAGACGGGAGAAACTCTGCAGGAGCAATCCTGCCCCGGTGAGCAGGAGGAGAGCGAGCGCGACTTCGGTCACGACGAGCGCATTGCGCAAACGGTGGTGGCCGACGCTGCTGCTGCCGCGTGCACTATCGTTGAGGGAGGAGCGGAGATCGAGCCGCGACGTTTGCCAGGCTGGGGCAAGCCCGAAGAGAACGCCGGTGCCTAACGATGCCAGGAAAGTGAAGACCAGGACGGTGCCGTCGAGCTGGATGTTTTGCGCGCGCGGGACGGTATCCGGCACGAGGGCAATCAAGGCGCTCGTGCCCCAGGCGGCGAGCAGCAGGCCGCAGAGGCCGCCAAGGGCGGAAAGGAGGACGCTCTCGGTCAGTAGTTGTCGAACGATCCGGCCGCGACTGGCGCCGAGCGCGGCGCGCAACGCGATTTCCTTTTGCCGGACGGTGGCACGAGCGAGGAGAAGGTTGGCCACGTTCGCGCTCGCGATGAGCAAGACACAGGCGACCGCGCCGAAGAGGACGTAGAGCCCGCGCGCCACATCACCGACCAGATTCTGGCGGAGCAGCGTCGCGCCTGCGCTAAAGCTGGTGTTCGAATCCGGATACTGACGGGCCAGTGCGGCGGCGATCGTGCGCAGCTCGGTGTCGGCCTGCGCGGCGGTCACGCCTGGTTTCAATCGCCCGATTCCCTGCAGGCTATGGTTACCTCGCTGCGCCGTCGCCGGTTTGCTTCCATCGGTCGTGCTCGCATAACGAGCGATGGTGATGAAGAGCTCGGAAGCATCCGAATCGAGCGGGAACACGAAGCCCGCCGGCATCACTCCGACGACCGTGTAAGGCAAGCCGTCGAGGACGATCGGTTTGCCGATGATGGAACGGTCGCCCTTGAATTGTTTTTGCCAGAAATCGTGGCTCAGCACCGTCGTTAGGCCATTCGGTCCTCCGCCCGGCTTCTCCTCCGTCCGAGTAAAAGTGCGTCCCAGCATCGGGTGGACTCCGAGGACGTCGAAGAATTCGCCCGTGACTTGGCTGGCCACGAGACTCTGGGCCGCTCCGCTGGTCGCGAGGGTGAGATGTTCCCGCCGATAGATCGCGAGATCGGCAAAGCTTTTGTTCTGCGCCCGCATGTCGAAGTAGTCGGGATAGCTGACCGAGTTGAATCCGCCGTCGCCGTGCGGTTCGCGGAGGTCAACGGCACCGAACGCGACCAGTTGTTCGGGCTGCGGATACGGCAATGGCTTGAGCAAGACAGCGTTGACCACGCTGAAGATGGCGGTGTTCGCGCCGATCCCGATGGCGAGAGCGAAGACCGCGATAAGAGTGAAA
This sequence comes from Chthoniobacterales bacterium, assembly GCA_051003355.1. GTDB lineage: Bacteria > Verrucomicrobiota > Verrucomicrobiia > Chthoniobacterales > UBA10450 > Palsa-1392. The sequence continues at coordinate 12,606 of JBPCLK010000075.1, read as the reverse complement.
CGCGGTTCCTTAAAGAGCTGGCGGAAGGCGTAGCGGAGATCATTCATGGTAATTCAGGCGTCTCGCCCGCAGGTTTGTGAGGCGTGCAGGCGAGACGCCGGCACGAAGAGTTAGCTGAGACGGCTGAGTTACTCATCGCGAAGCGCCTCCATCGGAGTGATGCGTGTCGCCCGTCTTGCCGGCAGCCAGGTCGCGAGCAACGCCGCGAGCGCGAGCAGCGCCGGCGCGAGAGTGAAGGCGAAAGGATCGAGCGGGCTCACCTGGAAGAGAATGCTGCTCACGACTTTTCCGGTGCCGAGCGCGAGCAGGAATCCAAACGCGAGGCCAAAGGCAATCATCGTTAGGCCTTCGCGCAGGACCAGCCAGAGCACCGCCTTGCGCTGGGCCCCGAGGGCGATGCGGATGCCGATCTCCCGCGTCCGCCGCGCTACCGAGTAGGCTTTGACTCCGTAAAGACCGACCACCGAGAGCCCGAGCGCGAGCCCGCCGAAGACGGAAAAGAGGGCCGCCCCGGCCTGCACGAACCAGAGCTGCGGATTGTTGTCCATGTGCTGCGCGAAGGTGCGCAGTTCGAAGACGGGCAGAACGGGATCGACGCTTTGCACGGTTCGGCGGAGGAGATCGGCCGTGGCCGTTTCATCGCCCGCCGGCAACGACGCGAATTTCACGAAGAAGAAAACGCTATTCTTGAAGCCGCGCGCGAAGGGTAGATAAAGCGCGCCCTGGAGATCGCGGTCGAAGAGGCGGTTCTTCGCCGACCGCACGATCCCGATGATCTCGATGGGCGCGCCGCGTTTGATTTCACCACTTTCTCCGGCGGATTCCGCGGTCGGAATATCGAGCACAGGGAATTGAATTTGGTGCCCGAGCGCGTCTTCGTTAGGCCACAATTTTTTCGCCAGCGCTTCGTCGATCACGGCGACGGCCGGTCCGCCCGGCTGGGTTGCTTCGAAGGCGGTAAAAGCTCGGCCCCGCAGCACCGGCAACCCGACAGTGGCGAAATAATCGGCCCCGACGCTGTTCCACCAGGGAGAAAAAGTGCGTCCCCCCTGCGGGGTCGCCGGCTCCGTGCCGGGCGCAGCGTGGGTGCCGGCGCGCTGCACGCTCCGTCGGATCGAGGTGGTGCCGAAGGGAACCGTCGCCGAGATGCTGGCGCTCTTCACACCCGGAAGCGCGGCGAATTTTTCCTGCAGCCTCCGATACAAATCTTCCGCGCTCCGCTGGTTGAAACCGCCCAGGCTGGCGTCGGTTTCGACGAGGAAAGTATTAGCGGCGTGCAAGCCGGAATCGATTGAAGCCGCTTTCGTCGCGCTCCGAATGAAAAGTGCCGCCGCGGTAATGAGCGCGAGCGAGAAAGCGATCTGCGCGACGATCAACGGATTGCGCGGCAAAAATCGCCAGCGCCGCCGGCTGGCGTCTTCCCCGGCGTGCTGCTTCAAATCTCCGAGCACACTCGTGCGCGAGAGTTTGAGCGCGGGACCGAGCGCAAAGCCGAGGGTTCCCAACACGCAAAAACCCAGCGTCGCAGCCAGGACCATCGGATTGGGTTCGCCCAGCCAATCGACTTCGAACGGTGCGACCTTGCTGAAGGAAGCGGCCAGCAAATCGATCGACCACAATCCCAGGATCAGCCCGCCCGCGCCCCCCAGCAGCGCGAGCACGAACCCTTCGTTGAGCAGTTGCCTAATAATGCTTCCGCGGCTCCCGCCGAGCGCGAGGCGGATGGCGATTTCTTTGCGTCGCGCGGTGCTGCGCGCGAGAAGCATGTTGGCCAAATTCAAACAGGCCACGAGCAGGACCACGCCAGCCATACTCGAGAGGAGAATGCCGATGGCGTAAAACGGCCCCGGATTCGACGGATCGGTGCTGCTTGAGAAGCGATCGAGCGGCGCGATCATGAAGGTCTGATCTTTTTGTTCGACCGGAAACGCGGTCTCCAGATTCGTCGCGAGTCCTTTCAACGCCGGTCCTGCGGTCACAACCTTCTGCCCTGGTTTCAATCGGCCAATCAGGATCAGGTCCTCCCGGCTCCGATCGGCGAGGGCCGACTGCGCGGGCGCGCGTCGCGAGTCGTTCATGACTTCGTCGTAAACGCCGAGCGGCAGCCAGACCTCCGCGGAGAAAATGCTCTCCGTTTCCGTCAATCCCTGGGGCATGATCCCGATGACGCTGAAGGGTTGGCCGTTGATCAGAAGGGTGTGGCCGAGAAGCGACGAGTCGTGCGAATATTTCTTCCAATAGCGATAACTCACGATCGCGACGCGCTCGGCACGCCCGGGCTTTTCTTCCTCGGGCAGGAAGGTTCTTCCGGAAGCGGGCCGAACTCCGAGAACGGAGAAATAATTCGAGCTCACGAGATCGGCGGGCGCGCGGTGCGTGTTCCCCTTTTCACCGAGGCCAACGACCGTTTCAGTGTGAGCCATGAGCCCGGAGAAGACCGTGTTCTGCGCCCGCACGTCGGAAAACGTCGGGTAGGAAAACGCGCGGAAGCTCTTCGGGTTTTTCTTGTCTTGGGAAAAGAGCTGCACGATCTCGGCCGGGTTTTTGTAAGGCGGCGGCGAGAAAAGCATCGCGTTGACGAGGCTGAAGATGGCGGTGTTCACCCCTATTCCGAGAGCGAGGACGGTGACGGCGGCGAAGGTGAAGCCCGGAGATTTCCAGAGCTGGCGGATGGCAAAGCGAAATGCGTTTGTCATTGCTGCGCCGTCTCCTTTTCGGCGGAAACGATCTCGATCGAGCCGGCGCTGCTGCGGAGGACGAGCTTGGTGCCGCCACCGTTGAGCGTCCCCTTGAGGGAATCGCTGTCGGAGTTAGTGCGCGAAATTGGAAGATCGCTTCGCACGCTGCCCGCGCTGGTATCAGCGTCGATCGTAAGGGTGGCGTTCGGCGGGGTGAGGACAGTGATGCTGCCGCCGGAAGTTTCCAGGCGCACGTCGCCGGCCACGGGCGACGGCAGAATGGCGGAGACCGATCCACCGGAGGTTTCAGCATTGAGTGTTCCGCTGATGTTACCGAGGCGGAGCTTGCCGCCGCTGCTCTCGACTTTCGCATCGCCGATGCGGTTCAGGACCGTGACGTTTCCGCCGGAGGTGTCGACATCGAGTTTGCCGTGGCCGCCCGTGACTTCAACGCGACCACCACTGGTGTCGAGATTCGTTACGCCGTCGCATTCTTTCGCGATGATGTCGCCGCCGCTGGTGTCGCCGTGAATGGCGCCGTGGATCTGCGAGAAATTCAGGTCGCCGCCGCTGGTGTCGGTCTTGACCTCGCCGGTGAGTCCGTGGGCGGTGATGTCACCGCCGGAAGTGTCGAGATCGACGCTGAAACTGGAGGGAACTTTGATCGCATAGCGCCCCTCGGTGCGGGTGCGTCCCATCAATTTCCAGATCTGCGAGCCTAACGAATCGTTTTTGTTGATCGCGCGCACGATGACCTTGTTGCCTTCGGTGGTGATGGTGAGCGGGACTCTTTTGAAATACTCCGTCTCCTTCTCCTTCGAGGAGGCAGTGATCTTGCGTTGGGCGTCGATCACGACCTTATCGCTGTCGCCAGGAACGACTTCGATCGAGCCGAACTCGACGTCGACGACCAATGTGCCGCCTGGCTTGGCGGCGCGCGTTTCGTGGATGTTTTCTTCGGTGGTGGCCTTCGCGCTCAGTGTGCCGAGGACGAGGCAGATGGAGATGGTCAGCAGATTTTTCATAGTGGTGGTTTTATTTCACGATCCAGCCGTCGCGCAGCTGGATAGTTTGGTTGCCGTGGGCGGCGTTGGTTTCCGAATGAGTGACTTGGATGATGGTGGTGCCTCCGCGGTTCAGCTTTTTGAAGAGCTGCATGATGTCGTCGGCCTGGCTGGAATGGAGGTTGCCGGTCGGCTCGTCGGCCAGGATCAGTTTCGGCTTGGCGATGATCGCGCGGGCAATGCTGACGAGTTGTTGCTGGCCGCCGGAGAGTTGGCGCGGGTAGAGATCCTTTTTCCCGACGATCGAGAAACGATCAAGCGTGTCGGCCACGAGCGCGGCGCGCTCCGATTTGCTATAACGCCGATAGGAGAGGGGAATGTCCAGGTTTTCGTAAACGGTCAGGTCGTCGAGCAGGTTGTAGTTCTGAAACACGAAACCGATCTGCTCGTTACGCAGAGTGGTGCGCTCTTTTGGCTTCAGGTTGTGCACGGCGGTGCCGTCGAGAAAGTATTCGCCCGTCCAACCGAAGTCGTGCATCCCGATCAAATGCAGGAGCGTCGATTTTCCCGCGCCGGAAGGTCCCATCACGGAAACGAAATCGCCTTCCTGGGCCGCGAGATTGATGTCGCGCAGGACGTAGAAGAACTGTTGTTTGCCTAACGGATAGGAGCGTTCGATGTGTTTAAGTTCGATTAGTGGAGTGGCCATAAAGTCAGGGCGAGGGGCCGACAAATCGGGGGAGCGCCCGCGCCTGGCGGGCTAAACGAGGCGCCCCGCCGAGTCCCGGGGTGACGCGTGAACTGGTGGAGTTTTCGGCGAGAGCGCCGTAAAGAGCATCCGAGGCGCGTGAACTCTCCGGAGCCGGCGACGGCGCGCGTTGGTGCGAAAGCGTGACAGCGATGTTCGCGAGCAAAAGACCAAGGATGAGGAACGTTTTGCTGGTCCCGTCGTTGATCGCGTTCCAACGCATCGATGTATCTCGTTAGGCGGCGATTTGGTCCTCGACCACCCGCCCGTCGAACAAGTGGATCGTGCGGTCGGCGTTCTGTGCGAAGCGCTGGTCGTGCGTGACCATGCAGATGGTCGCGCCGCCCTCGTGCAGTTCCCTCAGCAGATCCAGGACCGCTTCGCCATTGCGCGAATCGAGATTCCCAGTCGGCTCGTCAGCCAAGAGGATGGCCGGTTTACCGGCCAGGGCGCGAGCGACCGCGACGCGCTGTTGCTGGCCACCGGAGAGCTGGCTCGGCAAATGTTTCGCCCGATGCGCCATCCCGACGCGTTCAAGCGCTTCGGTGACGAAGGTTTTTCGGTCGCTCGAGGCCATCCCGCGATAGGTCAGCGGCAGCTCGACGTTTTCATAAACGGTGAGATCACCGATGAGATTAAAGCTCTGGAAGATGAACCCGATTTCGCGATTGCGGATGCGCGCCCGCTCCGGAAACGAGAGGTTCGCCACCTCGCCGCCCTTAAGCGAATAGCTGCCGTCGGAAGGTGTATCGAGTAGGCCGAGGATCGAGAGCAAAGTCGATTTTCCGCAACCAGATGGGCCTGCGATGGAGACGTATTCGCCGGTGCGAATATCGAGGTGAATGCCCGAAAGTGCGTGTGTTTCGACCTCGTCGGTGAGGAAGACTTTGGTCACGCCGTCAAGGTGGATGAGGGTATTGTTGCCGTTGGTCATGTGGTGGTGTGGTTGGTGGTTAGAAAATTCGTTAGTCGTTAGTTCAGCCGGATCCGGTCATGCGAATCGTAGGCGCTGGTGTCGGAAAGAATGACCTGGTCGCCTTCTTTCAAGCCGCTCAGGATCTCGATGGTGTTGACCGAACTGCGGCCGAAATGGACCGGGGTACGATTGGCTTCGCCATTACTAGCGAGACGGAAAACGCCCACAGTCGCTCCATCCTGGGCGAAGGCTGGACGTCCGACGTAGAGGACATTGTCGAGGCGTTCGAGCTCGATCGTGCCGTCGACGCTCAGGTCGGGGCGCGCGCCCTTCGGCAGTTCGCCATCGAGCGCGACGTCGACTGTGACGGTGCCTTGCTCGACGGCAGGATCGACGCGGGTGACGTGTCCGGCGATGATGCCGTTGCGGGTGTCGATGGACGCCGGCTGATTGATCTGAATGTCTTTTGCCTGCGTCTCGGCGATTTTGATCTGCGCTTTTAATTTCTTTGGATCGGCGACACGAGCGAGGTTCGTTCCGGCGATGACACGCTGGCCAACTTCGACCGGGAGCTGTTGCAGGACGCCCTCCATGCCGGCTTTGACGTGGAGCGCTTCCACGTCGCGGGCTTTTAATCCGGCGGCAGCTTTCAGTTGATTGACGGTTGCCTGCTTGGCCGCGAGCTGCGGCTCAATCGAATCGCGGGCGAAAACGAGACGTTTGTTTTCGATTTCGTCGCGGTTCTGGAGTTCGTCGCGTTTGATGATCGAGGTCTTGTATTCGAGATTGGCGATGAGGCCGTTTTTCTTCAGGTTGTCGTTCGTCTCCGCTTCCATCTTTGCTTGGAGGTACTCCGAATGGACCTGCGCGGTGGTGGATTCTTGGCTAAGCAATTCGCGCTGGAGCGTGGCTCGCAGGGTGGTCAGCTCCGCTTCCGCCGTCGTGGCGGCTGAGTCGGCATCGAGCGCCAACTGTTGCAAATCGGGGCTGGAGAGTTCGAGGATGATGGTGTCAGGCTGCACCTTTGCCCCCGGCCTAACGACGATCTTTTCCACGCGGCCTTCTTTGCTCGTCGCGATCCAGCGAATGTCTTCTGGCACGAGCGTGCCGAGGCCGCGCACCTGGCGCAGCATGGGGCCACGTTTAACGACGTCGACCCAGACCGCAGCCCGATCGACGCTGACTGCGGCCGGCTTCAAGCGCGAGACGAGGACGCTGACGAGAATGAGTGCGAGGACCGACACGCCTCCGATGATCAACCGCTTCTTCTTTTTCTTGCGGGCAACATCAGGGCGCGGGACATCCATGGACGAGGTAACCGAGGTAAAGCCCGGAGCGCGCGCGGGCTTGTCGCCGCCAATCACTTCGAAGCTTTGTTGCATAACGATGGCCTAAGCGGCTGCTTAAAGCACGCCAACGCTGTGAATGAGCGTGGCAACGGCCTGGAAGCCGTTGGCGATGGGCAGCAACGCCGCCACGATGAGAGCGGCGAAAACACCAGAATCGACCACGAAGTTGCGCGCTGCTTCGCCAGCGAAATAGTCGTTGCTGATTTTGAAGAAGGCCGGGTGTTCAAATTGCAGCGGCTGCCCGCAGCTGCCGGGCAACTGCTGTTGATGAAAATTGTGACTGGTCGGCGGAAAGATCCGCTGGTCGCGCGAATGGCGCAGGTCGGCTTGAGAGCGCCGATGGTTTGGGATGAGGTGGGCGGTGTTTTTCATAAAACTAATTGTTGTTACCAGTGAGATGCGTTCGAGCCGGGGTTTGGATTCAGATATTTTTCCGGGGGTGCCGTCCCCTATTGCAATGGTTGTGCCACACGAAAAAATTAGTCATAAACTATTAGTAATAAGTTGTTTACAAACTATATCCAAAATCCAAGACACGAACTTTCGCTCCGAGGATGGGATTACGGCGTCCCGATTACGGGACATCTGTTTTTTAGATTTTCCGGGTTGGTTGAATCAGATATTCGTTAGGGCCTAACGAGGTATGCGAAGCAGTGCCTCGCTGCCGATCCGATCCACACGATTGGCCAGGGTGAGCGAACCGTTGTGCGCTTCCGCGATCTGCCGGCTGAGTGCGAGACCAATGCCCGAACCGCCCGGCTTGGTGGTAAAGAAAGGCACAAAAAGATTGCCCGGGTTCATGATGCCTGGACCTTCGTCGCGCACGAAGACTTCCGCGCAGTCGCCTCGTTGTCGCCACCCGGCGCTGACATTGCCGCCGGTCTCGAGCGCGGCGTCGACGGCATTGTGCAGGATGTTGATGAGCAATTGTTCGATTTGCGCGGCGTCAGCCGAGATCATGAGGTGCGGACCTTCTGCCAACCGAATGGCGAGGCGAGTCTCCAGGCTAATCACGCGCCTAACGAGTTCGCCGAGGTCGATCGATTCCGTCTGCGGGGTGGGGAGACGGGCCAGGCGGGCGTAGGCCTGCATGAAGCGGCTGAGCGATTCCGCCCGGGTGGCGATGACGTTCAAACCACTCTTGGCATCGTCACGCCAATCGTCCGGCGGCGGATCGCGCCTGAGCAAATGCTCGAGGCTGCCCGCGATCGACTTGATCGGTGCGAGGGAGTTGTTCATTTCGTGGCCAAGCACTCTGACGAGTCGTTGCCAGGCGATGCGTTCCTCTTCGCGCAGGGTGCGGCTGAGATCGGTGAGCACGAGCAACTCGTGGGGCAGGCCGCGCTCGCGGAAATTGCTTTTGCGAATGCCCCAGCGGCCTGAAGCGCCGGGAAAATTCAGGCTCAGGGGCGCGTCTTCATCGGCATCGAGACAGACAGCGAGCCCAAGGTCGCTCGCGCGGCGTCCGAGTAGTTTATCAATCGGCTGGCGGAGAAGATTTTCGCCCGCGCGATTCACCAGCCGGAGACGGCGGTCAGGATCGAAAGTAAAAACCGCGACTTCGATTTCCGCCATGATGGTGCGGAGAAGCGCGGTCGCCTCAAAGGCGCCGAGACGTTGCACCCGCAGCGTTTCGCCGAGCTGATTAATCTCGAGCAGGACTTCGCCGAGTGCGTCATCGGGCTTGGCGCCGCGGGCGCGAATGGAATAATCGCCTTCACGCAAAGCGGCGAGAAGGTTGCTCATGGTTTGCAGCGGCCGCACGACATGCTCTCGAGCGCTGGCCAACGACATGAGCGCAGCCACGGACATGAAAAGAAGCAAAGTCCAAACGACTTTGGCGCTGTATTCGCCAGTCCAAAGCAGGACAAGGGCGATGAGGAGTGCCGGCGCGACCGCGGCGAAGGTCAACCAGGAGAGGCGTCCTTCGTGGGAAACGCGTCGACGAGATTTCGGGTTTCGGATGGTTGGTTGTTGCTTTGGCTTGCTCGCCACAAATTCCCCTGGGTCAGAACGCGGCCATCAACAATTCATCACAGACCGTAGTGTTGCAGACGGCGGTAGAACGCACTGCGGCTCAGGCCTAACGACTCCGCCGCCTTGCGAGCGTTGCCGTCGTTGCGGGCCAGCGCTTTTTTGATCAGAAAGGCCTCCACTTCCTCAAGGCTCATCTCCTCCAGCCTAGGCGTGCCGTCCGGCAGGCTGGTCAGGCCGAGGTCGTTAGGCTTGATTTTTGCGCCCTGCGACATGAGGACGGCGCGTTCGATGACGTGATCGAGTTCTCGCACGTTGCCGGGAAATTCGTGGCGAAGAAGGGCTTCGTGCGCGGCCGGCTCGAAGCCGATCATTTGTTTCCGGTAACGTTCGTTATGCTGGGCGAGGAAATGTGCGGCGAGCGGCGCGATGTCTTCCCGGCGCTCGCGCAAGGACGGGATCGCGATCTCAATCGTGTTCAAACGGAAGAGCAAATCCTGGCGGAATCGTCCCGCCGCTACTTCATCGTGCAGACTGGCGTTGGTCGCGGAAATGATCCGCACGTTGGCGTGCAGGGTGCGCGACGATCCGACGCGTTCAAATTCGCCGGTCTCGATCACACGGAGGAGCTTGGCTTGCTGGCTCAAGGGCAGGTTCGCGATTTCGTCGAGGAAGAGCGTGCTCTCATCCGCCAACTCGAAACGGCCGGCGCGATCGGTCTTAGCGTCGGTAAAGGCGCCTTTGACGTGACCAAAAAGTTCGCTCTCGAAAACGCCCTCGGAGAGACCGCCCATGTTGACCGTGATCATGACCTTGCCGGCACGCGGCGAGAGGGAATGCAAGGCGCGCGCGACTAATCCTTTGCCGGTCCCGTTTTCCCCGGTAATGAGGACGTTGGCATCCGAAGGCGCCACTTTGCTGATCAATTCGATGACTGGCTGCATCCGGGGCGAATTGGAAATAATGTCTGGCATCTGGCCTGCCAGCAGTTCGTTTTTCGCTTCGAGCTGCTGACTTCTGCGCAAGGCGCTGCCGAGCGCGATCTGGGTGCGGACGATGGAGAGAACGCGCTCGTTATCCCAGGGTTTGGTGACGAAATCTCGGGCGCCGAGTTTCATCGCCTCGACCGCCAGATCGACGGTGGCCCAGGCCGTCATCGCGACGATCGGAAGGGTGTCATCGAGCGCCTGGATGCGCGGGATAATTTCGAGGCCTTCCTGGCCCGAGGTCGTGTCGCGGTTGTAATTGAGATCCATCATGAGGAGCGCGTAACTGCGCTTCTCGAGCGAATTCATGACTGCGCCTAATGACGTTACGACGTCGGTCTGATAGCCTTCGCCTTTGAGCATGATGCGCAGCGCTTCCAGCACATCGGGCTGATCGTCGGCAATGAGAATGCGGCTCACAGAATAACGATGAACCGCATTTCCGGCGGCGCGTCAATTTTGCGAGGGGGCGAAAGTCGGGAGAATTCGTCTGCCCATCAGCCAAAGAGGACGGCCCTTGCGCGCTCCAATCGTTAGGCTGGACGGACGCTAGATGGCGTTGAAATGCATTGGCACTCGGATCTGCTGGGCCACGGGACGGCCGTCCTTCATGGCCGGCGCCCAGTGCCATTTTGCGATTGCCCGCATGGCTTCGTAGGCGAAAGCGGGGTTGGTCATCGACTCGACCGCGAAATCCGTCGCGCGGCCGTCCGTCCCCACCGTGCAAATGATGCTGACGAAGCCTTTCTCGCGACGATCAGCTTCAAGCTCTGGATATTCGGGCCGAAATCCTTCCAGCACTTTGGGGGGCACGTCGAAGCTTTTCGATTTCACGTGCACGACCGATTTCATCTCCTTGAGCGGCGTGCGCGCCCGGTCCTGGAAGCTGAAGAGTGTGCACGAGGTGAAGAACAGGGCCAGCACACTCAGCAGGCTGGGGAAATATAATTGGGTCCGAATATCGTCTCCGTGCTTTTGCTCAGCCTTCACGATTTAGCCTCCTCTGCTTAAGAACGTTAGACCCCGGACAGCCGCTCGCAACCAAAACGACGGTAGCCCAACTGTGATTTCGGGGTTGTGCACCGGCGCGTTGTCGGCGACAAAGTGCCCGGCCCGATTTCGGCTCACCATGATGGACGTGCATTCCATACATCTTGTTATTGTTTTTGCGCTGGTCGTGGTGGTCTTCATCGCCTTCCTGCGCGAGTGGATGTCCCCCGATCTGGTGGCACTCAGTGCCATGGCGACGCTGCTGGTCACGGGCATCCTCGGGACTAACGAAACGCTGGCGGTTTTCAGTAACAGCGCTCCGATTGTCATCGGGTGCATGTTTGTGCTCAGTGCGGCCCTGGAAAGGACGGGCGCGATCGACGCGCTGGCCCGCGTTTTCTTGCGCATGGCAGGGAAAAGCGAGCTCCGGGCGCTGGCGGCGCTGGCCTTGTTGACCGTGCCGCTCTCGGCTTTCGTGAATAACACGCCGGTCGTGGTGGTGTTTATGCCGGTGGTGCTCGCCCTCGCGCGTAGTACGGACTTGAAGGCTTCCCGGCTCCTGATCCCGCTTTCTTATTTCTCCATCCTCGGCGGCACCTGCACCCTGCTCGGCACTTCCACCAACCTGCTCGTGGATGGCGTGAACAAACATCACGGACAACCGCCGTTCGGAGTTTTTGAAATTACGCCGCTCGGCATTGTCTACGCGATCATCGGTATCGCCTATGTGCTCTTCCTTGGTCGCAAACTCCTGCCTACCCGCGAGACGCTCGCTGCACTCATTGGCAGCGGAATGGCGAAACAATTCCTGATGCAGGCAGTGATCAGCCGCGAGTCGCCGCTGGTCGGGAAGACCCTGCCGGAGACTCCGCTGGTGCGTTTGCGCGAAGCGCGCATCATCGATGTAGTCCGCAATGGCCAGCGGCTGAGGACGCCCCTCGACGAACTGCGCTTCCTGGCCGGCGACATGTTGCTGCTGGAATCCCCGGTCGCCGGGGTGAAGGCGATCAAGGAAATGCCGGGCGTGATTTTCCAACCGGAAGCCGCACTCGAAGGAGAAGCCGCCGCTCCACGCGAAGCGGTGCTGATGGAGGGGATCATCGGGAGTCGCTCGGGCTTTGTGGGCAAGACGCTGCGGGAACTCAACTTCCGCCAGCGCTACGGCGTCCTGATCCTGGCGGTGCATCGCCAAGGGGAAAATCTACGCGAACAATTCGAGGATGTGCGCCTGGCTTTTGGCGATACGCTGCTGGTCCAGGGGCCGGCCGAAGGGATCCACCGGCTCATGCAGGAACGCGATTTCCTGAGCCTGACCGAGCCGAAGCAGCGCGCCTTCCGCCGGCAGAAGCCGCCACTCGCCATCGCAGCGATCATCGCGGTCATGACGCTCGCGGCTTTCAACGTTTTTTCGATCACGGTGCTCGCGCTCGTGGCCGCGGTGCTGGTTATCCTGACGAGATGTCTCGACGTGGAGGAAGCCTACGAATCGATCGAATGGCCGCTCCTTTTTATCATCTTCGGGATGCTCGCCCTCGGCCAGGCCATGGAGACGACCGGTGCGGCCCATCTGCTGGCGACGGGTGTCACCAGCGCCTTCGGCCGGTTCGGGCCGGCCGTCACTCTTTCCGTCATGTATTTCGTGGCCATGGTGCTGACCGAATTGATCAGCAACAACGCCGTCGCCGTCCTGCTTACTCCGATTGCCTTTGAGATTGCCGCCGCCATGGGCGTGGACGCGCGGCCGTTTACCATCGCAGTGATGTTTGGATGCAGCGCCAGCTTCTCCACGCCGATTGGTTACCAAACGAACACCTACGTCTTCGGCGCGGGCGGCTACAAGTTCACGGACTTTCCGCGCATCGGTGTCCCGTTAAACCTAATTTGTTGGCTGACCGCGAGTGTGCTGATCCCGATCTTCTGGCCGTTTGCGGCTTCCCGGTAATTGAGAATGCGGCTTAGGC